>JAPJMW010000129.1 GCA_026461505.1 Beijerinckiaceae bacterium
GGGCGAAAGCGTCGCGATGATTTTTTCGATCAGCGAACGCCTGCGGAAGAAAATCCGAAAGGCCTGGGTAAACACATCCGAATGTTCGCGCTTTTTCACGAAAATCGCGTGCAGCGTCCAGAAAAAGTCTTCCTTGCTTCCGATATGGGCCGCCTCTACCGCCTCAACGGCGTCGAGCACTGCACCGGGGCCTAGAGGCAATCCGGCCTCTCGTAAGGCACGAGCAAAATAGGCAATGTTTTCGGAGAGTTTACCGGACATCGTTAAACAATCACACGCCAGGCTGGCCGGGCTTCGCATTCACCTTCACCTCGTCCAAAATCGCCTTGATTTCGGAGTCCTGCATTTTTTGAATATCGTCTTGATATTTCAGAAGAACACCGAGCGTATCGGACACCTGCTTGGGGTCGAGCGCCACAGCATCCAGCTCCACAAGCGCGGTCGCCCAATCGAGCGTTTCGGCAACACCCGGTACTTTGAACAAATCCTGTTTGCGCAGTGCCTGCACAAAGGCCACGATTTCGGCGGAGAGTTTTTCGGGCGATTGCGGCGCCTTAATGCGAACGATCTCCAATTCGCGTTCGGCAGTTGGATAATCCACCCAATGATAGAGGCAGCGGCGCTTCAACGCGTCGTGGATTTCGCGGGTCCGATTGGAAGTTACAATCACAATCGGCGGCTGAGGCGCTTTCACCGTGCCAAACTCGGGTATCGTCACCTGAAAATCGCTGAGAACCTCCAGCAAATAGGCTTCAAAGGCTTCGTCCGTCCGGTCAAGCTCATCGATCAACAGCACGGGCGGTCCGGCCACATCGGGCGTCAAAGCGTCAAGAATGGGACGGCGCACCAGATAGCGCTCCGAGAAAATATTCTGCTCCAATTGGGCGCGATCAAGACCGCCTTCGGCTTCCGATAAACGGATCGCCATCATCTGCGCGGCATAGTTCCATTCATAGACAGCGGAGGAGACATCAAGACCCTCATAGCATTGCAACCGAATTAACTTGCGGCCCAAGGTTTTGGCCAAGACCTTGGCGATCTCGGTTTTGCCGACGCCCGCCTCGCCTTCGAGCAAAATCGGGCGACCCATTTTCAAAGCCAGAAACAATACGGTTGAGAGCGAGCGGTCGGCGACATAATCGCCCGAGGCGAGAAGTGCTTCCATCGCATCAATTGAGACAGGCAAAGGGGTCATGGTCATAAATACGCTCCAACGGCAAAAAGGGCTTACCCAATAAGAATGCCCGGCACGAGGCCGGGCATTCAATGAAACAGATCAAAGGACAAGCGCCTTTGAAAAACAATCTGCGTTACTTCGCCATGGCTTTGGCGACCGCGCGCTTGGCGATTACCGGAATGAGATGGGCGCGATATTCCGAGCTCGCATGGATGTCGGAGTTGAGGCCCGAAGCCTTCACTTTGACGCCATCCAAAGACTTCGGATTAAAGCGAGCCTTGAGAGCTGCTTCGCATTCCGCCGAGCGGAACACGCCATCCGAGCCTGCACCCGTTACCGCCACGCGGGTTTCTGAACCCTTCTTGGCGACAAACACACCTACCATCGCGTAGCGCGAGGCTGGATTCGGGAACTTCTCGTAAGCGGCCTTCGAAGGAATTGGGAAGGAAACCTTCACAATGACTTCGCCTTCTTCCAGTGCAGTTGAGAACATGCCTTGGAAAAACTGATCTGCAGGGATCTTGCGCTTATTTGTGATGATCGTCGCACCAAGAGCGAGCACGGCAGACGGATAATCCGCAGCAGGGTCGTTATTGGCAATAGAGCCGCCAATCGTGCCGCGGTTGCGGACGGCTGGATCGCCGATACCACCGGCCAAAGCCGCGAGCGCCGGAATGGCTTCGCCAACAATGGCCGAAGTCGCAACATCCGCATGGCGGGTCATTGCGCCGATAACGACGTTGCGACCCTTCACTTCGATGCCCGACATCCCCTCTGCCTTGCCGAGATCGACAAGGGCGGAAGGCGAAGCGAGGCGTTGCTTCATGGTTGGGAGCAATGTTTGGCCACCGGCCAAAACCTTTGCATCAGGATTCTTGCCAAGAAGCGTAGCGGCCTGACGTACCGTTTTCGGTGAGTGATAGGAAAAGGCGTACATGTTCTCTATTCTCCTTGGATCTTATTCTGCTGCGATTTTGCTGCCGGAAGCCTGAATGGCCATCCAGACCGCCTGCGGGGTAGCAGGCATCGCAATGTTTTCATGACCGATAGCGTCTGTAATCGCGTTGATCACAGCCGGTGGCGAAGCAATCGCACCCGCCTCACCGCAACCCTTCAAACCGAGCGGGTTGGTGGTGCAAGGCGTGTTGGTCATACCGATCTGGAACGATGGCAGATTATCCGCACGCGGCATGGTGTAATCCATGTAGCTGGCGGTAACGAGCTGACCATCCTTGTCGTAATGTGCGCCTTCCATCAACGCCTGACCGATACCCTGAGCGATACCGCCATGAACCTGACCTTCAACGATCATCGGGTTGATCACGTTTCCGAAATCATCAACGGCCGTCCATTTTTCAATCGAGGTGACACCCGTATCCGGATCGATCTCGACTTCGCAAATATGCACGCCCGATGGGAAGGTGAAGTTCGTCGGATCGTAGAACGCGCCTTCCTTCAAACCTGGCTCCAATTCCGCGCCTGTAAACTTGTGCGCGATATAGGCTTGCAAGGCTACTTCACCGAAAGCGAGTGACTTGTCGGTGCCCGCAACCGAGAAGCGGCCATCCTTGAACTCAATATCCTTTTCAGAAGCTTCGAGTGCGTAGGATGCGACTTTCTTGCCCTTGGCAATGACCTTATCGAGCGCCTTCGAGATCGCCGACATGCCGACCGAGCCGGAGCGCGATCCATAGGTGCCCATGCCGAACTGCACTTTGTCCGTATCGCCATGCACAATCGCCACCGAATTGATGTCGATACCCAAGCGATCCGACACGAGCTGGGCAAACGTCGTCTCGTGACCTTGGCCGTGGCTGTGTGAACCCGTGAGCACTTCAACCGTGCCGACCGGATTGACGCGAACTTCGGCGGATTCCCAAAGACCGACGCCCGCACCGAGGGAGCCAACGGCTGCCGAAGGAGCGATACCGCACGCCTCGATATAGGCCGAGAAACCGATACCGCGCAGCTTGCCATTCTTGGCACTTTCCTTCTTGCGCTTGCCGAAGTTTTTATAGTCCGCCATTTCAAGTGCAAGATCGAGCGAAGCGGTATAATTGCCCGTGTCATAGCACATGATCACAGGCGTTTGATGCGGGAAGGATTTAACAAAATTCTTCCGCCGGAACGTGGCTGGATCCATACCCAATTCGCGAGCGGCGACTTCCATCACGCGTTCGACAACGAAGGTCGCTTCCGGACGACCAGCGCCACGATAAGCATCAACCGGTGCTGTTGTTGTGTAGATCCCTTCGACTTCAACATAAATCGCCGGAATATCATACTGCCCCGACAAAAGCGGTGCGTAGAGATAGGTCGGTACGCAGCTTGAGAAGGTCGAGAGATAGGCACCTAGATTGGCCTTCGTCTTCACGCGGAAAGCAAGAATTTTACCCTTGTCATCAAGTGCTAATTCAGCATGCGTGATATGGTCACGGCCATGAGCATCCGACAAGAAAGCTTCCGTGCGATCAGCCGTCCATTTAACAGGGCGACCCACGCGCTTGGAGGCCCAAACGCAGACCGTTTCTTCGGCATAAATAAAGATCTTCGAGCCGAAACCACCACCGACATCCGGTGCAATTACGCGCAGCTTATGTTCTGGTGCAATGCCGATAAAGGCAGAGAGCACGAGACGCGCGACATGCGGATTTTGGCTTGTGGTATAAAGCGTGAAGACTTCCGTACCCGCATCATAATCACCCACCGCAGCGCGAGGTTCCATCGCGTTAGGGATAAGGCGGTTATTCACGAGATCAATCTTGGTGACATGCTTGGCATTTTTGAAAGCTGCTTCCGTTGCAGCCTTATCGCCGAGATGCCAATCATAGACCACATTGTCCGATGCAACGTCATGAATGGCTGGGCCTTTCGAGGCGGTGTTCATGTCAACGACCGCTGGCAAGACGCCATAATCAACAACAATCTTTTCAGCGGCGTCTTTGGCTTGCGAATAGGTCTCTGCAATAATGACAGCGACATGATCGCCTACATAGCGCACTTTGCCTTGCGCCAATGCCGGATGAGCGCCAGCCTTCATGGGCGAGCCATCCTTGTTATGGATCATCCAGCCGCAAATGAGACCGCCGACTTTGTCGTGGGCGAGATCATCACCAGTCAAAACGTCAAGCACGCCCGGTGCTTTTTTGGCAGCCGAAATGTCGAGTTTCTTAATCGTCGCATGGGCATGGGGCGAGCGTAGGAAATAGGCATGCGCCTGTCCCTGACGATTCACATCATCGGTATATTGTCCTTTGCCGGTAATGAACCGGATGTCTTCTTTGCGGAGCACCGAGGCTCCAATGCCTGTCGTTGAACTCATGGGATATTCCTCCAAAGCCGCCTTCGGGCGGTCATAGTCTTCGACGCCCGAATGGGCCTGTGTTCAAATGCTATTATTTACCAGCCATCGCCTGCGCACCGGCAGCAACTGCTTTCACGATATTATGATAGCCCGTGCAGCGGCAGATATTGCCTTCAAGCTCTTCGCGGATCGTGTGTTCGTCTAGCTGATGGCCCTTGCGGTTCACTATATCGATCGCCGACATGATCATGCCTGGCGTGCAGAAGCCGCATTGAAGACCATGATTTTCACGGAAAGCGGCCTGCATCGGATGCAAATGGTCCGGCGTACCAATGCCTTCAATCGTTGTGACCGAAGCCCCATCACAGGCCACAGCCAAAGTCGTGCAGCTCTTAATCGAGCGACCATCGACATGCACAACGCACGCGCCGCATTGGCTGGTGTCACAACCCACATGGGTACCGGTTAAATGAAGATGCTCACGCAAGAACTGAGCGAGAAGGGTCCGCGGATCCACATTCGCGGTAACTTCTTTGCCATTCACGATCATCGTAACGCTCGCCATGAGCCTTCCTCCATTGGTTATCGGGTCTCGTCGCCCGTTGTGCCGATTTCTCGGCCGATTAAGATCTCCGGATTGGTCTCGCCTTCAGACAAGCACTCCGAATAATCCCTGCATAATCTCTCGACTTTATACGCAAGATAGGTCCGGTCAAGCCGCTAAAGGAATTCGAAACGACTAAATTTTGGGTATTTAGTATGACAACGAACGAATAAACCCATAAATTAGGTCACTTTAGCTGACCCATTGACATTGGCTTGGGATTAAGGCCCCGTGGTGTGAGAGGAGCCTCTTTCATGTCGTTGACCCTTTCTGAACACCAGCTTGCCATAGCCAATGGCTCGGAAGGCCAAGGCGCTGCCATGGCCATGCGGATTGTTGCCGATACCGCCAGATTGATGGGGGCGCCGCGCCTGATCCCGGTTGCATCCGCCCATATTGATGGTGCGCTCTATCATGGCGATTCCGGTACGCTCTTTGCCGAAAAACTCGTCGAAGGTGCAGCCAAGGTCAAAGTTCGCTCAACGCTTAATGTTGGCGCGCTGGATCTCGTCGGTTGCTCCAAACAACGCATGCCGCCAGCCGAACGCGACATGGCCAAGCGCATGATGATGGCTTATGAGGCGATGGGCTGTGAGCCCTCTTGGACCTGCTCGCCCTATCAAGCCGGACATCGCCCGGCGCTCGGCAGCGATGTCGCTTGGGGCGAATCGAATGCCGTGGTGTTTTGCAATTCTGTTCTCGGCGCGCGCACCAATCGCTACGGCGATTTTCTCGATATTGCATGCGCGATCGTAGGATTTGCCCCCGATTATGGCCTCCATCGCGTCGAAAACCGCCGCGCACGGGTTGTCGCCGACGTATCCGGTCTATCGGAAGCGCTTCGCCGCTCGGACGTGTTTTATCCGGTACTTGGCACATGGTTCGGCCTCGAAATGGTCAATTCGATTGGCGTTGTTGACGGGCTGCAGGGCATGCCTAATGAGGATAATCTCAAGGCCTTTGGTGCCGCAGCCGCTTCATCGGGTGGCGTTGGCTTATTCCATATTGCAGGCGTCACGCCGGAAGCTGCCGATGTGGCCACGGCGCTTCAAGGAAAGCCTACTGAGAAAACCATTCATGTCACCGCGGAGATGGTCCTCGGTGCGCTCAAAAGACTTTCCACGACAACCGACGAGGCCATCGACGCGGTCGCTATTGGCAGCCCTCATTTGTCCATCGCCGAGGTTGAGGCGCTGTCGCATCTGATCAATGGCCGCAAGCTCGAAAAAACCATTTATGCCTGCACCGGCCGCCACGTGATCCGCCAGATTGAGGCCAATGGCCAACGCTCGGCGCTCGAAAAACTCGGCGTAACCTTTGTGGCCGATACCTGCGTCGTTGTGACGCCGATTTTACCTGCGGGTAACGGTGTGTTGATGACCAATTCCGGCAAATTCGCCCATTACGCCCCCGGCAATACCGGATATGCGGTGCAATATGGCTCGTTAAAAGACTGTGTAGAGAGCGCCGTCACCGGCCGCCTAACCCGGGATCAAGCATTATGGCGCTAAAAGCAGAAGTCCTTCTGGAAGGCGAAGGTAAAGGCGAGGTTTTGGCGCTGACCCATCCGATCAGCTTCTGGGGTGGTGTCGACCCGCGCACGGGACTGATCATTGACGCTCGCCATCCGGAGCGTGGGCAATCGATTGCGGGAAAAATATTGGCCATGCCCGCCATGATAGGCTCGTCATCCGCTGCTGCCGTGATGCTGGAGCTTATCCATTGCGGCCGCTCACCCACTGCGCTTATTATGCCGGCGCCTGATGCCATTTTATTGCTCGGTGTTATCGTAGCACGTGAAATGGGCTGGGCGGTGCCGCCGGCCTACGCTCTTTCGGCCGCTGATCAGCGCACTCTGCATGGCAAGCAGGTGTCGATTGCTTCGGATGGGGTGATTGGGGTGTTAAATTAAATTGGTTTGACACGAATTAAATTTTCGTACACGGAAATAATTGACGCAAATTTATTTTTCGTGTACATAAAATATGCTTATTGTCTGGGATGAGATTAAGCGCGAAACCAACCTAGCAAAACATGGATTGGATTTTGCCGATCTGGACGCGGAATTCTTCGCCGAAGCTATTGTCGTTCCTTCCTATGATAATCGGTTTGTTGCTATCGGCGAATGGCACGGGGAATGGATCATTGCCGTTGTTTTCCACCCATTGGGCCAAGAAGCGCTTTCGATCATCTCTATGCGTCCCGCGAGCCGTAAGGAAAGGAGCCGTTTATGAAACACAACCCCCTAACCGACGAGCAAGAAGCGCGTATTCAAGCGGGAATTGCTTCTGATCCTGACAATCCAGAATTGACAGACGAACAACTCGCTATGGCAAAACCCTTTAACGAGTTATTTCCGGCTCTAGCCGACGCAATCAAGCGCGCACGTGGACGCCCCAAAGTTGCCTCGCCAAAAGAAGCGGTTACGCTTCGCTTAACGCCTGAAACCATTGCACGCTTCAAAGCGGCTGGCGGAACGGACTGGCGCGATCGGATGAGCAAGACATTAGAAAAAGCAGGCTTATAAACCTTAAAACGTATTTAATAACCGCAGTAACGTCTCAATATCCTTTTCCCGCGACAGCCGATGATCTCCGTCCTTAATCAGAGTCAGATTGCAATCACTTAACGGTAAATGCTCGACTAGTTTCATAGCGTGTGACCATGGCACGGCGTCATCCTTCATGCCTTGCAAAATATGGACGGGTGCATGGGGCTCAATCGGTGCGCCGAACAAAAGATGGTTGCGCCCATCCTCGATAAATGCCTTCGTTATTGGATAGGGCTCGCCATAGGATGACGGCTGATAAAAAGCGCCCTTCGCCAAAATTTCTGCCTTGATCGCCTCTGGGAAAGCTTTCCACATCAATTCTTCGGAAAAATCGACGGCTGGGGCGATCAAAACAAGTGCCGAGGGTGGGGACAAACCAAGCCGGGCGCGTTCTTTAACAGCGAGCAGAGTTATCCATCCACCCATGGATGAGCCAACGATCACCGGCTTTGCGTCGCCAAGGCTAGCCCAAACCGCCAAGGCATCATCAAGCCAGACGGAAAGCGTCATTTTGGCAAAATCGCCGCCGGTTAGTCCATGGGCCGAATAATCGAACCTGATAAAAGGACGCCCCTCGCGCTCGGCCCAAGCATCAATGGCTTCGGCTTTGGTTGAATCCATGTCCGAGCGGAATCCGCCAAGCCACAGAATAGGCTGACCTTTTCCGCGTCGATACCGCATCGCTAAACGGGCATTGTCGCCTGCGCGGTTTGGAACTTCTAGCCATTGCACAGGCGTTTTAACCGTTTCCATTAAGCGCGCTCCTTTGATCGCTCGATCAAATCCCATCGGTTGCCACAGTAATCTTCAAAAACCGCCACCATTCCATAAGCCTCCTGACGCGGTGGCTCCAAAAACCGAACGCCGCGTGCCGAATAATCTGCAAAATCTCTCATAAAATCATCGGTTTCGAGGAAAAAGCCTACCCGTCCACCGGTTTGCCTCCCAATGGCCTGTGTTTCCTCTGGATTTTTTGAACGCGCCAATAAAAGAGAAATGCCGGAAGCCCCCGCCGCAACAACAACCCATCGCTTCCCTTCACCAAGCTCGGTGTCCTCGATTAGCGAAAAGCCAAGTATTTCAACAAAAAAGCGGATCGCGGGATCGTACTCGTCAACGACGAGCGTCACTAAACCGATCGAACGATTAATCATATCAGCTCAAGCCTTTTGCACCGGAGTTTTAAATTATAGCCTGTTCGCTATCGGCAAGTTATTTGCCTCCCGAAAACTTGATGCTATAGCCGCATCAGACAAAATTACAAAAAAGGGCTCAACAATGTCGCACGCGAAATGGACTGGCGTTTATCCAGCGGTCACCACGAAATTTACCACCGATGACCGCCTCGACATCGCTGAAATGGAGCGTTGCTTCAAATTGCAGACCGATGCCGGCGTTGATGGCTTGATTGTTTGCGGCTCGCTGGGCGAGGCATCAACCCTTGATCAGTCCGAAAAAATCGAAATTCTCAAGACGGCGCTGCGGGTTGCGAACGGCAAAATTCCGGTCTTGCTGACGGTGGTCGACGGCTCGACGCGTAACGCTCAGGCGCTTGCCGAGGCAGGCGCGAAAGCGGGCGCGCAGGGCTTCATGGTTCTGCCCGGCATCCCTTACAAATCCGAGCCGCATGAGACGATGGCGCATTACCGCGCTGTGGCTAAAGCCGGTCAATTGCCGGTCATGATTTACAATAACCCGGTTGCCTATGGCGTTGATTTGACTCCTGAAATGCTCATGGACCTCGCGGCTGATCCGCTTTTTGCAGCGGTTAAGGAATCGTCAGACGACATTCGCCGCATCACCCACATCTTCAACCTGATGGGCGAGAAGATCCAAGTCTTCACAGGCGTCGACAATCTCGCGCTCGAAAGCCTTGCGATGGGTGCCCATGGTTGGGTTGCGGGTCTGGTCTGCGCGTTCCCTGATGAAACAGTCGCGATCTGGAAGCTGCAGCAGGCCGGACGGATGGAAGAAGCGCTTAAAATCTACCGCTGGTTCCAGCCTTTGCTCGACCTCGACGTGTCGGCGCGCCTTGTCCAAAACATCAAGCTCGTGGAAGCTTTGGTTACCAATACCAATGATCGCTGCCGTGCGCCACGCATCGCGCTTTCTGGTGCCGAGCGCACGCGCATTGAAGGGATTGTGAAAAAGGCGGTTGCCGTTCGTCCAACCCTTCCCAAGCTCTGAGCCTTAGGCCAATACGATGAAAATCGCCGTCCTCGGAGCTGGCCTTGTCGGTTTGGCAAGCGCGCATGCGCTGGCCGACGAAGGCCATTCCGTGGTTATCATTGACCGTGAGGGCCCCGCAGCGGGCGCCTCGCGGGGCAATGCAGGATGGCTGGCGCACACGGATATCGATCCTATTGCCCATCCCAAAATGCTCCGGCAAGTTCCAAAATTCTTGTCTGATCCGTTGGGCCCTTTGGCGATCAGACGGGAATATCTACTTCCCATTCTGCCTTGGCTTGTTCGCCTTCTGATTGCGTCACGTCCGTCTAATCTGACCCGCTCTATTGACGCCTTGATCGGTTTGCAGAGCCTTGCCATGCCCGCTTGGACGCAATTATCCGCCCGGCTCGGCATGGAAAAAATGATCCACCGCCGCGGCGGGCTCTTTGCTTTCCAAAGCCACGACGATTTCCGTGCTGCCCTGCCCCATCTCAAACGCCAAGAAGCCGCTGGCATCCGCGTCGAGTACCTCGATGGTCCGGAGGTTCGGCAAATGGAACCGGCGCTGACCGATGCCATCGCCGGAGCGGCCTTTTTCCCCGATGCGGCCCATGTTTCGGACCCTTATCTGGTAACAATGGCGCTGTATGAAGCGGCGCGTGCCCGCAATATCGATTTTTTACAGGCGAGCGTTAAAGCCATTGATCTCGAGCGGGGCGTCGCTGTGCGGTTCGATGGACGGGAGCCGATAGCGTTCGATCGGGTTGTAGTGGCGATGGGCGCTTGGTCGAAGCCGATTGCTGCGACCGTCGGCGACCATGTGCCGCTCGATACGGAACGGGGCTATAACATCTCTTTCCCCGGCTCGACACGTTATCTTAATCGTCCGGTTTCGTTCCAAGGCTCAGGCTTCGTCGGCACCCCCTTGGATACCGGATTACGTCTCGGTGGTGCCGTCGAACTCGCTGGACTGAAACTACCGCCGAACCATGCCCGCACCCGCGCGCTCTATAAGAAAGCCGAACGGTTCATTCGTGATTTGCCAAGCTTTGACCAGGGCACCGTCTGGATGGGCTTTCGTCCATCTATTCCGGACTCTTTGCCCGTCATCGGCCATTCGCTGAAATCTCCCTTGGTGGTGCACGCCTTTGGCCACGGCCATTACGGGCTGACGCAATCCGCAGCGACGGCCCGATTGGTGGCTGATCTCATCGCAGGCCGGCACCCGCCTATTGATCTATCAAGTTTCAGTCCACAACGCTTTTAAGACGAAAAATCAAGACTTTAGAGAAAATTCTAGATTCTGGTTCAGAACTTTAATAGCTTGAATCAACACATGAAGTACGTGGCATAGACAACAGAATCAAAAGCTCAGGGGAAACGGCGAACACCATGGCAACTCACACTTTTTTCTGCGTTGACGGCCATACCTGCGGCAATCCCGTGCGCTTGGTTGCAGGCGGCGGCCCGAACCTCGTCGGCGCCAATATGGTGGAAAAGCGGGCGCATTTTCTGGCCGAATATGACTGGATCCGCACCGGCCTCATGTTCGAACCGCGCGGCCATGACATGATGTCGGGTGCAATCCTCTACCCGCCAACGCGGCCAGATTGCGACATCGCTTTCCTCTTCATTGAGACCTCCGGCTGCCTTCCAATGTGCGGCCATGGCACGATTGGTACCGTCACAATGGCGCTGGAACGCGGCCTTGTTACCCCGCGCGAACCGGGGCGCCTGATGATCGACACGCCCGCTGGCGTTGTTGAGGCGCGCTATCAAATGAAGGACGGATTCGTCGACAATGTCCGGATTACGAACATCGCCTCCTTCCTGCACTCAACCGGCATTTCTGCCGAGGTCGAGGGCTTGGGGGAGATAACGGTTGATGTCGCCTATGGCGGCAATTTCTACGCGATTGTTGAACCACAGGCTAATTTTCCCGGGCTTGAGCACGTCAATCCATCTGACATTCTGCTGTGGAGCCCGAAGGTCCGCGAAGCTTTCCGCGCCAAATATTCCTTCATCCATCCGGAAAACCCAGCCATTAACGGATTGTCTCACGTCTTATGGACAGGAACACCTACCCATCCCGAGGCCCATGCCAAAAATGCCGTATTTTATGGCGACAAAGCCATTGACCGCTCGCCCTGCGGTACGGGAACGTCTTCTCGCATGGCGCAATGGGCAGCTCAGGGCAAATTAAGGGTCGGTGATGATTTCGTGCACGAAAGCATCATAGGCACCCTCTTTAGAGGCCGGGTGGAGCGGGCGACGAAGGTCGGCGATTATGACGCCATTATTCCATCGATCGAGGGTTGGGCGCGGATGACCGGCTATAATACGATTTTAATCGATGATCGCGACCCATTGGCTCATGGGTTCCAGGTGAAAGACCCAAGCTCTGCCCGTTAATGTCGCAAAAGCATCAAATTTATACAAAAATGCGCGTGAATTAACGACGTTTTCATGGCGTTTGACACTGGCGGACAAGCCATTGTTCGGTTAGTGATTTTACGAGGTGCAAGAAATAGCATCATGGGGTCAGGGCTTTACGGATGAATTATTTTATTCAGCAACTCATCAATGGACTTACGCTGGGATCGATCTATGGGCTCATCGCAATTGGCTATACCATGGTCTATGGTATTATCGGCATGGTCAATTTCGCCCATGGCGACGTTTTCATGGTCGGCGCGTTCGTTTCTTTGATCACAGTCATCATCTTCGGTGTTACTGGCACCACCAATATAGCCTTAGGCATTGGCGCGTTGATTCTGGTTGCGGCAATATCAATGTTCATTGCCGGCGTTTACGGCTGGACCATCGAGCGCCTGGCTTACCGACCGCTTCGTGGTTCGTTCCGCCTTGCCCCTTTGATCACCGCGATCGGCGTATCGATATTTTTACAAAATTTCGTACAAGCAACCCAAGGGGCTCGCGTTAAGCCAATGAGCGCCATCATTTCGGGCGGCTTCACTATTTTGGAAGGCAATGATTTCGTTGTCCGAATTACCTATATGCAGATCCTGATCATTGTCCTCACCTTCCTCTTAATGTCTGGATTTACATATCTTATTTCCAAGACGTCGCTGGGTCGCGCTCAACGCGCGTGCGAACAAGACATGAAGATGGCCATGTTGCTCGGCATCGATGTCAATACAACGATTTCAACAACCTTCGTTATTGGTGCAGCTTTGGCGGCCGTCGCAGGCCTTATGTATCTCCTCTATTACGGCGTGATCGATTTCTACATTGGCTTCTCCGCTGGAATTAAAGCCTTTACTGCAGCCGTTCTTGGGGGCGTGGGCTCGCTACCTGGTGCGATGCTGGGTGGTTTGGTAATTGGACTCATTGAAGTGTTTTTCGCCGCCTATTTCTCGTCGGAATATAAAGACGTTGCAGCGTTTTCGATGCTGATCATTGTGCTGATCTTCATGCCGCAGGGCCTGCTCGGTCGCCCAGAAATTGAGAAGGTCTGAACCATGTCTCTTCACGATCAGACATCATCCTCATTCCTTCCAATGATCAAGCGTAGTGTTATTGCGACCATCATCGCTTTCTTTCTCTTCTTACCAACGCTCGGCATTAAGACATCTGCTTCGGGGGGTGTGGATGGTCTATTTCTAACCTATCGCTGGCTTCTGTTAGCAATTGGTTGCGGACTTATTTTTGTTGGTCGGATCGTCTATGAACTTTTTTGGGCCCCTAAAGATGGCGTGCAAAAGCCTGCTAAGGCACAGTTCGGCCTTGTCAAAGCACTTGGGTCGGCGAAAGTCGCAAAAACAATTGGTCCACTTCTTTTAGTGTTTGCTGTGGCATTCCCATTTTTACCCTTTTCCGATCGTTATATTCTCGATCTTGGCATTCTGATCATTACCTATGTAATGCTCGGATGGGGACTACAAATCGTTGTTGGTCTCGCTGGACTTCTCGATCTTGGCTATGTGGCGTTTTATGCCGTAGGCGCTTACTCTTACGCCTTGCTGTCAATCCATTTCGGCTTTGGTTTCTGGATGTGCTTACCGCTTGCTGGCCTCTTAGCAGCAACCTGGGGCATCATCCTAGGCTTCCCGGTTCTTCGCTTGCGCGGTGATTATCTTGCCATCGTCACCTTGGCTTTTGGTGAAATCATTCGTATCATTTTATTGAACTGGCGTGGCTTTACTGGTGGCTCAAACGGCCTGTCGAGTATTCCTCGCCCGTCCTTCTTCGGCCTGCCTTTCAATCAAGATCCCGGCGGCTTCGCAGCCACTTTCGGCCTCGAATATTCGAGCATGCAACGCATCGTGTTTTTATATTTTCTGATTTTGGCGCTTGCCGTGTTCACGTTTTTCGTAACCGCGCGCCTTCGGCGCTTGCCGATTGGACGTGCTTGGGAAGCGTTGCGTGAAGACGAAATTGCTTGTCGTTCGCTTGGCATCAATACCGTCAACACAAAGCTCTCAGCATTTGCGATTGGTGCAATGTTTGGCGGCTTTGCAGGATCTTTCTTTGCAGCCAAACAAGCTTTCGTTAGCCCTGAATCATTCAACTTCATGGAATCGGCAACTATTCTAGCCATCGTCGTCTTAGGCGGTATGTCGAGCCAATTGGGTGTGGTGTTCTCAGCCATCGCAATGGTGGGCGGCGTTGAACTCCTTCGTCAACTGCAATTCCTAAAAGTCATCTTCGGCAATGATTTTGATCCAAGTCAACTTCGTTTATTGTTGTTCGGACTTGCTATGGTTTTGATGATGCTATGGCGACCACGCGGCCTTGTATCGACGCGAATGCCGACCGTATTCTTGAAAGATAAGAAAACGGTCTCTGCAGCCATGATTTCTCAGGGACGCGGATAATATGTCTCAACCTTTGCTTTCCGTAAATAATCTCACCATGCGTTTCGGCGGTTTGACCGCCGTAGATGCCGTGTCGTTTGATGTTTACCGCAACCACATTACGGCCGTGATTGGTCCGAATGGCGCTGGTAAAACAACAGCATTCAATTGCATCACAGGCTTTTACAAGCCCACCGACGGCCAGATTGTTTTGCGTCATAAATACGACAAAGAATTCAAACTGGAAGAGATGGAAGATTTCCGCATTTCGCAACACGCAAAAGTGGCGCGTACTTTCCAAAATATTCGTCTGTTTGGTGGGATGACTGTGTTGGAAAATTTGATGATTGCTCAACATAATCATTTGATGAAAGCCTCTGCGTATACGATTGGTGGCATATTCAACACGCCTTCTTATCAGCGTGCACAAGAAGCCGCGAAGCAAAAAGCACTCGCTTGGATGGATCGCGTCGGTATTACAGATCGCGCCGATGATCCTGCTGCCGCATTGCCTTATGGCGCGCAACGCAAATTAGAAATTGCGCGCGCTATGTGCACCGACCCTGTCCTTCTATGCCTTGATGAACCCGCAGCCGGCTTAAACCCAAAAGAGTCGGAAGAATTGAACGCCTTGCTGCGATCGATCCGCGATAATGATGATGTCGGCATTCTATTGATTGAGCATGATATGAGCGTGGTTATGGAAATTTCGGATCATATCATAGTGCTCGATTATGGTAGAAAAATTTCGGATGGAAACGCGACAGAGGTTCGAAACGACCCTGCCGTTATTAAAGCCTATCTTGGCGTTGTCGAAGAGTAGGAACAGCGGAAATGGCACAGATGTCTAACCCCCTTCTTGCGGTTCGCGGCGTCGAAACATTCTATGGTCGCAACCAGGCTTTGTTCGGAATCGATATCGATATTCACCAAGGTGAAATCGTCACAATGATCGGCGCCAATGGCGCAGGTAAATCAACACTGATGATGGCGATTTGCGGCGTCAACCGTGCTGTACGTGGCAGCGTGACGTTTGATGGCAAGACCATTCACGAAATGCCGACGCACGAAATTATCCGTCTAGGCATTTCACAATCGCCCGAAGGTCGTCGGATTTTCCCGCGCATGACGGTGTACGAAAACCTCCAAATGGGCGCCGTCAATTCCGCTCCTCAGTATTTTGCTGATGATCTAGCCCGTATTTACGCGCTTTTCCCCATTCTTGAGAAACGTCACGCTCAGCGCGCTGGGACACTATCGGGTGGCGAACAGCAAATGTTGGCGATTGGTCGCGCTCTTATGGCGCGTCCAAAGCTATTGTTGCTTGACGAGCCTTCCCTAGGATTAGCACCACTGGTCGCTAAGCAAATCTTCGATACGCTGCGGGAACTGAATAAAACCGAAGGGTTGACTGTATTTCTGGTCGAGCAGAATGCCTTTCATGCGCTTAGGCTGGCCTCTCGCGGCTATGTTATGGTCAATGGTCGGATCACGCTGTCCGGGACAGGCGCCGAACTTCTGGATCATCCAGAAGTGGGTGCTGCCTATCTGGGTGGTAAAGCGCATTGATAAAGGAAGTCTCGGGCAAAAAAGCGGGTGACACCTTCGAAATAAGGGGCTAGCTTCGCGTCCAAGACAGCTATCGGAGCCCCAATAAGGGGGATTTCGGTGGTATGTTGATGTTCATTGGGAGATTTAAAAATATGATCAGACTCTCGCGTTCTTTGCCGATGCTCGCTTTGGGTGTCGCGCTTACTTCAACGGCGGCTTACGCCGACGTCTCGCTTGGCCTTGCTGGGCCAATGACCGGTGGGCTTGCTGCCTTCGGTGAACAGTTCAAAGCCGGCTTCAACATGGCTGTCGACGAAATCAACGCTTCGGGTGGTGTTCTCGGCCAGAAGATCGTTGGCGTTGTCGGCGACGATCAGTGCGATCCAAAGCAAGCTGTTGCTGTTGCAAACGACATGGTCGGAAAAAAGGTTGCAGCTGTCATGGGTCACTTCTGCTCGGGCTCGTCGATCCCAGCTTCAAAGGTTTATGCCGAAGAAGGCATGATCATGATCTCGCCATCGTCGACCAACATCAAGCTCACCGATGAGCGCGCTGGTCCTTCGATTTTCCGCGTGATCGGTCGTGATGACGTGCAGGGCAAGATTGCCGGCGCTTTCATCGCCAAGAAATACAAGGGCAAGAACATTGCCGTTCTCGACGACAAGTCAGCTTACGCAGCTGGTCTTGCGCTTGAAACCAATAAGGCTCTTGAAGCCAATGGTCTTAAGCCAGTTCTCGTCGACGCAATCACGCCCGGCGAAAAGGACTACACGGCAATGGTGTCGAAGCTTAAGTCCCTTAAGGTCGACGTGCTTTACTACTCTGGCTACCATCCTGAATCCGGCTTGCTCGTAAAGCAGATGGCTGAACAGGGCATGAAGGCACAGTTCATTTCCGGCGACGCTCTCGGCGATAATGAATTCGCTCAAATCGCTGGTGCAGCTTCTGATGGTGCGATCTTTACGAACCCACCAGATCATTGCTTGAACCCAGCCAACAAAGACATCTGCGAAAAGTTCAAGGCGAAGGGCACACCCGTGGCCACCTATACGCTTTACGCTTATGTGGCTGTAAAGACATGGGCTGCTGCCGTAACAGCTGCTGGCTCGATCGACTCGAAGAAGGTTGTTCCAGCATTGGCAAAGGTCACGCTTGACACTCCAGTCGGCAAGATAGCGTTTGACGCGAAGGGCGATGTCCTTGACCCTAAATACGCATGGCACAGCTTCAAGGGTGGCAAGTACGCCCAGGACGACTCGATCAAGTAAAAATCGAGCCATTCGGCTGATATAAAGAAGCCCGCGGCCATTCTCGTCGCGCGGTTTTTAATGTTCTGATTTTGAGAAACTCACCCAAGTCTTCCAAGGGCGGGAA
>JAPJMW010000130.1 GCA_026461505.1 Beijerinckiaceae bacterium
GCCGGGCATTTCGGCGGTTTCGCCGCCAATCAGCGCGCAGCCCGAAGCGATGCAGCCCTCGGCAATGCCTTTAACAATCGCCGCGCCAACATGGGGGGCGAGCTTTCCGGTTGCAAAATAATCCAGAAAGAACAGCGGTTCAGCGCCTTGGACGATCAGATCATTGACGCACATGGCCACAAGATCGATCCCGATGGTGTGATGAATGCCGGTTTCAATGGCGATTTTGACCTTGGTTCCGACACCATCATTCGCCGCAACAAGGATCGGATCTTTAAATCCAGCCGCTTTCAGGTCGAAAAGGCCACCAAATCCACCGATTTCCGCGTCCGCGCCGGGGCGTCGTGTGGCCCGCACCAAGGGCTTGATCTCCTCGACCATCGCATTGCCTGCGTCGATATCCACGCCGGCATCGGCATAAGTGAGACCATTTTTAGGGCTATCGGCCATAAGTTCGCTCCAGAAACATTATTGTTCCGACTAAGCCTCACGCTTTGCGCTTGCAAGCGATAGCGTTAAGTACCACATGCAATTCTGTGGGTTTTTAGTGTCTTGAGAAGGTTTTCCCCAAATCATCCGATGTTGCCTAATATCATATCACTCCTGAGACTGCTGCTGGTGCCCGTCATTATTGGCTTTGTTGCCAATGAACAGTGGCAATTGGCGCTCTATGGCTTCGTGATTGCGGGGCTTTCGGACGCGGTCGACGGCTATATCGCCCGAAATTATAACCTTCGGACCGAGCTCGGGGCCTATCTCGACCCGTTGGCCGATAAGGCTTTGCTGGTTTCGATGTTCGTGACCTTGGGTATTTTGGGCCTATTCCCGTTCTGGCTCGTGACCCTCGTCGTCACGCGCGATGTTCTTATTGTGGGCGGCATTTTGCTCGCTTGGCTTTTGGGGAGCCCGATGGCCATGCGTCCTGCCATGCTTTCAAAGCTTAATACGGTCGGTCAGATCTTATTTGTTGGCACCACGTTGGGCGTCAAAGCCTTTGAACTCGATATTCCCTCGCTGCTTCGCTTCGGCGGCATTGGCGTTGCTGCACTAACCTTGGCTTCTATGGTCATATATTTACTTCAATGGATTCGACATTTTCCGGATCATAAGCAATGACCGATGCTCCCCGGCAATTACCGCTCGATCTGCCGATTGAAACGCGGCTTGATGTCGAAGATTTCGTTATCTCCTCGAGCAACGAGGTTGCCTATCAATTTATCGAGAAATGGCCTGATTGGCCGGATAGAGTTTTATTGCTTACCGGACCAGAGGCGTCAGGAAAATCGCATTTGGCCGCGGTTTGGGCGTCGAAATCTCGCGCTTGGATCGAAAAAGCGTCAGATATCAAGCTTGATCGGGTCCCGCATCTCGTCTCGAGCGGCGCTCTTGTTATCGAGGATTGTGATCGCAGCGCGCTAGATGAGCACGCACTGTTTCATTTGATCAATGCTGCTCGGGAGCGTGGAACCTATGTGCTGATAACGGCGCGAAGGGGACCGAATGAATGGGAACTTCAGACACAGGATTTGATTTCACGGCTTCGTCTTGCGCCAGAAGTGAAAATAGATGGGCCGGATGACGCGCTTTTGAATGCGGTTCTTTTCAAATTGTTTATTGACCGACAATTGGTGATCGACACAACGATTATCACGTTTATCCAGAGCAGGATTGAACGCTCGATTGCCGCTGCCCGCGATTTTGTAGAGCGGCTTGATCGCGAAGGATTGGCGCGCGGCAAACCGATCACACGGGCGCTTGCGGCTCAATTATTGAAAGTAAGCGACGATTTCGACGAGGATTAACCTTGCATTTTAATTTTTGCGAGGAGCTGTCGCCATTTTGTCAAATGGGCGTCATAATCGCCTGCAACCAAACGGTATTAGCC
>JAPJMW010000131.1 GCA_026461505.1 Beijerinckiaceae bacterium
CCACAACTTCGCCCCCAAAGCATACCAAGCGCGCCAAACACACCGCTCAATGCCACGCCCCAAACACAACAGGGACAATCGTCGCGCCCTGTTGATCCACATCAATTGAATCAACAAAAAGCTCGCGGAGGTCCGAGAAAAAAAGCCTGCGTACCACCAGAAATCTGCAAATAAGTTAATTTATATTAACATTTAATTATCTCGCTTAAGTTGCTCATAAAAAACATATATACAGATTTAGAACATCTAATTCTCTCCATCAAACGCCATATAGTAGAGAGTATTGTGTTGAAGGATCGAACGATATGGCGGCAGAGATTTTTCGTACCGCATTAATTCGTTACTTTTTAAAACGTTCTTTGAAATTTTGGGAGAGCACAGACAAAGGACAGGCCTATTTTTTAGGGCTTGGATTTGTCTTTAGCTTGTTTGCAAATCTTGGAATGGCTTTGCTCATTAACACATGGAGTAAGGGCTTTTTCGATGTGCTTCAGGCGCATGATCTGAAAAATATTATGGAGAGCATAAAGCTCTTAGCAGTCCTTGCTGTAGGTACGGCCATTTCTTCCATCATTACGGTGCAATTCCGTATGAGATTACAACTCAAATGGCGCCTCTGGTTAATGTCTAATCTGGTCGACCGCTGGGTTGCCAGTTCGATGTCCCGCAATACGTTAATGACCTATTTAATTGATAATCCCGAAGCTCGTATTTCTGATGATGGGAGAATAGCGATAGAGCTTCTGGTCGAGATGGGAGGCGGGATCATCTATACGCTTCTGATCTCCAGTTCATTCATTATCGTGTTATGGAATATTGGTGGCTATGTTGTTGTTTTCGGGTATCCAATCTATGGATATCTGGTCTTTTCGGTATTGATATATACGGGTCTAACCTCGATTGGCATGCTATTGCTCTGCGTGCCTCTGGTCAAAAATGTCGAAGAAAAGGCGGCAGCAGAGGGAAATTTCAGATATTATTTGACGGAGAATATTCATCAATTTGTTGAAATGCCGAATACCGGGGCAGGAAGGCCGACGGAGCTTCAAGGCTTCTTTGAGCTTTTACTCAAAAAATGGATCGACGTTATCCGCGGGCAAACAAAAATCATAAGTTTTGCGACGACAAATAACCTGATCGCACCGATTATTCCGGTTGTCCTTTGTGCGCCGAAATATCTGAGTGGTGAAATGACCTTGGGCGACATCATGCAAACGGCCGCGGCTTTTTTACAAGTTCAAAGCTCTCTTAATTGGCTCGCCGATAACGCCTTCAGCATCGCAAACTGGTCTGCATCCGCACGTCGTGTTGCCGCACTCGATGATATAATTCTCAATCATGATCATTGTTAAGTAAGTACTTTACCGACGAAGCTAAAGCATGGGTTTCAACAAAATCATATTTGCGAAATGCCTTTTGAATTTGAACGAAAGAGGGCTTTAAACGTTTGCTCCCTATAATTCGATTGAACAATGATTATGCAGGAGACTGACGATGAATCGGATGATAGTCACTTCTATTTTATGCTTAAGTCTCGGCGCTTGTGCTACTGCGCGGGATGAACGAATGGCGCAAGGTGCGATGATTGGTGGCGCCGGAGGCGCGATCATCGGAGGCGTTACAACAGGCTCGGCAGGAGGTGCGGTTGTTGGAGGTGTCGCGGGTGCTGCTATCGGAGCCGTGGGGGCAGATATGACCCGTCCTCGGAACGGCAAAAAACATTGCTATTACAGTGACACCAAGCAACGTGAAGTTTGCAGTTATCGATAAGGACTGTTCAAGGGGAGTTTGGATAGACCGTTGGGATGCGTGGCGGAAGGGGTGGGATTCGAACCCACGGTGAGCTTTCACCCACGGCGGTTTTCAAGACCGCTGCCTTAAACCACTCGGCCACCCTTCCAACCGTTCGCAACACTCGACGATTTTCAACCGAACCGAAGCGACGGTTGTTCCTATACGCATTCTCGGCCGCTCCTACAATATCCCAATGACCAATAAAGAGGATGAGCTGTATTTTACGAATCGGGAAGTTTTGCATAGAACGGCTCCCGTTAGAGTAGAGGTGATCGAAGGCACGCACATATTAAGTTCGGTAAATTTCAGTTTTTACCGTTTAGTTTCAATCTGTTATCAGTATTCGTTCATCAATAATCGATCAAATTATTGATTAATGCTGCTCTTCAGGTTAATCTAACTGTAAGATATGTGACGGTATTTCGTGATCTCCGCTCGATTGGGCTTTGTTTGGGCAATGCGTGGTTAACAGTGTCCAACGCTACGAAAGACAACGGTTTGACGACAAATATTTTTCCTTCATTTATGCCTTCGCTTATGGCTGGCCCGAATGAGATGCAATTCCATAAACGGATCTTTCGTTTATCGGCAGTTGTGGTTGCTGGTTTATTGGTGGCTAATTGTGCCGGTCCAAAAACCTCAAAAATTGATCCTAAATATGGCGTTAGCCCAAGTCCACGGGTAGTGGCCGACGGGGAAACGGTACCCAAAGGCGGCGGTTTTTCGAAGGTTGGAAAGCCTTATGTGATCGCGGGTGAGGTCTACACTCCAAAAGACATGAAGAAATATTCGGCTACAGGCTTGGCCTCTTGGTACGGATCGCAATTCCACGGTCGTATGACGGCGAATGGCGAGGTATTCGATACCGATTCGGTTACGGCTGCTCACCCAACCATGCCGTTGCCCTCCTATATCCGTGTTACAAATACGTTGAATGGTCGTTCGATTATCGCGCGTGTGAATGATCGTGGTCCGTTTCATTCCAAGCGCTTGATCGATGTGTCCGAGCGTGTTGCTGACGCACTGGCGTTCCGCAATATCGGTACGGCGCGGGTCAAGGTTGACTATATTGGTCGGGCCCCAACGGATGGCAGCGATGACGCGATCCTGATGGCAAGCTTGAAGACGGATGGATCACTTGCAACGCTTCGTGGCGATGCGCGGGCTCCTGTTCAAGTTGCCAGCAATGATCAGCAAGAATCGTTTGGAGCTGCTGCGAATACCAATGCTGATCCAATCGCAAACTTCTTCGGTACGCCGGAACCATCAAATTCGACTGTATTAGCCGATGCGGCACCTGTGCTTGATGCAGATGCTTTCGTTCCGCTGCCACCTGTACGCCCACGTGCGGGACTTATGGTCGTCAATTTGATTTCGGCGAAGCCAACGCTTTTGGGTAATCGGACGATTTCAGACCCGACGGTTCAAACGGCAAGTATTCCGATGCCTATTCCGCGGCCAGGCGGTATGTTCTTCGCGCCTGTAACGGGGTTTGTGCAGTCACCCGCCTTCAATAAATTATCGCCACAACAGTTTGTCCCATTAAATTAATTGGGTTTTCTGTTTCTTTTTAGCCGATTAGGCTGACAAGCGGTGGATGATTAAACATAATAAGCGCGCCGATTAAACGGCGCGTTTTTTATTGACCGTTAGGATTGTCCAAATGGGACTTGGCCATTTTATAACCTTGGAAGGCGGCGAGGGAACCGGCAAGTCCACTC
>JAPJMW010000132.1 GCA_026461505.1 Beijerinckiaceae bacterium
CCATCAAAGGCGGCTTGGTCAATCGCGCCATTGTCGAGCAATGGCTTGGCGAGACGGGCGATTTCTTTGTAACCGTCCTTGATACCAACGACGACGAAGGTGACAGCGGCGTCTGCAGCTTTCTGCTGTCCGTAAGCTGCACCCTTAAGGGCCTCCTTCTGAGCCTTCGACGAGAAGGCGACAACGCGCCAATTCTGCAAATTGAAGGCCGTTGGGGCGTGCTGGGCGAAGGAGACAAGTTCCTCGATCTCCGCTGCCGTCATGACATGCGTTGGATCAAAATTATTGGCGGAAGTGCGGCTTGTGATATTGGACAAAGCGTCGGTCATAGAATTCTCCGGTGCGGTCTGAAAATGTCCGAGTGGACAATGAATTGGCACAAACTCTGAATAGTCCTATTGGATGGCAATTCCTACTTGCAAGTTGGCAAGGTCGAGCTTGCATAGCCCAATCGATAATGAGGCATGAAACAACAAATGAAGACGCAAATCATCAAGGGAATTCCCGTAGAAACCGTTGTTTTTGACGCATACGGGACGATTTTCGATGTTCACGCCGCCGTCATGAAAAGTGCCGAGGTGTTGGGTCCGCTCGCTCGGCCTTTGTCCGAACTTTGGCGGGCCAAGCAGCTCGAATATACGTGGATCCGGTCGCTTTCGGCCCGTTACATGTCGTTTTGGCGGCTGACGGAACAATCCCTTGATTACGCGCTGGCTACCATCGCGCCGGACCATTCGTCCCTTCGTAACACCATCCTCGAAGCCTATCGTGATCTCGATGCCTATTCCGATGCCGCTTCGGCTCTTGCATATCTTCGCTCAACCGGAATCAAAACGGCCATTTTATCCAACGGTGATGCTGCAATGCTCGAACGCGCTGTTTTGTCGGCTCATCTTGGCGGCATGTTTGACGCGCTTTTATCGGTTGAAACCATTGGCGTGTATAAAACGGATCCCGCGGCCTATCGGCTTGTTGAACAGCAGATGGGGATTTTGCCAAAGGCTACGGCGTTCGTATCTTCCAATCGATGGGACATCGCAGGAGCCAATGTTGCCGGATTTCATTGCATTTGGCTAAACCGTCTGGCCCGCGCCGATGAATATCCCGATATGGCGCCATCCGCGGTCATTCAATCCCTTGCCGAATTGCTCACGGATTAGGAACGTCGGCCCCACATTTGTCCCAGCGAGTGGCCAATCAGGGCCCCTAGCACGATAAGCCCGCCAATAAAGGTGAGTAGGCTCGGCTTTTCGCCGTGGATCAGCCATACCCAGATAGGTCCGAGCACCGGCTCTGCGGTTCCTATTAGAGAAGCGACAGAGGCCGGAATGCGCCGCGCTCCACTGATAAACATGGCCAATCCCCAGCCGAGATTGAGGGCGCCAAAGGCAAAGAGAACAAGCATATCAATCGGCGTTACGGCAAAGCTTTGTACATTAAAGTAAGCCACGCAGAGCGAGATCAAAACGCCCAAAGTAACCGCGGGGACCATTTCGACATGGGCGTAGCGTCGGGTAATCACGGTGGCGATTGCAAACACCAGTGAGATGGTTAGCGATAAGAGGCCGCCGATGGGCGAAATATTTCCATCGAGTGATTCAGACTCCATCACCCCAATGCCCAAAATCACCGTTGCGATGGCAATCCATGTTCCGAGAGAAACTTTTTCGCGGAAAAAAAGCCAAGCGAGAGAGGCAGCGATCAAAGGGCCGCCCGCTTGCACCAATAAAATATTCGCCACACTCGTATATTGAAGCGCTACAACGAAAGCCATTGAGGCAGTGGCAAAGCAAAGGCTAACCGCAATACCAGGGAGACCCATTTGACGAAAATGCGTCATTGCGCGCGCCGCGCCATCGCGCTTGAGCATATAGCCAATCAGGAAGGCTGCCGCCCATCCAGACCGCCAGAAAATGATCGCCCATGGATCGGAAACCGTTAGAAAACGGGCTAATGTGCCACCAAAACTCCAGACAAGCGCCGATCCAAGGACGAACAGCATGCCGATTTGCCGATCACGGGCGGCTGGTTCGCCATGGGATACAGACTCAGTCGGGCGCGTGGCACTTGAATGATTGGCAGGCACGGGTGTTTAACCTCCCCAGATGAATCATTATTGATTGTTGGTAGTCTTGCCAGTACCAAACGGCTCGGTAAAGAACAGAGACGCATATGCATACCCACGAAATTGCAGCCTTCTATAAGTTCCAGCCTGTCGAAGATCCGGTCGACTTGCGCGAGCGGCTGTACGCTATCTGTGACAATGCGGGCGCTCGGGGCATTTTGCTGGTTGCTAAGGAAGGCATCAACGGAACTTTGGCTGTTGAAAGCGGCGGCATTGCCAGTTTGATCGAGGCGATCAAACGCGAGGCGGGGATCGTTGAGTTAACCCCGCGCTTTTCATTCGATGATGAAATGCCCTTCTTGCGCCTCAAGGTGCGGCTAAAGAAAGAAATCGTCACCATAAGCGCACCGGAGGCTGATCCAACGGAACGTGTCGGCACCTATGTCGCGCCTCACGACTGGAACGCGCTGATATCAGATCCGGACGTCATTGTGCTCGATACGCGCAATGATTACGAGGTGAAGATCGGCACTTTTAAAGGCGCGCTTGATCCCGAGACGCGAAGCTTTAGCGAGTTTCCGCGCTATGTTGAGACCCATCTCGATCCCGCAAAGCATAAAAAGGTTGCGATGTTTTGCACCGGAGGCATTCGTTGCGAGAAGGCGTCGAGCTATATGTTAGCCCATGGGTTCAACGAGGTTTTTCACCTTCAAGGCGGTATTTTAAATTATTTAGAAAAAATACCACCCGAAGAAAGCCTATGGGAAGGCGGATGTTTTGTGTTCGATCGTCGCGTTGCGGTTGGAAGTGGGCTTGAACCCCTCGATTTGGATCTTTGTTATGGGTGCCGCTCGCCCCTAACGGCTGAGGATCGTCAATCGGAAGAATTTGAAGAAGGCGTCTCTTGCCCGCATTGTGCTTCGCTGATGACGCCCGCTCAAAAAGCATCGTCGCGTGAGCGACATCGCCAAACCCTCTTGGCTGAGGCCCGCGGCGAGAACCATCTTGGCCCCCGCTTCCAGGAAGGGGCGTGACTACGCTGCAATTTGAAGTGACCTGCTCACCGGAGCAACCACGGTCGCGGGCGGATGAGCGGTTTCAAATTCCGTAATATAATCGCGTGTTATCGGAACCGACCCATAATTCTTGGCTAGTTGGATCTGAAAAACCATCTGGCCTTGGTAGCGAAACGCCAATTCACTGGTGATCAAATAAAATTCCCACATCCGACAAAACCGATCATCGTAAAGGGTACGGATTTTTTCACGGTTCGCGTTGAAACGTTCGCGCCATCTTTTTAGTGTTTCCGCGTAATGTAGCCTCAGGATTTCAATATCCGTTACAAGGAGGCCCGCTTTCTCGATGGCCGGCATAACTTCGGACAAAGCAGGGCAATAGCCACCCGGGAAAATATATTTGTCGATCCAAGGATTGGTATGCCCTGGTCCGTCAGCGCGGCCAATAGCATGGATCAGGGCCACGCCGTCGTCCGCCATGACATCTGAGATTTTCCGGAAAAACGCGTCAAAATGATTGACGCCCACATGTTCGAACATACCAACGGAGACAATCCGATCATATTTTCCTTCTTCAGCCCTGTAATCGAGCAATTTAAATCGGACGCGATCGGCAACTCCTGCCTTTTCAGCGCGTTCATTGGAAACGGCATGTTGGTGTTCGGATAAGGTCAGGCCCGTAATGTCCGCACCCGAAATATCACCCAGATAAAGGCCTAGGCCACCCCAGCCTGAACCGATATCGAGAACGCGATGACCTTCTTTAATGAGGAGTTTGGCCGCGATATGGCGCTTTTTCTGAGCTTGAGCGGTCTCGAGCGTATCATCGGGCGACATGACATAGGCGCATGAATATTGACGATCAGCATCGAGAAAAAGATCATAAAGCGTATCGGATAAATCATAATGATGCGCGACATTGGCTTTTGAACGACTAGCGGGATTGAATTGATCGATCCGCCTTATCCAAGTTCTCAGCCGTTCGGTTATGCGGCTTAAGGGATATCGAAGCGATTTCAGGCCAATATTTTTGAAACACAGGTCCAAAAAATCATAGAGCGAGCCTTCTTCGATTGTGAGTTGGCCCTCCATAAACGCCTCACCAACCGCTAATTGTGGGTTGAAAATCAGGCGCCATGCGGTGGACAAATCGTGGATGCGGATGGTTACCGGAATGCCGGTGCCATCGCCATAGACGGCAAGGCGGTTTTTCCAATCTAGAACACGAAGATTTCCGTTATGAATCAAATTCTTAAGAACTGGATCAAGAATGGCCATGGCATTGTCCCAAAAGTTGAAAGCAATCCAATCCCGTAAATTATGCCACTGTCGGAATTTTGACGAAAGAGGTTAATTTAAAGGTTTTCTTGTAAGGCTAACGCTTTCACAGCCGATTTTCGGCATACGGGCATCTCCTAATAGTGCTTTGGCACACTCTTTGCTTAAGTATTTTTGCTCGGCATAAGCCAAGCGGTTAAAGCATTTCGGAGGAAAGCCGTTATGAGTGACGCAGTAATTAATGGTGCATTAGATCTGCAGCTGGCACGCGCGGAGCGCCGGATGGAAGAGTTGATGAATTGGGCCAAGCTTCGGAAGAGGCTTGCCACGTCGGTTCGTCGGCAAATTAAGCTCGCCCGCCAGGCAGGGTCGATCGAGGCACGTTGATAAATAGCCTTTTAGGCGGAAAAGTCGCTGATATTGGCTATTTAATAGGCAGTTTTTGAATTTTTTAAAAAAAAATAAAAAAATTCAAAATTCGATTAAAGTTTTTGAATCGAAAGCCGTCTTATAAGGTACAAGAACGTGTAGCTTTCTTCGACGCACGCGTTGGAGGTGTATGATGATAGACTCTATTGTGAACAAGGCGATGATTTCCGATACGACGGTCCGTAAAGGCCCGAAGTCGGATTCAAAGGTCGCGATCCCCTCTGCTTCCGTTTCCGATACGGCGACGGTACAAAAGGAGGCCGCGACCAGGGTTGAAGTGACGATTGCGAAGGGCAATGGCCTTTCGGAGCCGCCTTTTGACTATGCAAAGGTGATTGCGCTTAAGCAGTCGATCAAGAACGGCGATTACAAAATCGATTTTGGCAAGCTTGCTGACTCGATGATTGGAACGGATATCTTGAACCCTGTACGGGGCAAGTAAGTCGTTAGCCGGATTGCGATCTTTAAAGCGAGCGGATGATAGCCGCTCGTTCATAAGGTAGCTTTGTTTAAAATTGAGAAATTTGACGCTGCCGCAGCCCCGTTGCTCGCGGCTTTTGTCGTTTGGCACGGCGACCTATCAGGACGGGTTTAGTGCTTTAACGTGAAACCTTCGCATTCTTTGCTAACCGATTCCGCTATCGTATTTTTTAGCGTACGCCAGAGCTCGGGTGAACCGGCCGACAGAAGTGTGTCGTCGACCGCCGTAATCCTCGTTAAAAACCGAACACTGTTAGATGCGATGACAAGATCGGCTGCGAGCATCTCGGACACCGAGCACGCTCTTTCGCTTACGATTAAGCCTAGTCTAGGAGCTAGGTCGAGAATAAGGCGCCTGGTTACTCCAGGCAGCACACTGCCATCGAGGGCCGGTGTAACAAGGTTATTCTGATTCAGAATGAACAAGTTAGCCATGCTAGTGCAAGCAATACTGCCGGAGGTTGACACGATTAACGCGTCATCCGCACCTTTTGCTTTTGCTTCTTGCAAACTTAAAACTGGATCTAGATAGGCTAAAGTTTTCATGGAGCTTGTAGGCGAGGTCGGGTTTCGCTGAATGGAAACCGTCGCAAGCCTTGCGTCTCCGAAAGCCAACGTATCATGCCAAGGTGCACGTGTTGCAAAGACAAGAGGCGTGGATTGGTCAGGGGGTAATAACCCGCGCGGCCCTGTTCCCCTTGAAGCCGTGATGCGAATGACACAAGGCGCCTGATCCAACCCTGCAACAGCAAGAACCGCCTCTTGAAGCAGCGCACGATCCAATCTCATGCCAAGGCGTTGAGCAGAATGAGTCATCCGCTCTAGATGAGCCTCAAACTTAAATGGGATGTGGTTAAACGCCGTCAGCGTTTCAAAAAGTCCATCGCCGAGCAATAGGCCTCGATCAGCCAGATCAAAATTTACCTCGTCGGCTTTGACCAGCTTCTCCTTATACCAGAGCATTCGTTGCTACCCTACTGTCGAGACTCAAGAAATTGCCGATGAGTTGGTGACCATATTCCGTTAAAATTGATTCCGGATGAAACTGCACGCCAAAGGTTTGGTGATATCGATGGCGTAATCCCATGATCTCGTCTTCTTCGGACCGCGCATTGATCTCCAAAGGCGAATGTTCTTGATCGGGCAGGGCGACGATCAGTGAGTGATACCGCCCCACACGGAAATGATTGGGTATACCGCCAAAAACTCCGGTTCCATCATGTTCAATGGAAGAATCTAAACCATGCATGGGTCGTTTGGCCCGCGTAATGGTCCCGCCGAAAGCCTCGCCGATACATTGATGACCAAGGCAGATGCCGAGGATCGGGATTTGGCCGGAAAAGCGCCGGATAAGGTCGAGAGAAAGTCCCGCTTCGTTCGGCCCGCAGGGACCGGGTGAAATGATGATCCGCTCGGGCTTCAAGGCTTCGATGTCCGCAAGCGTGCCAACATCGTTGCGTCGAACCAGCGTGTCGCCCCCTAGCTCTTTGCAATAGCGAACAATATTGAAAACAAAGCTGTCATAATTATCGAGGATAAGGATCATTGACCCTCCTCGCCGGAAGGCAGTCGGAAAGCGCGGAAAATGCGCTCGGCTTTTACGAGGGTTTCCTCATATTCCGCCGCCGGATCAGAAAGCGCCGTGATGCCGCCGCCGGCGTGAAACTGAGCTGCCGAGGGGGTGAACGTTACTGTTCGAATAGCAACGCTCAAATCCATTGAACCGTCGACACCAATATATCCGATCGATCCGCAATAGACGCCGCGTGGCACGGCTTCGACATCGCTAATCACTTCCATGGCCTTGATCTTGGGTGCCCCCGAAATCGAACCGCAAGGGAAGGCCGCTTTGATCAAGTCAACACCATCAGAGGTTTTGTCGAGTGTTGCTTCAACTACCGACACAAGATGATGCATGGAAGCATAGGTTTCGAGACCGCAGAGGATTGGAACTTTAACGCTATGAGGTTCAGCCACCCGAGAAAGGTCATTGCGTAAAAGATCAACAATCATCGTGTTTTCGGCACGATCTTTCAGCGAATCTTTTAGTCCTTGAGCAAGCTTTTCATCCTCTTGGGCCGTCGTGCCTCGTGGCGCTGTGCCCTTGATAGGCCGGGCCTCGATATGCCGATCTTTCAGCGTCAAAAATCGCTCCGGCGAATTGGATGCTAGGGTAACATTACCAAAACTCAGATAGGCCCCGAAGGTCGACGGGCTCATGCCTCGTAAATTGGCGTAAAACCTGAGTGGGTCAAAATCAGCCGGAAGGGCCGTCACAAAACGCTGCGCCAAATTGGCCTGAAACAGATCGCCGTTCAAAATCCGTTCGATGGTTCCTGAAACGGCAGCTTCAAACTGCGTCCGGTCCATATCAAATTGCCATTTGTCGACAACTGGATTGAGCGCCTCGTCCGGTGTTGGCTCGTCTAGCGTGCTTATAAGCCATGATATTCGCTCCTCAGCACGTTTATCGCGCGCTAGCGGGTCGTGTTCGGGCAAGCCAGAGGAAAGGATAAAACTGCGGTTTTCGGCGTGGTCATGGGCGAAAACGACATCATAAAACCCGAATTCAATATCCGGCATATGTGCTTCAGGAGGAACCATGCCAGGCACTGTTTCAATCAAGCGTGCCGCCTCATAGCTTAAAAAGCCGATGGCGCCTGTTTGGAAGGGAGGTAATTCTGCATGTGCGGGTCGTTGGTAACGGTTTAATACTACTCGAAGGGCCTCAAAGGGCGGCTCATCGAGCGCGCTTCCGTTCCAATACGCCACGCCATGGATCACGCGAAACACACCGAAGGGATCAGCTGCGACGTAGGAATATCGCCCAAGGCCTTCCGGATCTTTTCCACTGTCGAGGAAGGCGAGATGGACGTGCTGCTGCAGCTTGCGCGCAACCTCAAGCGGCTCACGTGCGGAAATCTCGCGATAATGGATAGGGCCATTTGACATGGCGTTTCCTGCTCACAGGGGATTTAGACGACAAAACCAACTAAACCAAAGCCTATGGATCCGTCTGTTCCAATCACGCCTGCGTGACGACGGAAATCAGCCGATCAGCTTGCCGATCCATCCCTTTTTCTTAGGCTCGCCCTCAACCTCAGGGGCGGGTGCGACAACTTCGCTGAATTTCTCGAAGAAATCACCAGCGAGTTTTTTGCTTGTCGCATCAATCAATCGACCGCCAAGTTGGGCTAGCTTTCCGCCAATCTGCGCCTCGACCGTGTAGTGCAGAACCGTTGCTTCGCCATCAGCTTCAAGTGAAACCTTAGCGCCGCCTTTTGCAAAGCCCGCAGCGCCGCCGGATCCTTCGCCTGTAATCGTATAGCCATTCGGTGGATCGAGGTCGGATAGAGTCACGTTGCCGGAGAAAGAGGCCTTTACCGGTCCAATTTTCAGCGTAACCTTCGCCGTCATTTCATTGTCGGACGTCTTTTCAACCGTTTCGCATCCCGGAATGCATTGGCGCAGCACGTCCACATCATTGAGAGCGGCATAAACGACTTCGCGAGAAGCCTCAATGCGTTGCGAACCTGTCATATCCATGTCGCCGTCTCCGTCGTTGATGTCGTCTAATCTTGGCAGCTTTGTAGCCCAATTAGACCTTGTTTGTCACCTTGGTCTGACGCTTCCAAACTCAACAATATGTAGCCAATCGGCTAAGAGCGGCCACGCCATCAAATGGCGTTCGGTGCCTTCAGGCAAGACATTGACGGTGAGATGGTCAAGCCATTGTCCGGACAGTCCAAGATCAGAAGCAAGCGTGGCGCTTTCAATGGCATGCTTCGCCGATTGCGCGTGCGGAAACTCTTTTCCTTGCGGGTAAGCCCCTGAAAGTCGGTCATGAAAAGAAGCCCAGTAGCGCTTGGAAAGACTCAGTTTTACGGCCTCTATGGTCGCCTGCGCACGGGCCTGATCCTCATCATGAAAGAGATGCTGACCCAAGACATTCGAAAACAGAATCGCGTGTTCTGAATAGGCTTCAAGGATCGAGTCGAACGCTTTGAAAAGATTCATCTTATGAAAAGTAAGCGATGTTCCCGCACGGGCCAGCGCAAGGCCATGATTGAACCTGAATAAAGCAGGTGCCAACGGATCGATATCAACCGCATCAATGAATTTGAACCGAGTAAGAAAAGATGACGGCAAGCACCATCCGGCGCTCGGGCCCATTAAAAGCAGGTGTTCGGAGGGCGGCTTCCACTGCTCGAGATGGATAGCTAACTCGGATTTAAAACCCGCCCAACGCCATTGGCGCCAAAGCGCGCGCCAATGCCACACCGGGCCACCGCTCGGGATAAAGAGCGCGCCCTCATAGGGATCAGTTGATGCCATTCCGATCAGGCCGCGAGATGACTCGCAAAAAACTCTAATGTTCTAGTCCGCGCGAGTTCAGCGCTGGGCTTGTCATAGCTACCACGTTGATCGCAGTTGAAGCCGTGATCGGCGTGATAAACATAAACAGGTACCTTTGGCTGCGCCTTCTTGATCTCATTCACCCCTTCAATCGGGATGTGTTTATCAAGCTCACCGAAATGCAGAATGGTTGGTACCTGCGGCGTCTCGTCTTTCATGGCGATGATGCCGCCACCATAATATCCTGAGACTGCCGAAAGGCCCGAAAGCTGGCAGGCTGACGCGTAGGCCATCGTGCCGCCCCAGCAGTAGCCGACCAATCCAACTTTACCCGCCTGTTTGGCGTAATCTATGGCCGCAGCAATATCGAGTAAGGTCTTTTCGCGCTTCACTTGCTGCACAAGGCCAAAGCCTTTTTGCATATCGTCCTGATTGTATCCGACTTCAAACCCCGGTTCTGCGCGATCAAAGAGGGCAGGTGCTATCACGAGATAGCCATGGGAAGCATAAAGGTCGGCCACGCTGCGGATATGGGAATTCACCCCGAAAATTTCCTGCAACACGACCAAGCCCGCGCGTGGTTTTCCGGCCGGTTTTGCGACATAGGCACTAATTTCAACACCGTCTTTGGTCTTTAACGTGATCGTCTCGCCCATCGTCTTTACTCCGAATCCTGAAAGCTACACTTCAACTC
>JAPJMW010000133.1 GCA_026461505.1 Beijerinckiaceae bacterium
GACCAGCACCCCGCATCCGGTCCGGCCTATCGCGTCGTTGATCGCGATCATCAGACCTGCCCCGCTCTGGGCGATCAGATCGCTCTGCCGGTCCTGTACGTTCAGACCGTTGATAACGCTCACGCACCGGTTCAAATACCGATTCCGGCTCAGGTTCATGGTTGAACATTGGCGCATCAAAATCAACGCCGGATTCAGCAATCAGAGCTGGCCCAAGCTGATCACGCAAAAAGCCTGTTTTGACTTCTTCAACGGCGCCTTCGTCGAGCTCGCCGAGCTGGAATGGACCAAAGGAAACACGGATCAACCGATTAACCTGCAGACCGAGATGCTCCAAAACGCGCTTAACTTCGCGGTTTTTGCCTTCGCGTAGACCAAGCGTCAGCCAAACATTATCGCCTTTTTCGCGATCCAACGTGGCTTCGATTGGGCCATAATTCATGCCTTCAACCGTAATGCCGCCACGCAAACTATCGAGTACCGGTTGTGAAATCTCGCCATAGCAACGCACACGATAGCGCCGCAGCCAGCCTGTTTCTGGTAGTTCGATAATCCGCGCTAGTCCACCGTCATTGGTTAGGAGCAAGAGACCTTCGGTATTAATATCGAGGCGCCCAATCGTGATCACGCGGGGAAGGTTTTTAGGTAGACGCGAAAAAACGGTCGGGCGACCTTCGGGATCGCGTGCCGTTGTCACCAAACCACGTTCTTTGTGATAGAGGAAAAGCCGAGTTCGTTCCCGCATCGGCAACGGAACCCCATCAACCAAGACCTTATCCGTCGGCAAAACATCAAGCGCCGGGCTCTTCAGGATCTCGTCATTGACCATTACCCGGCCGGCCAGGATCCATTCTTCGGCATCACGGCGTGAGCATAGGCCAACGCGTGCCATCACTTTGGCTATACGCTCACCCGGATTGACCTTCGGCGCGCTAAAGCTTCGTGTCTTGCCACGAAAACCCATTGGTTTTCCCGACCTTTCACCATAAGGGCGTTCGCCGCGAGGCCTTTCGTCGGCTGGCCGCTCGCCGCGCGGGCGGAATGAACGCTTTTCATCACTTGAGCCGTCCCGTGCCGGACGGGCCGAATAAGGCCTGTCTCCTGCCGGGCGATCCCCTCTTGGCTTAAAGGGGCGCTTTCCCTCACCGGCATTATCCCGCGGCGGGCGCGACGAAAACGGACGGTCGCCGGGCTGACGATCACCAAAGCTTTTTTCGCCTCTCGGCTTAAAAGAGCGCTTTTCGCCCGTATTTTCGCTGGGCCCGCGAGATTCTGCTGGGCGACGGGGGCGGAAGGCTTTTTTACCTTCCTCATCGCCAGAAGGTCCACGTGGTGCGGGCGTGCGCGCTTTATGGAACCCGCGGGGGGTAGATGAGTCACCACGCGCGCCAGGTCCGCGTCCGCGACCGGCGCCTCCACTTGGTGGACGACCTTTGCCGCCACCACGATTTTTGCTTTTGTCATTCATGCGCCGCTGATAGCAGAGTATTTCAACGGTTGCGAGCTTCGCATCACAAGAAGATGGAACGAAATACGATGACGCCCATGGAACAGGCCTTTGCAGCCGCAAAACAGGCCGCCGAGCGCGGCGAAGTTCCTGTTGGCGCAGTTGTTACGCGCAATGGAGAGATTTTAAGCGTCGCAGGCAACCGAACCCTGATCGACCGCGACCCCACTGCCCACGCCGAAATTCTCGCTTTACGCGAAGCTGCCCATAAAATCGGCTCGGAACGCTTGATCGGCTGCGATCTCCACGTCACCCTAGAACCCTGCGCGATGTGCGCAGGTGCCATCTCGCTGGCGCGAATTCGGCGACTATATTATGGCGCTGCTGACCTAAAAGGCGGTGCGGTGGATCACGGCCCGCGCTTTTTTGGGCAACCTACGTGTCTCCATGCGCCTGAAGTTTATGGTGGGATAATGGAAACCGAGGCAGCAGAGCTCTTACGCGCGTTCTTCGCCGCGCTGAGATAAAGCTTAATTTATTCCGCAAACTAATCTTTAACCACCTACATTAAACGCCGCCAGCACGGCCATATTCACAATATCCGAGTCTTTTGCGCCAAGCGGCATGATTTGGACGGCCCGGTCCAATCCCACCAGCAACGGGCCGATAACCGTCGAGCCGCCAATCGTTTGCAGCATTTTAGTTGAAATCGATGCGGCGTGGAAGGCTGGCATAACCAAGACATTGGCCGTATCCGTTAACCGACAGAATGGATATTGCGCCATAACATCCTTGTTCAGAGCCACATCGGCAGCCATTTCGCCATCGTATTCGAAGTCAACACGGCGCTTATCGAGCAAATTAACAGCATCGATGACCTTGGCTGAGCGTTCACCTTGTGGATGACCGAAAGTGGAATAAGCCAGCATGGCAACTCGGGGTTCATAGCCCAACCGCCTGGCAACACCCGCAGCTTCTACCGCAATATCGGCGATTTGCTCGGCCGTTGGCAATTCCGTAATCGCCGTATCAGCAACAACGACCGTTCTCCCGCGCGCCAAAACGAGAGACGCACCCATTAAGCGATGACCCGGTTTCGCATCGATGACATTCAAAACGTCACTCAGAGCGACCGAATAATTGCGTGTGGCACCGGTTACCATGGCGTCTGCATCACCCAAGGCCACCATTGCTGAGCCGAAATAGTTCCGGTCCTGATTGATCAAACGCTGGCAATCGCGCAATAAATAGCCCTTACGCTGCAACCGCTCATAGAGATATTGCGCGTAGGCTGGATTGCGCTTAGAGAGCCTTGCATTGTGAATTTCAATGCCCTCGCGACCATCTAACTCAATGCCAGCCGCCATAGCGCGCTCGCGTACACGATCTTCGCGACCGACCAAAATTGCAGTTCCCAGTCCTTGTGCAACGAAGGAAACAGCAGCGCGGATGACTTGTTCTTCCTCGCCCTCTGCAAACACAACGCGTTTAGGGTATCGCCTTACGCGTTCAAACACGCGCTGCAAGGCACCCGCTACTGGATCGCGCCGAGCTGAAAGTTGCGCCTTATAGGCCTCCATATCCTCAATTGGCTTGCGTGCGACACCCGTTTCCATGGCCGCCTTCGCCACCGCTGGGGGAATGACATGGATTAAGCGCGGATCAAACGGAACGGGAATAATATAGTCCCGCCCAAAGCGAGGACGGGCGCCCTGATAAGCGGCAGCGACATCATCAGGCACGTCTTCCTGCGCAAGTTCCGCCAACGCATAGGCTGCAGCGATTTTCATTTCCATATTGATGGTGGAAGCCCGCACATCGAGCGCACCGCGGAAAATATAAGGGAATCCCAAGACATTATTGACCTGATTGGGATAATCAGAACGACCTGTGGCGATGATGACATCGTCCCGCACGGCATGGGCCTCTTCCGGCGTGATTTCAGGGTCCGGATTGGCCATGGCAAAAATAATAGGGTTGGGTGCCATGGATTTAACCATCTCGGCAGAAAGCGCGCCTTTGGCGGAAAGGCCAAAAAATACATCGGCACCACGCATCGCATCTTCAAGCGTACGATCTTTCGTTTCAACAGCGTGAGACGATTTCCACTGGTTCATCCCCTCGGTACGACCGCGATAGACCACGCCTTTGGTATCACACAAAATCACATTTTCAGCCGCAAACCCCATGGCCTTAATCAGCTCTAGGCAGGCAATGCCGGCAGCCCCAGCGCCGTTACAAACAAGCTTGGTGGTCTTAAGCGCACGGCCCGTCAACTTCATCGCGTTCATGATGCCAGCGGCTGCGATAATCGCTGTACCGTGCTGGTCATCGTGAAAAACAGGAATATCCATCAATTCCCGGAGTTTTTCCTCGATAATGAAGCATTCCGGCGCCTTGATATCTTCCAAATTAATGCCGCCGAAGGACGGACCGAGATAACGTACGGCATTGATGAATTGCTCGGGATCTTCGGTATCAACTTCCAAATCAATCGAATCGACGTCGGCGAAGCGCTTAAACAAAACCGCTTTGCCTTCCATAACGGGTTTGGACGCAAGAGCGCCGAGATTGCCTAAACCCAATATGGCCGTACCGTTTGAAATAACGGCCACAAGATTGCCCTTAGCCGTGTAATCGAAGGCCAAGGCCGGATTTTCCGCGATGGCCTTAACGGGAACTGCAACGCCTGGTGAGTAGGCCAGCGACAAATCGCGCTGCGTCGCCATGGGCTTGGTTGCGACAATCTCGATTTTGCCGGGGCGGCCCATTGCGTGAAAATCGAGCGCCTCCTTGTCAGAAATCGTAGGACGCGTCCGCTTTGTCGGTTTGCCGTCAACCATGCCCGATTTTCCTTTATCCTGAAACCTTAAAAAATGACCTTAGTGCTGTAAGTCCATAAGCTCAACAATCCTTCCGTCGTAGAGGATAAAATGTCGGATAAGTCGGGTAAGGGACGTGAAGAAGTAAGCAGGCTTTGCTAGCGTGTTTTTATGAGCCGCACCGTAGACCCCACATCAGACGAACGCCCAACGCCAATGATGGCGCAATATATCGAGATCAAAGGCGCGAACCCGGATTCGCTCCTGTTTTATCGAATGGGCGACTTTTACGAGCTGTTTTTTGAGGATGCCGAGCTTGCGTCCAGAACGCTTGGCATCGTTCTGACAAAGCGCGGCAAATATCAGGGCGCTGACATTCCCATGTGCGGTGTACCTGTCGAGCGGGCCGATGAGTATCTTCAACGCCTGATCGCTGGCGGCCATCGGGTTGCGGTCTGCGAGCAGATGGAAGATCCGGCGGAAGCCAAAAAAAGAGGGCCGAAATCGGTTGTTCGCCGCAATGTGACGCGCCTCGTCACGCCCGGGACCATTACAGAAGATCGACTTTTGGATCCGGCACGCGCCAATTTGCTCGTTGCAATCGCTCGTACCCGGCAAGAGGACGGGGCTTGGCGGTATGGAATCGCTTCGGCTGACATATCAACCGGTCGGTTTCGGGTGACCGAGGCTGATGAAGCCTCGTTACTTGCTGAAATTGCGCGGCTTGAGCCGCGTGAAATTCTGCTTCCTGACACGTTAATCGATGAATCGGGTCCATTAAAAAGTCTCTACCGAGATATGCCCGGTATTGTGACGCCGATGGCACGCGATGGGTTTGATGCAACCTCCGCAGAGCGTCGGTTGCGGGATTTTTTCAACGTCGCATCATTGGCTGGCTTTGGAGCCTTCACAAAATCAGAGCTCTCATCGGCCGCAGCGATTACCGCTTATATCGAGCGCACCCAATTGGGCGTTCGGCCCCCTTTAGCGCCACCTGTGAGGGAATCCAGCAGCGGAGCGATGCAAATCGACGCGGCAACGCGCGCTAATCTCGAATTGACGCGGACTTTATCAGGCGAAAGGCGGGGCAGCCTTCTTGCGACGATTGATTACACCGTAACACCGCCCGGAGCTCGGTTGCTGGCGGAACGTATTGCCGGGCCGTTGACGGATTTGGCCGCAATCATGGCTCGACAAGATTCCGTTGCCTTTTTCCTCGATCGTCGCAGTTTACGCAGTGAAATTCGGGTGGCCCTGAAAGCGGCGCCCGATATGGCCCGTGCGCTATCGCGTTTGGCCATGGATAGAGGCGGGCCACGGGATCTTGCTGCCTTGCGAGATGCCTTCAAGCTCACGCATTGGGTCGCAGAGCGCATCAAGGCGAATGATGAGGCCCCCGCTGAAATTCAGACGGCTACTCAATCGCTTGAGGCGCTCAACCCGGAAATGTCTCTCTATTTTCAATCCGCTTTGTCGGATGAGCTGCCGCTTAACAAGCGTGATGGCGGCTTTGTCCGCGCGGGCTTTTCGACCTCGCTTGATGAGATACGGAGCTTAAGAGATGAAAGCCGTCGCGTTATTGCGTCATTGCAGGCAAATTATATCGAACAAACTGGCGCTAGAACCTTAAGAATAAAACACAATAATTTTCTCGGCTATTTTCTTGAAGTACCGCAAGCTGCGGGTGAGCAGTTCCTCCAGCCACCGCATTCGGCGCTTTTCATTCACCGGCAAACCATGCAAGGCGCTATGCGCTTTTCAACGGTTGAATTGGCCGATCTTGATAGCCGTATCGCATCCGCCGCTGACAAGGCCCTGACGCTTGAGCTGGAAATCTTTGCAAATCTTGCCCAACAGGTTATCGCTCAGATCGAAACGATCAAACAGGCTGCCGATGCTTTGGCTCTTATCGATGTTTCAGCAGCCTTCGCCGAGCTGGCGGATGATCAATCCTATGTCCGTCCAACCATTACATCCGGGCTCGATTTTGAGATTGAAAATGGCCATCATCCGGTCGTGGAAGCCGCTTTAAAGCGACAAGGTGAAACTTTCGTCGCCAATCATGCCACTTTATCGCCGCCAGACGGCTCGTCTTCGGGGCGTATTCAAATCATTACCGGCCCTAATATGGCGGGTAAATCGACCTATCTGCGTCAAAACGCGCTGATTGCGGTGCTCGCCCAAGCGGGTGCGTATGTACCAGCGAAACGTGCAACCATTGGTATTGTCGATCGGCTTTTTTCGCGCGTTGGCGCAGCCGATGATTTGGCCCGTGGTCGCTCGACTTTTATGGTTGAAATGATTGAAACAGCCGCGATTCTTAACCAAGCGAGTGAGCGTTCGCTCGTAATCCTCGATGAGATCGGCCGTGGCACGGCGACGTTCGACGGATTATCGATTGCTTGGGCGACGGTTGAGCACCTCCACGAGAGCAATCGCTGCCGCGCCTTATTTGCGACCCATTTTCACGAGTTAACAGCGCTGACGAAGCGCCTTAATCGCCTCGTAAATGCAACAATGCGCGTCACCGACCACCATGGCGACGTCATCTTTTTGCACGAAGTGGTACCCGGCACTGCCGACCGATCCTATGGCATTCAGGTTGCCCGCCTAGCAGGACTACCGCGTTCGGTCATTGAGCGTGCCACCACGGTGTTGGCCGAGCTCGAAGCATCAGACCGACAAGCGCCCGTGGCCAAGATGATCGACGATTTGCCCCTGTTTTCGGCCTTGATCCAGCCCCAGCGGCAAATTTCAACAATGCCTGATCAGCCAGATCGGCTTCGTGAGGCACTGGCTGATATTCAGCCAGACGAATTAACCCCGCGCGAGGCGTTAGACGCCCTTTATCGCTTGAAATCAGTGGCGGTTGAATAGCCTGTCACATGTGACAGGGGCCTTTCATCAAGGCTAGCGCTATTGTGTCATGCGTCATGACAAAAAAAATGCCTGCCTTAAAAAATTGGCTTGTGACGGCGCGGGCTGCCAATCAATGGTAGCCCGCGTTTCAACTGTCGCTTTTGAGGGCATTGAAGCAAAGCCTGTCGATGTGCAGGCGCAAATCGCTCCGGGAAAGGTTTTGTTCAATATTGTGGGGCTGCCCGATAAAGCCGTGGCAGAATCGCGGGAGCGCGTCCGATCAGCTCTTGTTGCATCAGGACTTGCGCTGCCTGCCAAAAGGATCACCGTTAATCTTGCACCAGCTGATATGCCGATTGCACTCGCCCTTATGGCCGCGATTGGTGCTATTCCAGCCGATGCGCTTGAAGGCTTTACGGTTCTTGGAGAGTTGGGGTTAGACGGTTCAATTTCGCCTGTAGCAGGCGTTTTGCCGACCGCTATTACAGCAAATGAACGGGGGCATGGGCTCATATGTCCGCATGGTTCGGGACCGGAAGCCGCATGGGCATCGCGGGATATCGAAATTATCGCACCGCGATCGCTCATACAGCTCGCCAATCATTTCAAGGGCACGCAGATTTTAAGCAGGCCCGAAGCGGCTATTCGAGGCGATGGAGGGCCTTTACCCGATTTGGCCGAAATTAAAGGACAGGAATCGGCGCGACGGGTTCTCGAAATTGCCGCAGCAGGTGGCCATAATATGCTGCTTTCTGGCCCTCCTGGCGCCGGCAAATCGATGCTAGCAGCCCGTTTGCCCTCGATTTTGCCGCCGCTTAGCCCAAAAGAGCTGCTCGAAGTTTCGATGATCCAATCGGTAGCGGGGGCGCTTGCCGGAGGCGAATTGACGGACCGCCGCCCGTTTCGTGCGCCGCACCACTCGGCTTCAATGGCAGCGTTGGTGGGAGGCGGCATCAAAGCGCGTCCCGGTGAAGCCTCTTTGGCGCATCATGGCGTGCTCTTTCTGGACGAATTGCCCGAATTCCAGCCGCAAGTGCTTGATAGTTTACGACAACCGCTTGAAACCGGTGAAGTTATCATCGCACGCGCCAATCATCGGGTAACTTATCCCGCGCGGTTCCAGCTGGTGGCAGCGATGAACCCTTGCCGCTGTGGCCGCGCAACTGAGCCGGGATATGCCTGCAAAAAGGCGCCGAATGAGACATGTATGGCTCACTATCAGTCTCGAATCTCTGGACCTTTTTTGGATCGCGTCGATTTGGTGATTGAAGTGCCTGCCGTGTCAGCGGCCGATTTAATTACGCCTGGATCGAGCGAGCCTTCGGCGGCGGTGGCACGGCGGGTCAATCGAGCTCGAAAATTCCAAACGCAGCGATATAAAGAACTTGGTTTAAGTGAAATTACTTCAAACGCCGCCTGTCCTGTCAGCCGCATCACAGAGATTGCAGCCTTAGACGATGCTGGCCTATCGCTTTTAAAAAGTGCGGCCGATGCCATGAAATTAACGGCGAGAGGCTATCATCGGGTTTTAAAGGTTGCCCGAACCATTGCGGATCTGGATGGTCAGGAAACACTTCATCGAATTCACCTTGCCGAGGCGTTGAGTTATCGATCCCGTGATAAGATAGCTCGGTGACGAAGCAGCAAATCTGTCACATTCCCGTCAGCGTTTTATGATGTCTCTGTCATAATGCAGTCATTCGAATCGATGCTGTCATTTGGGCGACGGAGGACGAAATCATGTATGATCCCAAGAGCTTAGCGAGTCCGGTCGCACTGGTTGCTCGTACAAGTGCGGATTTCATGCAATCGTTTTTTTATCGCCCAATGCGCGATGAGTTCACTTTGGGAAGAATTGGTTCGCTTGAAGTGCGGCTCGCATCGACCAAAAAGGACATAAAACGGGCACAGCGGTTACGCTATACTGTCTTTTGCAAAGAAATGTCAGCCATACCTGACCTTGTTTCGCGTATGAAGCGTCGGGATATTGATGCGTTTGATGCGATTTGCGACCATCTTCTTGTCGTTGATCATGCTGAAGTGAAGCCAAAAGTCGTGGGTACTTATCGATTACTTCGCCAAGAGATCGCGGAACGGCATAGCGGCTTTTATACAGCCTCGGAATTTGATATCGGCCCGATGTTAGTAGCGCATAAAGGCAAGCGTTTTCTGGAGCTTGGACGCTCTTGTGTGGCCAAAGACTACCGCGATAAACGCACCGTTGAACTGCTTTGGCATGGCATTTGGGCTTATGTGAAACGGTTCAATATTGATGTCATGTTTGGCTGCGCCAGTTTTGAAGGAACAGATCCGGAAGCTTTGGCGCTGCCATTAAGTTTTCTACACTATAACGCACGCGCTGAAGGTGATTGGCAGGCCTCTGCCTTGCCGCAGCGCAGTATTTCGATGAATTTAATTCAACCCGAAACCATCAATACTAAACTTGCGCTGCAATCCTTACCGCCTTTGATTAAGGGTTACTTGCGTGTTGGTGCCAAAATTGGCGATGGTGCGGTGATAGACTATCAGTTCGGCACGACTGATGTTCTGGTTATCTTGCCAGTCAGTGCAATTCATCCGCGCTATATTGATCATTATGGCGAGGATGCGACCCGTTACGCGGCTTGATTTTTAGGCCTGATTTTCTTCTCAAAGCACTGTATCACCGGGACTAGGGATTATTCCGGAGATTAAATATGCTTCCGCAAGAGATTATCCGCAAAAAGCGGGATGGGGTCGTTCTTTCTGAGCCAGAAATCAGCGAATTTATTGCCGGACTCACCAATGGTCAGGTGACGGATGCCCAAGCGGCGGCCTTTGCGATGGCGGTGTTTTTCCGCGGAATGACCATGCCGGAACGTGTGGTTTTAACTACTTCCATGATGCTTTCAGGTAATCAAATCGAATGGTCCGATAGTCCCGGGCCAGTTTTGGATAAACATTCGACAGGTGGAATCGGCGATAATGTCAGTTTGATGCTCGCACCTGCGGTTGCAGCCTGTGGTGGTTACGTACCTATGATTTCAGGCCGCGGGTTGGGCCACACCGGCGGCACGCTCGACAAGCTCGACTCGATTCCCGGCTACGCGTCACAACCAGACATTGCGCTGTTCCGGAAAGTTGTAAGGGAGACGGGAACGGCGATTATAGGCCAAACCTCCGACCTCGCACCCGCTGACAAGAAGCTCTATTCGATCCGCGATGTGACGGCGACGGTCGAGTCCATTCCACTGATCACCGCCTCTATCCTTTCGAAGAAACTAGCGGCCGGGCTGCAAGGCCTCGTGATGGATGTGAAGACGGGCAGTGGCGCCTTTATGCCGACGCTCGAAGGATCGCGCGAATTAGCGCAAAGCCTCGCCGATGTGGCAACGGGTGCTGGACTACCAACCACCGCACTGATCACCGATATGGATGAGCCGCTTGCGTCTGCTGCGGGTAATGCGGTGGAGGTCATGAATGCGATTGAGTATTTGACGGGCACGCATCGGGACCCGAGATTGCATCAAGTTGTCCTCGCTTTAGGTGCGGACATGCTTCTGATTGGCGGGCTTGTTCAAACGCTCGAAGAAGGGTTTAAAAAACTCGATGCAGCGATTTCTTCAGGCGCTGCTGCTGAGCGTTTCCAACGCATGGTGACAGCCTTAGGTGGGCCTGCTGATCTGATGGATCATCCTCAAAATTATTTGCCTAAGGCGCAGGTGATTGTTCCGGTTTTGGCTAACGCCAATGGCATCGTTCAATCCATCGCAACGCGCGAAATAGGGCTTGCTGTTGTAGCCCTTGGCGGTGGCCGCACGCGCGCGGAAGATGGTATTGATCATAGCGTTGGATTCACAAAACTTATTTCCGTTGGCACGTCGGTTTCGAACGATACAGTTTTGGGGTTTGTCCATGCGCGTACTCAAACCGATGCTGAGGCAGCATCCGCTCATCTTCGCAGGTCCTACACCATCGGTGATGCAACACCGATCATGCGACCGCTTATCCATGACCGCTTTCAAGGCAAAGGATTATAATAATGACACTGCTCGTCGCACTTGGTTCAGGCGATCCTGATCCGTGGGTTAAACAATTCCGCGCTCTGTTACCGGATCGCCCGATCGTCAAGCTTGGCGACAGCTATGATCCCGCGTCCATCGAATTTGCGATGACATGGTATCATCCACCCGGATCACTCGCGCATTACCCGCATTTAAAAGCTGTCTTTTCAATGGGGGCAGGTGTTGATCATCTTTTTCGGGATACGGAACTCCCCGATGTCGCGATTGCGCGTGTTGTTGATCCCGATCTGACCAACCGCATGAGCGAATATGTTATCCTTCACGCGCTCTCAATCATGCGGCAAACGCGTCGGTATCGCGAACAACAAAATCATCTGCAATGGATCGATGATGATTGGCAGCCAGCAGCCTCAGAGGTGCGCGTTGGTGTTATGGGCTTAGGAGTTCTTGGATCGGATGCGGCTCAGAAATTAAAGCATATTGGATTTAAGGTTGCAGGATGGAGTCGTTCACCAAAATCAATTGACGGTATTCAATGCTTTTCGGGTGATGCTGGCTTATCGAGTTTTCTTGCGCGTACCGATATTCTTGTTGTGTTGCTTCCCCTCACCGATGAGACGCGTGGCATCATCAATCGCAAGCTCTTGAAAGGGCTTGCACGAGATGGCCGGGTTGCAGCGCCATCCCTTATCAATGCCGGACGCGGTAATTTGCAGATCGAAACAGAGCTTTTGGAATGCCTTGATGATGACACCTTGCATGAAGCTGTGCTGGATGTTTTTCAAACAGAACCCTTGCCTGAAACATCGCCTCTATGGACGCATCCACGCGTAACGATTACGCCGCATAATGCATCGGTATCGGATCCGGTGGCTATTGCAAATGCGATTGCTGCACAAATCAAACGCGTTGAAAAGAGCGAGCCTTTGTTGAATACGGTTAGCCGCGCGAAGGGGTATTAGAGCTTGATACGCCGGATCGACGTCATCGGTCCGGCGCCCTTTGCTTCGATCCTTTGAACGGCTTCCGCTAAAGGTTCACTGACGACGAGCATCTGATGACCACTTGCATGCAAGAGTTCGTGCGAATCCCGCATGATGCCGACATGACCCTTCCAGAATATCAGGTCACCGCGCTTTAATTCGGCTTCCAGCGGTAAGCGCTCTCCGACAGCTTTTTCTTGCATATCGGTATCACGCGGAACCGCTATTCCGACAGCATCCAAGGACACTTGCACGAGACCCGAACAATCAAGACCAATGCTTGTCTTGCCGCCCCAAAAATAAGGGATGCCGATAAAGCGTTCTGCCACAGAGACAAAATCAGATTCTAGCACGTCGACGGGCTTTAAATGATCGGCAATCACATAATGCCCGCGATGGGTAATCGCGAACTGGTCTTTTGTGCCGATGATGGTCAAGCGACTTCCCATCGAGAGTGTTGCCATGGGTGGCAATTTGATGCTGGGGCCGCCGAACAGAAAACTCCGCAAGACATGGACACGATGCGTAGGCGTTACGATATCATGGGTTAATGTTTTGGATGGCATAAAGCCTACATAACCATCTCGCTTAAGCTGTCCCCAACTCCAGCCCTCTTCGTCTTGATCGTAGACGGTAAAAATTTCGCCATGCAAGGCTTCAGTATCAAGCGGTGCATCGGGCACAGGTGCGCGGCGAAGATCTGCTGACCCATCAAAGATGATCCGTTCTTCGCCCGCTACATAACGGGGTGCATCCACAACGCCAATTAAGGTCTCGGCGGCAAGATCGGGGCGAGCCGGCGTCAAACGTTTATCGAGCTCGCTCATCTTTTTAGCTCCTTCGCGCGGGCAACAATTACGTCACCCATTTTTTCAACAAACAATGCGCCTTTAACCGTGCGTTGAATAATAACATTGCGCATATCTTTTTCATCACGACGACGCGTGACAAGATCCAAGGCACCCATTGTATCTAATGCACGCGTGATAACCGGTTTTGTAACATTCAACTTCGCCGCCAATCCCCGGACCGTGTGCGGTGGCTGCTCCAGATAAATGGTCAGCAAAATGGTTATTTGGCGCGACGAGAAATCATGGCCACCTTCGCGCACGAGATCGAGCGTGACGTCATGCCATAAGGCTAAAGCTTCCGAAGGACGAAGGGATACGCTCATGCCAGCTCCGATTGTTACGGAAGCGTTATAGTCATATGCATGCGCTATGGCAAGGAGCGGTATTTTCGTTGATGTTTAGATCCATAATACCGTCATTGCGAGCGACAGTGAAGCAACCTAGCTGATGATTCAGAAAAACATGCCGCGGTGACGTGTTGCCCAATACACAACCTTTAACTGGTTTGCTTCGCTCTCGCTCGCAATGACGGTTGAAGATATTGGTTTCTGAAACCAAATCGCCCCTTATGCCTCAACCTCTTCCGGCGACACTTGATAACGCGTCGAACAAAATTCACATGTCACGCCAATCATGCCATCATCGGCTACCATCGCCTGACGCTCGTGCTGTGGAAAGCCTTTGATCATCGTTAAAATACGCTCGGTCGAACAACGGCACTGGGCGGTAACTGGCGCCGCATCAAATACCATCACACCGCTTTCGTGGAAAAGCCGATAGAGCAATGCTTCGCTCGTCAAGGTTGGATCAATGAGTTCATGATCTTCAACCGTTTCAACAAGCGCTCGGGCTTCGGTCCAAGCGTCGTCTTCGTGCGCTTCAAAAATGGATGCGCCTTCAGGTGCATCGCCCGGATGCAAATCCATCATTCTTTGCCGCTCGGGTGAGGTCGGCATGAATTGGGCGATGATGCCGCCGGCCCGCCATTTTGGTGCCAAGTCGCCTGCACCATTGGTTTGCATCACTTGACCAACCGCTAATCTAACGCGGGTTGGAATTTGTTCCGATTGACGGAAATATTGTTGGGCGGCTTCCTCTAACCCTTGGCCATCCAGCGCGACAATGCCTTGATAGCGCGACATATCATTGCCTTGGTCAATCGTTAAACCGAGTTGACCGCGACCCAAGACATCAGCCGTCGACATATCATCGCGAAGACGCGTAGCATCAAACCGCGCATAACCGCGCACACGATCGGGCGCTTCATAGTCCACGACCAATAAATCAACCGGGCCATCCGTCCGCGTTTGAATTTGAAAACGGCCTTCAAATTTAAGCGCTGAGCCTAATAGAACGGCAAGCGTTGTCGCTTGTCCCAGGAGATCGGAAACGGGATCCGGATAGGCATGGCGACGCAGGATTTCGTCGATCATCGGCCCAAGGCGAACGGCACGCCCGCGAACGTCTAACGCTTCAACCGTGAAGGGCAACACCTGATCATCAGGTGGAAGATCACTGAAATCCATCATGATGCAGGAAGCGCTCCGAGGCACCACGCCAAGATGCCCTTTTGCGCGTGAAGGCGATTTTCGGCCTCGTCAAACACAACCGATTGCGGGCCATCCATCACCTCATCGGTGACTTCTTCGCCGCGATGCGCCGGAAGGCAATGCATGAACAGAGCCTTGGGCGAGGCAAGCTTCATAAGCTTCGCATTAACCTGATAGGGCGAGAGCAGATTATGGCGACGTCCGGCGTCTTCATCGCCCATTGAAACCCAACAATCGGTGACGACACAATCGGCGCCTTCGGCTGCATCTTGCGGGCTACGGGTGACCGTGACGCGTGCGCCTTCGTTCCGCGCCCAAGCGATCAGCTCGGCGGTTGGTGCCAATTCTTCGGGTGCTGCAATCGTCAACTGAAAATCAAACCGCGCGGCGGCGTGAACCCATGAGGCCAGCACATTGTTGGAGTCTCCCAGCCAAGCGACATTTCGGCCTTGGATCGGGCCGTTATGTTCCTCATAGGTCATCACATCCGCCATGACTTGGCAGGGATGCGAGTTTTTGGTGAGTCCGTTGATGACGGGCACCGTTGCATTCTCGGCCAGCTCAACGACTTTACCGTGATCGAGTGTGCGGATCATGATCGCATCGACAAAGCGCGACAAGACGCGGGCTGTATCCGCGATGGTTTCGCCCCGGCCGAGCTGCATTTCAGCACCTGTGAGCATCAGCGTTTCGCCACCGAGCTCGCGCATGCCAACATCGAACGATACGCGCGTACGGGTGGATGGCTTGTCGAAAATCATCGCGAGAACTTTACCCTCGAGCGGGCAGTTCTCGTTACGCTTTCCGGCGGCGCGGCTTGATTGGCGCGCGGCCTTCAGCGTGCTGGCACCCTTTAAGATCGACCGTAACTGATCGGACGAAAAATCAGTCAGATCGAGGAAATGCTTTTGCGAACTCATGCGTCTACCGCTTTCTTTTGGGAGAGGCCCATATCGGCCTCGATATGCGAACAGGCGCGATCAATCCGCGCAATGGCATCGGCGACGATCGCTTCATCGATAATCAAAGGTGGCAATAGGCGCACGACATTATCACCCGCACCAACGGCCAGCATATGTTCGTGCACCAAGGCTTTCGTCATTTCGGTGTTCGGAACGGCCATCTTTAATCCGACGAGCAGGCCTTCACCCCGCACCTCGGCGATGATGCGCGGATGACGGTCTTTCAACTCGGCCAAACGTTGCTTGAAAAGCAAAGCAACTTTTTCAACATGCGCCAGAAAGCCCGGTGCGAGAATGACATCGAGCACGGCATTGCCAACCGCCATCGCCAGCGGATTGCCGCCAAAGGTCGAGCCATGCGCGCCCGCTGTCATGCCCTTTGCCGCTTCGAATGTGGCAAGGCACGCACCCATCGGAAAGCCGCCGCCAATGCCTTTCGCCGATGTCATAATATCCGGAAGGATACCCGATTTTTCATGCGCGAAAAGTTGCCCCGTGCGGCCGACGCCGCATTGGACTTCGTCAAAGATCAGCAAGAGGCCATGACGGTCGCAGAGTTCGCGCAAACCGCGCAGGCATTGTGTTGGAACGACACGAACACCGCCTTCGCCCTGGATCGGCTCAATCAGGATTGCGGCTGTCTCAGGTGTGATGGCTTTTTCGATCGCATCGTGATCGGCGAAGGCTACTTGATCAAAGCCTTCAACCTTCGGGCCGAAGCCTTCGAGATATTTTTGCTGGCCGCCTGCGGCGAGCGTGGCCAGCGTACGGCCATGAAAGGCGCCTTCGAAAGTGATAATGCGATAACGCTCTGGGTGACCGGAGGCGGCGTGGTATTTGCGCGCCATCTTGATCGCGCATTCGAGCGCTTCCGCGCCGGAGTTTGTGAAGAACACCGTGTCGGCAAAAGAACGTTCGACGAGGCGCTGGGCCAGCCGCTCGCCATCAGGGATCTGGTAGAGGTTAGACGTATGCCAGAGCTTTTCGGATTGCGCCTTCAAGGCCGCTACGAGATGCGGGTGGGCGTGGCCAACGGCGTTCACCGCAATGCCGGAGCCGAAATCGAGATAGCGCTCACCCTTGGTCGAAATCAGCCATGCGCCCTCGCCTCGCTCAAACGCAAGGTCCATTCGCGCGAAGACCGGCAAAAGTGCCGATGACGGGTGCGCGGCGGAACTTGTGTCGACCATAGCTCTGTCTCCTTCGAAAACGGGGCATAAAAACAAAAATGGCCGCCCTCTGGGGACGGCTCATTACAGTTTTCTATCATAGAATGCCTTAATTCTCTGTCAATCTTATATAGCGCCTCAAATTTATTTGACCGTTCGGACTGACCGCCATCGAAACGACATGACGATATCCACTACTCATCGCTGGGGAAAACCATGTGAGGGACTCCGCAATGCTTGCGGCAGAGTCACGGCATATTGTAGGTTGTCCTCACGGCAAACACGACATCTGGTGATGATCCTTCGGATTGTCCCGCGCTGTTTTAGCGGCGTCGTGGTGTCAAAGACGAGATCGGCCGACGGATTGTCGGTGTCGCGTGGGGTTAATGAGGTAACGAATGTCCTGGACCGATGAACGGGTTGAGTTGTTGCGGAAGCTCTGGAATCAAGGGCTTAGCGCGAGTCAAATCGCAGCAGAGCTTAATCACGGCATTACCCGCAATGCGGTGATCGGCAAGGTGCACCGTCTGGGGTTGTCGGGTCGGGCGAAGACGCCATCGGCTCCCTCCTCGCGCCCTCGTAAGGTCACACGCGCTCCAAGCCATCCTTTAACGCATTCATCGGGTCGCACGTCGGCGGCTGGGTCTTATTCGTCGGTTAGTGCTGGCGGTGGTGGTGGTAGCCGTGGTGCTGTTCGCGGCAATCTGGCTTTGGCGGCGTCGGCAGAAACGATGTTGTCGCCTGTTATCGATTATGACGTGCAGCCATTCGAGGAAGTGGTCGTTCCAATGTCGGAACGCATCACCATTATGGAATTGCGGGAAACAACCTGCCGTTGGCCGTTTGGCGATCCAGCCTCTACCGATTTCCGCTTTTGCGGTGGCAATTCACCGGTTGGAACGCCCTATTGCGCCTTCCATTCCCGGATTGCCTATCAGCCTTCCAATGACCGTCGGCGTGCAAAGCCGCGCGATTAAGATCTAATCCATCACGGCAATAATTATAAAAAAACACCGCTTGTTTCAGCGGTGTTTTTTTATGGCGTGATTGAATTAAGCCCTGCGGGAAAAATTCTCGTCAAACGAGTAGCCTGCACCCCGAACCGTCCGGATCGGATCGCGTTCGCGGGGTTTGTTCACGGCTTTACGCAAGCGGCCGACATGGACATCCACGGTCCGCTCGTCGATTTCTGCATCCATACCCCAAACGCTATCGAGCAGTTGGCCGCGGGTGAATACCCGACCAGGCCGCTCCATCAAGAATTCGAGAAGTTTAAACTCGGTTGGTCCGAGATGAAGCTCGCGACTACCACGGCGAACGCGATGGCTGCCACGATCAAGCAACAGATCGCCCAATTCAAGCGATGTCGCCAAGCGATTGGGCGAGGCCCGACGCAAAATTGCACGCACCCGCGCCACCAATTCCGGAACGGAAAACGGCTTAACGACATAATCATCCGCGCCCGTCGCCAAGCCACGAACACGCTCGCTTTCTTCGCCACGCGCGGTCAAAAGGATAACGGGCAGACTTTGCGTCTCTGGCCGCAGCCGTAAACGCCGACAAAGTTCGATGCCGGAAAGGCCCGGCAACATCCAGTCCAAAATTACGAGATCAGGCACCTGCTCGCGGAGCATGATTTCGGCATCATCCCCGCGGGCCGCGCTATCGACGACATAACCTTCGGCTTCGAGATTGTACCGCAGAAGCAGCGTCAGCGGCTCTTCATCTTCAACAATCAAGACACGTGGTTTTACGGACATAACAGGTTACTCTTGCTCTTCCGATTCAAACTTAAGGCGTTTGTAAAGGCGCATATCCATCGGCCGCACGCGGCCGATCCGCTACAACCGTTTCACCGGTGACGAGATATTTGATCGTCTCGGCAATATTGGTCGCATGATCGCCGATACGCTCGATATTCTTCGCCGAGAATAAGAGATGGGCGCAGAAGCCGATATTGCGTGGATCTTCCATCATATAGGTCAGCAATTCGCGGAACAGCGAATTATAGAGCTGGTCGATTTCCTCGTCTTGGTTCCAAACCGACATAGCCGCTTCAACGTCACGATGCGCATAGGCATCCAATACCCGATGCAACCGATCAAGCGCGAGATCACTGATGTGAATGACGCCGCCGACAATCTTTTGAGGGGCGAATTGACCGTCGATCGCAACAACACGCTTGCCAACATTCTTGGCCAAATCACCAATACGCTCGATGTCGCTCGCAATCCGAATGGCTGATACAAGCGCACGCAAATCGATTGCCATGGGTTGGCGGCGGGCAATCGTCAAAATGGCTTTCTCTTCGATCTCGCGTTCAAGCACATCGAGCTTAGGGTCGGTTGCGATGACACGTTGTGCGAGCTCCGTATCTCCTTTTACAAGAGACTGAATGGCGTTCGCCAGCATTGTCTCGGCAATGCCGCCCATTTCCGTAATCTTACGGCCAATTTCCATAAGCTCGTCGTCATAAGCACGTACGGTATGGTCTATCATGATACGATCTCCCCTCCGGAGGCTTTAAAATTAGCCGAACCGGCCAGTAATATAATCTTGCGTGCGTGGATCTGTCGGTGTCGTGAAGATTTTTGATGTTTCATCAAATTCAACCAAATCACCGAGATACATAAAGGCCGTATATTCAGAAACGCGCGCGGCTTGCTGCATATTATGCGTCACAATCGCAATCGTGTATTCCGTTTTTAATTCATCGATCAATTCTTCGATCTTGGCCGTTGAAATCGGATCAAGTGCCGAACATGGCTCGTCAAACAAAATCACTTCCGGTTTGATCGCCACCGTTCTTGCAATGCAAAGCCTTTGCTGTTGACCACCAGAAAGGCTCAAGCCATTGGCGCCGAGCTTGTCTTTCACTTCGCTCCAAAGGGCAGCGCGCTTCAAGGAATCTTCAACGCGGCCGTCAAGCTCTGACTTCGAAAGATTTTCATAAAGCTTAAGACCAAAAGCGATGTTATCGTAAATGGTCATCGGAAATGGCGTTGGCTTTTGAAAGACCATTCCAATTCGCGCGCGAAGCAAATTCAAATCTTCACCCGGATTGAGAATATTGCGCCCATCAAACAGGATTTCGCCTTCGGCATGTTGACCGGGATAAAGATCATACATGCGGTTAAGGACGCGAAGCAGCGTCGATTTTCCGCAGCCCGATGGCCCGATAAAGGCCGTGACCTTATTGGCATAAAACGGAATATCAATCCCCTTCAAAGCCAGATTGGTGCCGTAGAAGAATTTTAGATTCTTGACCGAAATTTTTTCAAGCATGATGGAACAGGCTCTTACCGTGAAATTGGTTGAAATTACCGGCCATCTTTCGATGCTCCGAAGAAACGCGCTGTAATGTTAAGGCTCAGAACAGCAGCCGTGATCAGCAATGCTCCCGTCCATGCCAACTGCTTCCAATTCGCATCGGGGTTATTGATGAAATTATTAATCGTGACGGGCAAGTTAGCCATCGGCTTCAGGAGATTAGCACTCCAGAACTGGTTCGACAAAACGGTGAAAAGCAGAGGTGCGGTCTCGCCACCCACACGCGCGACGGCCAGAAGAACACCCGTAATCAAACCTGCGCGAGCGGCCCGATAGGCAACACGGCGGATAACAAATGAACGTGGCAAACCCAATGCCGACGCTGCTTCGCGTAGTGTATTAGGTACGAGCAAAAGCATATCTTCGGTCGTGCGGACGACAACAGGGATAACGATCACAGCAAGCGCAATCGATCCGGCAACGGCCGAGAAGCTTCGCATCGGCACGACAACGGCACCATAGACAAACAAGCCGATGATGATCGATGGCGCACTGAGAAGAATGTCATTGATAAAGCGAATGACGGGCGTGATCTTTGAATGACGGCCGTATTCAGCCAAATAGGTACCTGCCAAAATACCGATCGGCGCGCCGATTCCGACGCCGATGATCGTCATCAAAAGGCTTCCGAAAATGGCATTGAGCAAGCCGCCACCATGCTCGCCGGGTGGCGGCGTCATTTCCGTGAAGACCGCTAAGGTTAAACCGGGAATGCCATTTATGAGTAGCGAATATAAAATCAGGAACAACCAGACCACACCGATCCCGGTGGCAGCGAGGCAAAGACCCATAATAAACGTGCTATTGCGACGGCGTGCAGCGTAGCTTGCCATGATGTTAAGCTCCTGCGCGTTTTTCGAGGCGCATCAACATGAAACGCGCCGTGGCAAGGACGATGAAAGTCAAGACGAACAGCAACAAACCGAGCAGGATCAATGCAGACTGGTGAAGCCCTTCACTTTCCGCAAACTCGCTGGCAATTGCTGCTGAAATCGTAGTGCTTGGTGCGAAAATGGAGCCTGTGATTTTAAAACTGTTACCGATGATGAAAGTAACGGCCATTGTTTCACCCAAGGCACGGCCGAGCGCCAACATCACACCACCAACCACTCCGACACGCGTGAAGGGGAGCACCACATTGTTGACCACTTCCCATGTCGTGCACCCGATACCATAGGCAGCCTCTTTCAACACCGGAGGTACGGTCGAGAACACATCGACGGCGATCGCTGTGATGAAAGGCAAGATCATGATCGCCAAGATCAGCGACGCGTTGAACAGGCTGAGATTGGATACCATTTCACCGCTGAATATGCTGTTGAGCACAGGGATGTTGACAACAGCAGCGACAATGCTCGGCTCGATATAATTGGCCAAAAATGGTCCCAGAACAAAGAAGCCCCACATGCCATAAATGATCGACGGAATACCGGCCAAAAGTTCAATGGCCAGCCGGATCGGACGGCGGATTGAATGGGGGCAAAGTTCGGTCAGAAAGATAGCAATGCCGAGGCCAAAGGGAACAGCGATCAACATCGCAATAAACGAGGATACAAGCGTTCCGTAAATTGGCGCTAGGGCGCCCAAAACAGGCTCAGGCTCAAGCTGCGGCGCCCAACGTTCTGTTACAAGAAATTCGAATCCAAAGGCCTTCATGGCCGGCCATGCACCGACAATCAGCGAGATGATGATGCCAGCGAGAAGAAGCAGAACCGCATAGGCTGCTGCGCGGGTAGCGAAGGAAAATAATGTATCGCTTAAGACGAGACTTTTGAGAACGCGAGCTCGATCATTTGAAAGGGCCATATCTAGGTTTTTAGAATTTTCCGATATGGTTGTCACGGCTTCTCTCCGTCGAAGGGTAGATAGGAGCGGCGAGAATCGCCGCTCCAAATTTAGTCAGTCTTAAACGACTTACTTAGCAATGCCCTTCCAGGCCGAACGAACCTGGGCGATGACCGAGTCTGGCATTGGCACATAGTCAAGATCTTCTGCCATCTTGGCTCCGTTCGAATAGGCCCAATCGAAATATTTGAGCGCTGCCGAAGAAGCTGCCGGATCAGAAGGCTGAGCATACATGAGGATGAAGGTTGTTGCCATCATTGGCCACGAAGCTTCACCAGGTGAATTGGCGAGAATGAGGTAGAAATTCTTCGCATTTGCCCAGTCACCCTTGGCAGCTGCTGCCTTGAACGACGAAAGATTTGGCTTCACGCGCTTGCCAGCCGAATTGACCATGTCGGTCCATGCAAGGCCATTTTGCGTTGCATAGGCGTATTCGACATAACCGATCGAACCCTTGGTCTGCATGACGTTTGCAGCAACGCCAGCATTACCTGCTGCGCCGATACCCACTGGCCATTCAACGGCTTCACCTGCTCCGACGCTCTTCTTGAAGTCTGCGCTAACAGCCGAAAGATAGGTCGTGAAGTTAAATGTGGTGCCCGAACCGTCCGAGCGACGGATCACGATGATTGGCAAAGAAGGAAGCTTTGACTTTGGATTGAGCGTCGCGATTGCTGCGTCGTCCCAGGTCTTAACCTTGCCGAGATAGATTTTGGCAAGCGTGTCACCATCGAGAACGAGATCACCGCCGGCAACGCCTTCAAGGTTTACGATCGCAACAATGCCACCCATAACCATTGGGAACTGAACGAAGCCGTTCGTGTTGAGATATTCTTCCTTCTGAGGAATATCAGTCGCGCCGAAGGTAACGGTCTTGGCTTGAATTTGCTTGCGGCCGGCGCCAGAACCGATCGACTGATAGTTAAGGCCTACACCCGAAACCTTCTTATAGGCATCAGCCCATTTCGAATAGATTGGGTATGGGAAGGTAGCACCCGCACCTGAAATGTCTTCGGCGAACGCTACAGATACAGAGGCTGCCAAGGCAAAGCCAGCGGCAATCAGGGTTGAAAATTTCACGGGACTATCTCCTTTTGTGTACTGCCGTGGGTTCAAAATACAATGAGAACGACATCGGCATAGCGCGGTTTCGTACCACGATGACATGCCCATATCCGGTCTGCATGACAACTTTGTGACAAATCCAAGACGGCTGAATGAATTACGAGGCAGCCCGCTATTTTATCCCGTGCAAAGGCAAATAGACGTGAAAGGTCGAGCCTGAACCGAGCTCGCTCTCAATCATCAATCGCCCGCGATGGCGGTTGATGATGTGCTTGACGATGGCGAGGCCAAGGCCTGTGCCGCCCGTCTCACGGCTGGCCGAGGCATTGACCCGGTAAAACCGCTCGGTTAAACGAGGCAGATGTTCGGAAGAGATGCCGGGGCCGTAATCCTGAACCCTTAAATGACATTCGCAGGGTTGCTCTGAATTTGGCTCGTGAACCTTCAGCGAGACATCGAGCTGTTTTCCCATCTGGCCGTATTTGATGCCGTTTTCGATCAAATTTTCGGCAACCCGCATCAATTCATCACGATCGGCGATGACATAGAGGGCTTGATCGGGAAGGCTGAGATTAAACGCGACCTGTCGTTCCTCGGCCACGGGTCGGAGCGTATCGACGACTTGCCGGATGAGGGCGCCAAAATCGACTTTATCGACCGGGCGGCGATGCTCGCTCATCTCGACACGGGAGAGCGATAGAAGATCATCGATCAGGCGCGCCATGCGGCGGCCTTGCTCGCGCATAATATCCAGGAATCGGCTTTGGGCGTGCGGATCATTGCGCGCCGGGCCTTGCAAGGTTTCGATAAAGCCCAGGAGCGAGGCCAAAGGCGTGCGCAATTCATGGCTCGCATTCGCCACGAAATCGACCCGCATCGATTCCAAGCGACGTGCTTCTGTTAGATCGCGAAACACGAGAACGGCGGCAGGTGCCGTGCGCGGGCTCGCATTGGCGGAAGGCGAAAGGCCAACGACTTGAAACTCGAAAAACCGCTCGACAGGCTGGCGTTCCGTCATTGTACCGCGCGAAACCGTCGTCTTACGGGCCAAAACATCGTCAATGGCCTCGATCAGATCCGGCGCGCGCAGCGTGAAGGACAAGGGCGTTCCGCGCGTTAAAGCGGGCCATGCGATGAGAGAAGCGGCATTGGCAAAGGTAACCACTTTGCGCCCATCCACCATGATCACGGGATCGGAAAGCGCATCGAGTACTTCTGGCAATAGTGCAGACTGAGTGCCGTCCATGCCCCCGTAACCCTCTTTCATCCGATCAAAGCATCCCTCGCCGATTTAGCGATCGAGGATTCGCTCACGGATTCGTGACAGTCGCATGACAATTTCATAAATGCCAAGACTACCAACCGCTAAAACAAAGGGGCCGAGATAATAGCACAGGCGAAACAGCAGCAGCGCGCCCAGCAGATCGGACTTACCGACACTCGAAAACGCGCCGAGAATGGTGCTTTCCAGCACGCCAATGCCGCCCGGAACATTGCTGATGACACCCAAAATGCAGCCAAAAGCATAGACGGCGGCAAAGGTTTCAAAGGCGATGCCGTGGCCTTCCGGCAACAAGACATAAAGCACGGCGGAAGCGGCGCAGACATCGGCGGCACCTAAGGCCAATTGGCCGAGGGAAACTTTGAGGGTCGGAAGCTCGATCAAGAAATGCTTGATGCGGACATGGCGGCGTTTGGCCGCCGCCCAGACGAGATACACCAAAATGGCCGAAAGAACCGCCATTCCGGCGAGCTGGTTGAGATGGGCGGTGGCTTGATTGATGGTGGAAATCGCTTCCGACTGCCACATGAGGCCGACGCCGACCACCACCGCCATGCCGAGAATGAAGGTCATTCCGGCGATCAAAGTGAGGCTCATCACTTTTGAGGAGGATACACCGCTCGCCGAATAGATCCGGTAGCGCACCGTTCCGGCGGTTAAAAGCGGGAAGCCCAGCGTGAAAGAGATCGCATAGCTCGTAAACGAGGCGAAAACGACGGTTGCGAGCTTAATCTTAAGGCCGAGCTGGCGCATGGCGAGCGCGTCATAGCCTGCCAAGAAAATATAGCTCAGCACGGTAAAGCCGATGGCCAACATCAATTGTCCGCCGCTGGCTTTGTGAATACCCTGTTGAATATCAGCAAGGGTGACGTCGGCTAATTCAGTCCTGAGGACGAAAAACGAGCCCAAAATCAGCGCAAGACTGAGCATCGGGCCGAGCCAACGGGTGATTTTATGCTCCGGCTTCGGCTTTTCAGGCGCGGATATCGGTTGATCGGTCGGACCCGTCATGCGTTCTTTCTCGTGATCCCGATCCGCTTATGCGCGCTATAACGTGAATGTCTATGGCCTGTCATAGGAGAGGAAGCAAGCCCCGTTAGCCGAGATAGGCATTAAGGTCGGCACCCGAGACGCCAACCAATTGGCCTGCCGCAACAATTTGAAGCCATGTGTTACGATCCACCGGAATTCCATGCTCCAAACGCTCCGCCTTGGTTGCCCGCTCAGGATCACCCGGCAAGAGTACCGTCGGCGACTGGCCTTCACTGGGTAATTGGGCCCAGTGGACGAAGCTTTCAAGCTCCGAGAGATAATTTGCCTGCGTGCCCAATGCTTCCGGCGAGACGATAATCGAGAGCATATTGTTGATAATGGCTTTTTTGGTGGTCGGACCTTTCATCGCCTGGCCGCCCGTCAGCGCGCCTGCGAGCGCTTCGCACGCAAAGGCCAACGTCCAGCCCTTATGCTCGCCAAAGGGCAAAATGGCGCCCGTTGGGGCTTCAAACATCGCGGCCGGATCATTGGTCGGCCGCCCTTCGGCATCAATCAGGGTGCCATCCGGAACCTTGACGCCTTTGTTATAGGCGACCCGGATTTTGCCATGGGCCAGTTTGCTCGTCGCAAAATCGACGATGACCGGGGCCGCGTCCCGCCGTGGAATGCCAATGGAGATCGGATTGGTAACAAGCTTTGGCACCTTGCCGCCAAAGGGGGCAACGACCGGATCCGCGATCACATTCACAAAATGGATCGATACCAACCCTTCGCGCGCGCATTGCTCGGCCCAGTGCCCGATCCGGCCGATATGATGGCTGTTATTCAGCGCAACAATCGCCGATCCGGTCTTTTTCGTCCGTTCAATGCCTATGACCATCGCATCATGGGCGATGGATTGACCAAGACCCCCTTCGCCATCAAGGACAAGCGCGCCGCCGTTATCGTTTACGACACGTGGTGCGTGGTTAAGCGTCAATTCATTGGCTTTTAACGAGGTGATATAGGCAGGGATCATCCCCACGCCATGCGAGTCATGGCCTTTGAGATTGGCTTCGACGAGATGATCGGCGAGGAGATCACATTCGCGCTCGTTTGATCCGGCTGATCGAAAAATTGTCTTCACGACCTCGCGAAGGGTTGCTTCGGCGATCCTGAGTTCCTGCCCTGTTGGAAGCGACATTGTCGTTTTCTCGTTCTGTTTATGCGGCGGTTTCGCGGATTTGATAGTCTTTCACATCGGTGACTTCAATGGCAGGCCAACGCTCATGCTCATAATTGAGCGTGAAGGCGGAGGGGGCCAGAAAGACGGGTGCGCCGTCCAAATCATGCGCGATGGCTGACATATGGGAATCGATGAATTTTTGAAGCTCAACCTTATCCTTGGACGCGATCCACCGGCAAATCGTGAAGCGGGATGGTTCAAATTCAACCGTCACTCCATATTCTGCCTGTAACCGTTCCAACAATACATCAAGCTGCAAAGCGCCAACCACGCCGACAATCGCGCCCGAGCCGTCGGCAGGAATAAACAATTGAACGACGCCTTCTTCGCCCAATTGCTCAAGCGCCTCGCGCAGCTTTTTGGCCTTCATGGCGTCTTTTAAGCGAACGCGGCGCAAAATTTCCGGCGCGAAGCTTGGCACACCCCGAAACACCAATTCTTCGCCTTCGGTGAGCGTATCGCCAATGCGCAGCGTTCCATGATTGGGAATACCAACGACATCTCCGGCAAAAGCCTCCTCGGCCAAAGCGCGGTTTCGGGCGAAAAAGAACTGCGGCGCATTGATCGGCAAGGCCTTGCCTGTTCGCACCAGTTTGGCCTTCATGCCACGCTCAAGTTTACCCGAACAAACGCGGATAAAGGCGATACGGTCGCGGTGGTTCGGATCCATATTCGCCTGAATTTTGAAGACAAAGCCCGTCATTTTTGCTTCTTCGGCGTTGACCGTTCTTGTATCGGCCTCTTGCGCGCGCGGCGGCGGGGCGATTTCAGCCATGGCATCAATCAGATCCCGCACACCAAAATTCCGCAGCGCCGAGCCAAAAAACACGGGCGTTAAATGACCTTCGCGAAAGGCCTCAAGCTCAAACGGCCGACAGGCTTCCCGCGCCAAGGATATTTGATCGAGATATGCCGGCCATTCATGCTCCGGCAATAAGGCTTCGACACGCGAATCCTCCGGACCATTAACCGTCATTGTCTCTTCGTCGGTATCAATAAGGCGAACGCGATTGTGCTTAAAATCATACGTTCCGGCAAAGCTTTTGCCCTGCCCGATCGGCCAATTAACGGGCGCCGTATCCAGAGCGAGCGTCTTTTCAATCTCATCCAACAGATCAAACGGATCCCGCGTTTCACGGTCCATCTTGTTGATGAAGGTCACAATAGGGATGTCACGCAAACGGCAGACTTCGAACAGTTTTCGCGTACGTGCTTCAATGCCTTTGGCCCCATCGATCACCATGACGGCTGAATCAACCGCTGTCAGGGTGCGATAGGTATCCTCGGAGAAGTCTTCATGTCCCGGCGTATCAAGTAAGTTAAATACGCAATCGGCATATTCAAAGGTCATCACGGATGTGACAACCGAAATGCCGCGCTCACGCTCGATCCCCATCCAATCGGAACGCGTTTGGGTGCCGCTTTTCTTGGCTTTGACTTCGCCTGCAAGCTGAATAGCGCCGCCCATTAACAGGAGCTTCTCTGTCAGCGTGGTTTTACCGGCATCAGGATGCGAGATAATGGCAAAGGTTCGGCGGCGGGAAGCGGGAGAGGGCAAGGTCATTCAACTTTCAAAGGGCGGAAGATTGCTTTTTAGTCCATAAAACAACGTCTGTGGGACGTAGTTGGGATCGGTTCACGGATCAAGGGGACAATGGTTTTATCCCATCCGGGCTCAGGCTCATCATCTTAGCTTGAAACGGCCAATTTACAAAATTTGACGTTAATTTGTAATCTATGTGTTGAAGGCTATTATAATCAAATTTTATATTAATATAACTAAATAGTATTTTTATACTAAAGATTAAAAAAATGCGAATATCAATTAAGTATATTGGTTTATTTCAATATAGATATTGATTTTACGAATATGCCGAAAAACATTTCTGATTTTTATTCTTGTCGGTGTGATAATTATCGATCCGTGGTTATACTTATAGTTCGAGTATTGTTTAAGAAATGTCCGAAAAAATCGATGCCGTCCCAATTTCGGAAATAGCGAACCGACGCAAGAGACTAATTGAAATCGAACACTCGATATTCAAATCACGCACTCATACAAGTATCGAAATTCTTATTTTTCTTGCTAAAAATGATTTCAAAGCCAAATTGTCCGCGATTTACGATTACACTCAAGCGACCGATGCTTCCGTTCGGCAGCATCTGAGGGCGCTCGAAAAATTAAAATTAATCGCTCAAGTTAAAGATACAGTCGATGGGCGGGCCAAATCGATTCAAATGACCGAATTTGGCAAGAAGCAAATGGCGACCTATGCCAACGCGATTGCCGATATCATTTAAAACTATTAAAAAAATAAACCCGCGCTTAAGGCGCCTTGAAGTGCTTTGAGAGTTTTAGGCCTTGGGCCTGATAGTTCGAGCCTAGATCCTTGCCATAGAGCATATCGGGCAGCGCGGCCATCCGCTCGTAAACGAGGCGGCCAACGGTTTGCCCGTCTTCCAAAATAAACGGCACATCTCTGGAGCGCACTTCCAAGACAGCCCTGCTGCCTGCGCCGCCGCTGCCCGCATGCCCAAAGCCGGGATCAAAAAAGCCTGCATAATGAACGCGGAATTCGCCGACAAGCGGATCAAAAGGCGTCATTTCCGCCGCATGATCGGGCGGTACATGAACCGCTTCTTTGGACGCTAGAATATAAAACTGGCCGGGATCCAAAATAATATCGTTATCTTTTCGTGCGTAGAGCGGATCCCAGTAATCATCAACCTCATAACCGCCGACCCGATCCACATCGACAAGGGCCGTGTGGCGCTTGGCGCGATAGCCCACGAGATGGTCTTTGCCAAAACCTGAAAGATCAACCGACACGGCGATACCGTTTTGGATGGATGGTTCAGACGATGTCACAAGCCGGTCACGCGCGTGAAGCGCTTTGAGTTGTGTATCATCCAACCGAACAAGACCACGGCGAAATCTGACCTGCGACAGGCGCGAACCAGTACGAACGAGCACGGGGAACGTGCGTGGTGAAATTTCAAGATAAAGCGGGCCATGATAGCCTGCCTCGATCTGATCGAATTCTTGTGCGTGATCGGCAATCACACGGGTGAACACATCGAGCCGACCTGTCGAGCTTTTAGGATTGGCTGAAGCCAAAATATCCGCAGGAAGGGCTAAGCCTTCGAGCAATTCGGCAATATAAACCGCGCCCGTTTCAAGCACCGCGCCATTGGTTAGATCAATCTCGTGCAACGCAATGCGCTCCAGCCGATCTTTGACCGCACGATCGGGGCCGGGAAGAAAGCTGGCACGAACGCGCCAGACGCGGCGGCCCAAACGCAAATCAAGGCTTGCAGGCTGCACTTGCCCATCGGCAAAAGGCCGATCCGCCTGAATGACGCCCGCCGAATGCAAAGCGCGAATATCTTGAGCTGCGAGAATACCGTCTTTGTTGCTTGGGGCCGGGTTCGTCACGTTCTGATTACTCCGCTGCCTTGCCCACAAGACGCGCTTCGGCGGCTGTCTCAGCGTCATCAACCGTTTTAAGCGCCGCAGGTTGAGGCATAGAAATGATGTTGTAACCGGAGTCAACGAAATGCACTTCGCCCGTCACGCCAGCTGATAAATCGGATAAGAGATAAAGACCGGATCCACCAATCTCTTCAATCGACACGGTGCGGCGCAAGGGCGCGTGACGCTTTTGATAATTGAACATCAAACGCGCGTCCGCGATGCCTGCACCAGCCAAGGTCCGAACAGGTCCGGCGGAAATCGCATTGACGCGAATATTATCGGGGCCGAAATCGGAGGCGAGATAGCGCACTGACGCTTCAAGCGCTGCCTTTGCTACACCCATCACATTATAATTCGGCATCACGCGGGTTGCGCCACCATAGGTAAGCGTGACGATCGAGCCACCATTGGGCATCATGGCTGCGGCGCGTTTAGCCACTTCAACGAATGAGAAGCATGAAATCAACATTGTCCGCGAGAAGTTTTCACGCGTTGTATCGGCGAAGCGGCCCTTGAGTTCAGCCTTATCGGAGAAAGCAATGGCGTGAACGAGAAAATCAATCGAACCCCATTTCTTTGCAACCGCGTCAAACGTCGCGTCGACCGATGCGAGATCTTCAACATCGCAAGGAATAAGGAAGGTGGAGCCAGCCTCTGTTGCAAGCGGCTCGACGCGCTTTTTAAGCGATTCACCTTGATAGGTGAAAGCGAGTTCGGCGCCTTGCGCCGCAAGGGCCTTTGCAATTCCCCAGGCGATGGAATGGTCATTGGCAACACCCATAATGAGTCCGCGTTTTCCCTGCATCAATCCGGTCATAGAGGCGTCCTGTCTCTCGTGTTGGTAGCGCGTTGTCTCAAGCGTCGAGACGTTTCATGACGATGGTTGCGTTGGTGCCGCCAAAGCCGAACGAATTCGAAAGCACAGCGCCAATTTGGGCATTGTCGATACGCTTGCGGATAATGGGCATATCGGCAAAGTCCGGATCGATTTCTTGAATATTGGCGCTTTCGCAGATGAAGTTGTTATTCATCATCAAGAGCGAATAAATCGCTTCTTGAACACCTGTTGCGCCAAGCGAGTGACCCGTCAAAGATTTGGTTGCTGAAATCGGCGGGCAATCGGCACCAAACACCGCACGGATCGCTTCAATTTCCTTTGCATCACCAACGGGCGTCGATGTTGCATGCGGGTTGATATAATCGATCTTGGTCTTCACCGTCGCCAAGGCCTGACGCATGCAGCGAATTGCGCCTTCACCCGATGGGGCGACCATGTCATAGCCATCCGAGGTTGCGCCATAGCCGACGATTTCAGCATAGATTTTTGCGCCGCGCGCTTTGGCGTGTTCGAGCTCTTCAAGCACCAAAACGCCTGCACCACCCGCAATCACGAAACCGTCACGGTCTTTGTCATAGGCGCGTGAGGCTTTGGCTGGCGTGTCATTGTATTTGGAAGACATGGCACCCATCGCATCAAACAATTGCGACATGGTCCAATCAAGCTCTTCGCAGCCGCCGGCAAACATCACATCCTGCTTGCCCCATTGGATCATTTCATAGGCATTGCCGATGCAATGGTTCGACGTCGCGCAAGCCGATGAAATCGAATAATTCACGCCCTTGATCTTAAACCATGTCGCAAGCGTTGCCGACGCCGTTGATGACATCGACTTAGGCACAGCAAAGGGTCCAATGCGCTTTGGGCTAATATTTTTACGCGTAATATCGGCAGCCTCGACGAGAATGCGTGTCGAAGGGCCGCCCGAGCCCATGATGATGCCCGTGCGCTCATTGGAAATATCACTTTCCTCAAGACCGGAATCGAGGATGGCCTGATCCATCGCAACATGGTTCCAGCCCGTACCCGTGGCGTGGAAGCGCATCGCGCGGCGATCGACGATCTCCGCCGGATCAAGTTTAGGCTGACCATGGACTTGGCAGCGGAAGCCTAATTCCGTGTAGCTCTCGGCGTGAATAACACCAGACCGCGCTTCATAAAGCGACGACAACACTTCTTGGGTGTTATTACCGATCGACGAAACAATGCCCATGCCGGTTACAACGACGCGTCTCATGGTGGAACTCCTTAGCGCAAAAAGATCGGTACTCTACGCTGACGCCGATCTAGAAATTGGATGTGATGCGGATATGGCTGTTCAGGCGGCCTTGAACAATCCCACGCGCAGGTCGCGCGCTTCATAAATCCGGCGTCCATCGGCTTCAAGATAGCCGTCCGCAATGCCGAGAACCAATTTAGAGCGGAAAACCCGCTTCAAATGGACCTCATAGACCACTTTTTTGACGGTTGGCAGCACTTGGTCGATAAATTTCACCTCGCCGACGCCCAAAGCGCGGCCACGGCCTTCAGCCCCGAGCCAACCCAGATAAAAGCCGCAGAGCTGCCAAAGCGCATCAAGCCCCAAGCAGCCCGGCATTACGGGGTCGCCCTGAAAATGGCAGGGGAAGAACCAAAGGTCGGGACGGATCGCAAATTCGGCGCGGATGATGCCCTTGCCATTCTCGCCGCCCGTTTCGGACACTTCGGCGATGCGGTCGAACATCAACATCGGAGGGAGCGGAAGCTGGGCATTGCCGGGGCCAAAAAGCTCGCCGCGACCGCATGCCAGAAGGTCTTCATATTCGTAACTCGAACGCTGTTGCATATTCCGCCCGCTCTCTATTGCTTCAAACTTGCGTGGCCAATGCCACGTTGATCCCCTAAAGCCAAGCCCGAACACTACCATAGTGTCGGTTTGCTTCAAAGCTACTCCCCAGCCATTGCGATTTTAATGGGTTGCAGCACTCGGGCATAGCGTTTATTCTTCTAACATTCGGTTTACATACAGGAATCCCGATTTTGCC
>JAPJMW010000134.1 GCA_026461505.1 Beijerinckiaceae bacterium
CATAAGTTCAGCCTCGGAGAACGGCTTGCCTTCGGCTGTGCCTTGCACTTCAACCAAGCCTCCACTGCCCGTCATGACAAAATTGGCATCTGTTTCAGCCGATGAATCCTCGACATAATCGAGGTCGATGACAGGTACGCCCTTCACGATACCGCAGGAGATGGCCGCAACATGGTCCCGAAGCGGGTTTCCGGTGATGATTGAGCGGGATTTCATCCATGCAATACAGTCATGAAGCGCAATCCAAGCCCCTGTAATGGCCGCCGTTCGTGTGCCGCCATCGGCCTGAATGACGTCGCAATCCAGCGTGATTTGCTTTTCATTGAGCTGGGTCAGGTCCACGACCGAACGAAGCGAGCGACCAATCAGACGCTGGATTTCTTGCGTGCGTCCCGATTGTTTACCGGACGTACTTTCACGCCGCGTCCGTTCCACGGTTGCGCGGGGAAGCATGGAATATTCGGCTGTTACCCAGCCTTTACCCGATCCGCGCAGCCAAGATGGCGCTTTTTCTTCGAGCGAAGCGGTGCATAGCACATGGGTTTCCCCAAATTTTACGAGGCACGAACCTTCGGCGTATCGCGCAATACTGCGCTCGAACGATACTTTACGCATCTCGTCTGGGGATCGTTTTGAAGGCCGCATGGTTATGGTTCCAATGAAAGGTGACTTCTTCTATGCGTGACGAACGGATACGGCAAGGTAAACTCTATCTTGATCGGTCGGGTCGGAAGCCTCACATTAGGGAGCGGCCCTTGTTACGCCGCCTAATGGAATAGGGATCGTCTATGCGCGATGACAAATTTGCCTCTCAAGGCAGCGGATTGATCGACCTAAACCAGCGTTCGCGCGAGATTTTTCGGCGGATTGTCGAATCCTATCTTGAGACGGGCGAGCCTGTCGGATCGCGCAATTTGTCGCGTATTATTCCAATTGCCCTGTCGCCCGCCTCCGTTCGTAATGTGATGGCCGATTTAGAGAGTGCGGGGCTTATCTATGCGCCGCATACGAGCGCGGGGCGGTTACCAACTGAAAGTGGACTGCGTTTTTTTGTCGATGCATTGATGGAAGTTGGCGACCTCTCGACGGAAGACCGCGGCAGGATTGAGGCCCAAGTTCGTGCTTCGGGGCAACAAAAGACGACAGAGAGCCTTCTGACAGAAGCGTCCTCCATGCTTTCAGGCCTCTCGCGCGGCGCGGGCGTGGTCGTGACGACGAAAGCTACGTCCACCTTAAAACACATGGAATTTGTACGCATTGAGAAGACGAGGGCGCTTGCGGTCCTTGTTTCGGAAGATGGTAGTATTGAAAACCGCATTGTCGATTTGCCGCCCGGCCTGCCCTCGTCCGCGCTTGTTGAAGCTTCGAATTATCTCTCCGACAGGATCCGAGGCAAGACGATCTCGGATTTGAAACATGAGATCGAAAGTGCGCGGCGGGATGCCGAGCACGAGCTCGACGCTTTAACGGCGGGGCTTGTTGGCTCTGGCCTTGCGAGCTGGGCGGGGGAGCCTGAAAGCCGCCAATTAATTGTACGCGGGCAATCGAACCTTCTCGATGATTTGAAGGCGATGGAAGATATTGAGCGCATTCGTCTGCTCTTTGATGATCTTGAAACGAAAAAAGACGTTATGGATCTGTTATCGCGGGCTGAGACGAGCGAAGGCGTCCGTATCTATATAGGCTCGGAAAATAAATTATTTTCATTGTCCGGTTCGTCTTTGATTGCTGCGCCGTTCCGCGATCAAAACCAGAAAATCGTTGGTGTTTTAGGGGTTATTGGTCCTACGCGGCTAAATTACGCCCGAGTCATTCCAATGGTCGATTATACGGCGAAAGTTATTTCCAAACTGATTGAACCTGGCCGATAGAGCTCAATCGAGTCGAAAAGTTGCAGCACCTACAAAGGCCAACAGGCAGGCGATGATTCGAAGTTAGCCAACTTTTTCTTTGAGCATCATGAATGCCGGGTACCTGTCGAATGAGAGCCTATTTATACGAGGAAATCCGAAGTGAATATATCTATTGAAAATGCGAAGATCTTTGTAGAAATAGGGGCAGGGGAACTAATTGATAAAATTACAATTTTATTGATTAAGCTGAAGCATATTTCAGATGCTTCAAAACTATTAAACATTACCCAGGAACTAGAAACTTTACAGCCCGCACGGCAAAGGCTCGTTGATCTATACCCCAGCGTTAAGGTCCTGGAATCCGAACTTCAGCTCGTTAACGAGGCCCTTTGGACTATTGAAGATGATATTCGGGCCTGTGAGGGGGCAAAAAATTTCGGGCCACTTTTTATTGAATTGGCGCGTTCGGTTTATATTCATAATGACAAGCGGGCCGAGCTTAAAAAGAAGATTAATCTATTATGCAATGCTAGTATTATTGAAGAAAAATCATATCAAAGCTGATTGAACCGGGTCAGTAGGGGTTAACCCAGCCGAAGCGTGGCAGCACCCGCGAAAGCCAAAAGGCAGGAAATGATTCGAAGATAGCCGACCTTTTCTTTGAGCATGATGATCGAAATGCCGAGCGCAAAGAGCACGCTTGTTTCCCTGATGGCTGAGGCGGCACCGATTGGACCATGGGTTAGTGCAATCAAGAAAAGGAGATAGGATCCCATCGAAAAAAGCGACGCGAAAAAGCCGAAAGCGAGCTGGCCCTTCATCATTCGGGAGAAGGGCGTTCCTTCAATCCGCAAAAAGATGGGCATGGCAATCGCGTTGATGATGGCGGCAGAGACGCCATAGACGAGCGGATCGCCCGTTGCGGCGATGCCTTTCACGTCGGTAATCACATAGGCAGCCGCTGTAATTCCGCCTAAAACAGCCAAAGCAATTGGTTTCCAGCCAATTTTTTCCTGCCGCCGGCCGGAAAAGCCCATTAAAATAACACCGGCGGACACCATTACGATCCCGGCAATGCTGATAATGCCTGGCGTCGCATGCGGCAGAAGCGCCAGGTTAAATCCCGTTACGGCAAGGGGAATAGTGCCACGCAAGAGGGGATAGGCCATGGCGAAAGGCATCAACCGATAGATCGCGACGAGGATACGGAGGGTTGTCGTATTGAAGGCAATGCCGAGAACAAGCCAAGTCCATGCCTCAAATGGCGGTAGGCCAATCACAAAAACGGCCGGAATCGAGATAACACCTGCCATGAAGACGGTGGCGGTAACGGCGGCGCTCGAATCGGAACGGGACCGCGCTGCGGCATTCCAGCCCGCATGGGTAATCGCACTTAATAGCGCTGACAGGAAGGGAAGGAGGTCCAATTCGGCTCAACTTGATCGAGAAACAGCTATCAAGCGAGGTCTAGCGCGAGTTGCCGCGAATAGCGAACGGGTTTTTGTGTCGCATGGCGGCCATGCGTCGATGGCGGCGCTTGGAAAATGAGGCTCTTGCTGCTATTGCGGCACCATGACAACGCACAGCTTTGACAATATCCGCAATTTTTCCATCGTCGCGCATATCGACCACGGCAAATCCACCTTGGCCGACCGCCTGATCCAGCACACGGGCGCGGTTGCGGCGCGCGATATGGTGGAGCAGGTGCTCGATTCGATGGATATCGAACGGGAACGCGGGATTACGATTAAGGCCCAGACCGTCCGCCTCTCCTACACGGCGAAAGACGGCAAGACCTATATTCTGAATTTGATGGACACGCCCGGGCATGTCGATTTTGCCTATGAGGTGTCCCGCTCATTAGCTGCGTGCGAAGGCTCGTTGCTGGTCGTCGATGCCTCACAAGGCGTGGAAGCGCAAACGCTTGCCAATGTGTATCAGGCCTTAGATGCCGGACATGAAATTGTACCGGTGTTGAACAAGGTTGATTTGCCTGCCGCCGAGCCTGATCGGATCAAGGAACAGATTGAGGAAGTTATCGGGCTTGATGCATCTGACGCGGTTCCGATTTCGGCCAAAACGGGTTTGAACATTGAAGGCGTTCTCGAAGCCATCGTTACCAAATTGCCACCACCGAAGGGCGATGAAACAGCGCCTTTAAAGGCCATGCTGGTCGATAGCTGGTATGACCCCTATCTCGGCGTTGTTGTGTTGGTTCGCATAATGGATGGCATGCTCAAAAAGGGCATGGACATTACGATGATGGGCACCAATGCCCGTTATTCGGTCGATAAGATTGGCGTGTTTACGCCGAAGATGAACGATGTTGCCGCGTTAGGCCCGGGCGAGATTGGTTTTATTACCGCGCAAATCAAGCAGGTGGCCGATACACGCGTCGGTGATACGATTACCGAAACGAAGCGCCAGTGTGCTTCTGCGATGCCCGGCTTTAAGCCCGCGCAGCCGGTCGTGTTCTGCGGATTGTTTCCGGTTGATGCGGCGCAGTTTGAAGATTTGCGCGCCGCGATGGGCCGGCTGCGGTTGAACGATGCGAGTTTCTCGTACGAGATGGAATCGTCAGCCGCGCTTGGCTTCGGTTTCCGCTGCGGATTCTTAGGGCTATTGCATCTCGAAATTATTCAAGAGCGGTTGGAGCGCGAATTCAATCTCGATTTGATCGCGACGGCTCCAAGCGTAATTTACAAGCTTGCGCTGAAGGACGGCGAAGAAATTGAGCTTCATAATCCGGCCGATATGCCGGACGTGATGAAGATTGAAGAAATTCAGGAACCATGGATTCGGGCGACCATTTTGACGCCGGATGAATATCTCGGCTCTGTATTGAAATTATGCCAGGATCGTCGCGGGACGCAGATTGATCTCAACTATGTCGGCAAGCGCGCGATGGTGGTTTATGATTTGCCGTTGAACGAAGTCGTGTTCGATTTTTATGATCGTTTGAAATCGATCTCGAAAGGCTATGCAAGCTTCGATTACGCGATCACGGATTATCGTGCGGGCGACTTGGTGAAAATGTCGATCCTTGTGAATGCAGAGCCTGTCGATGCGCTTTCAATGCTCGTGCATAAGACGCGTGCTGAAATGCGGGGTCGTGCAATGTGCGAGAAGCTGAAAGAGCTTATACCGCAACATCTTTTCCAGATCCCAATTCAGGCGGCGATTGGCGGCAAGATCATCGCGCGCGAAACGATTTCCGCCTTGCGCAAAGACGTGACGGCGAAATGCTATGGCGGTGATATTTCGCGTAAGCGCAAATTGCTCGACAAGCAGAAGGAAGGCAAAAAGCGGATGCGGCAATTCGGCAAAGTCGAAATTCCGCAAGAAGCCTTTATCGCTGCACTCAAGATGGACAGTTGACGTCAGTCCGGCCTATCTTCCTCTCAATATTCAATAAGTGAGGACGACATGGCCGATACGCCAACCATAGAGGCGCTGCATAAGCGCTGGATCGAAGTCTTTAACAGTCATGATCTTGATGCGCATGTCGCACTTTACACCGACGACGCCATGATGTTCGGCGCCATTCCCGAACTCGTGATTGGTCGGGATGCGATCAAGACCTATTTCGGTGGGCGTGGCCCGAAGGTGCATGTGGCGAAATATCCGTTTCCGCGGGTTGTTATGTTACGCGATGATGTCGCGGCAACGGCTACCCATGTGGATTTTGCGGATGGTGATACGCCGATGCCCTATCGCCTCACCTGGATGCTGGTGAAGCAAGACGGCAATTGGCGGATCGCGCAGCATCATGGCTCGCCACGCGGCTGAGTTTTTAATGCGCCCGTGAAATACAAAAATCCACGGCTTCAAGCATAGCGGATTTCATCGGCGTATCAGCAAAGAGCGCGAGCGCATCGCGGGCCATGGCACCGTAATGCCGCGCGCGTTCGATTGTGTCTTCGATGGCGCGGTGTTTTTTCATGATCGCCATTGCTTCAGTGAGCTCGGCATCGCCCGTTTGGCCTTCCTCTAATGCGCGTTTCAAGAAGGCGCGTTCGCTCTCGGTGCCACGGCGGAAAGAGAGGACGACGGGGAGCGTGATTTTTCCTTCGCGGAAATCATCACCAAGATTTTTGCCGAGTTTCGAGGAGATGCCGCCGTAATCCAGCGCATCGTCAATCAGCTGGAAGGCAATACCAAGATTGGCGCCGTAAGAGCGGCAGGCGGCCTGCTCGGCTTTGCCGAAGCCGGCGATGATGGGGCCTACTTCGCAAGCAGCGGCAAACAAAGCTGCGGTTTTACCACGCACGACGGAGAGATATTCATCCTCGGTCGTCGCGGTATTTTTGGCAACCGCCAATTGGAAGACTTCGCCTTCGGCAATGACGGTTGCAGCCGTTGAGAGCACATCAAGCGCGTGGAGGGAGCCTACTTCGACCATCATCTTGAAGGCCTGGCCCAAGAGAAAATCGCCGACGAGCACGCTTGCTTCATTGCCCCAGAGCATACGGGCGGCCAATTTTCCGCGGCGCATTTCGCTGTCATCGACCACATCGTCATGCAACAGGGTTGCGGTGTGCATGAATTCGACGGCGGCGGCCAGTTTAACATCGCCATCGCCCTTGTATCCGCACAGTTCGGCGGTGGCGAGGGTCAGCATGGGCCGCAGACGTTTGCCTCCGGATTCGATGAGGTGCTTGGCGATTTCCGGAATCATCTCCACATCCGAGCCGACGCGGGAAAGGATCATGCGGTTGACGCCTTCCATTCCGCCCTTGGTGAGGGACAGAAGCGCATCAAGGCTTGGGCCCGGCGAGGATTTGCCATCCAGCGATACAACAACACCCACGTCATCTTCCTTTCGAGGCTTTACGGACCCTGACCAAAGCGGGCGCAAAATGGCACGCGAGGCGCGGCTTCGCAACTTGCCAAATGATCGCGACCTCCCATAATCCCGTTCTGATGACAGATTTTAATTTTTTGGGCGGCAAGATTCGCCTTCAACAAGCAGGAACCGGACATCGTTCGGGGACCGATGCGGTTTTATTGGCCGCTACCGTCCCTCCTTCGTTTACTGGAGCGGTTGTTGACGCAGGCTCCGCGAGTGGCGCGGTTGGCCTTTCGGTTGCCGCGCGGGTGCGTGGTTCACGCATGATGTGCATTGAAATTGACCATGACGAAGCGGAATTGGCGCGTGCCAATATTATCGCGAATGGGTTTCAGGATCGAGCAAGCGTGATCGAGGCCGATTTGATGGCCGAGTTTAAGCAGCGTGAAAGCATGGGTATCACGAAGGCAGATGCTGATTGGGTGCTGACCAACCCACCCTTTCTCGCCGAGGGAAAGACGCGCGTCTCGCCGGACACTGCCCGACAGCGTGCCCATACCATGCCGGAAGACGGACTTGATCGCTGGATTGTGGCCTGCCATGCTCTCTTGAAGCCCCGTGGTAAGCTTACCCTCATTCACCGTGCGGATGCGCTGCAAGAGATTTTAGCAGCGTTCTCCGGAAGATTTGGCGATATTCGAATCCTACCCGTTCATGCGCATGCGACAGGGCCAGCGACACGTCTCTTGGTCGAGGGCACCAAAGGCAGCCGAGCACCTTTGACGCTTTTGCCCGGTCTGACCCTGCATGAGCCGGATGGAACATTCACCCCATTTGCGGATGCGCTCCATAAAGGGGAAGCAACGCTTACCCTTGGGTGATCAGCCGACCAACCAAACTGCCGGTTTCCCGTCTCAGTGCCATAATCCCCGTGTCCGTATGGCGGGATGGATGAACGCGGTTGGTGAGCAGCGTCCAGCCAATGCCACGATCACGATCGATCCATAGGCCGGTGCCGGTGAAACCGAGATGGCCGATGGTTCGGGGTGAATGACCCTCCCCGCCGTGCCAGCCGGATTGTTGAACCTCCCAACCAATGGCCCGGTTTCCAGAAATAGGCGTTGTCATCTCGGCCAAAAGTTTGGTGGGTAGATTGCCGCCGTTCAATAGGTGCAGTGCGTGGTCGAGCACACCATCGACAGTACCGAAAAGTCCAGCATGACCCGCTGAACCACCAAGGGCGAAGGCATTCTCGTCGTGTACTTCACCTTTGATCACGCGACCCCGCCATGCACAGCGTTCGGTTGCCACGCTCGCTGCTTGGGGCGGTGAAAAGGAGAGCCCATTTGGAAGCGGCTGATCGGCTAAGGATTGTCCCGTCAAACGCTCGATCAAAATGCCAAGGAGGATGTAATTGATATCGGAATAGACAGGCGGTCCGCTTTTCCATGCTCTTTGTAAGATATAGGCGCGCAGCGTGTCGGGATCTTGCCCGAGCGTATAGAGTGGTTCGACCGCAGGGAGATGTGTTTGGTGCGCTAATACGTGTCGAACGGTTAGCGCGCGTTCTGGTGATCCTAAATCATATTGCCTCAGATCGGGCATGTGTTTGGCCAAGGTATCGTCAAGACCAATAAGGCCATCTCGGACAAGCTCAAGTAGACGATGCGTTGTAAAAATAACCTTGGTGAGCGATGCTAGATCAAACCACATATTCCGTTCGAGCGTGATCGAATGAGGTTCAATTTGAGCCTTTCCAAAAACAGCAACTTCACGTGTTCGGTCTTTGGTGATGAGGCCGAGTGCAGCACCCGGTATGCGGCCTTCTTCGATAGCCCGCTTTGCGGGTGAAAAAATTTCGTGCAGATGTTGATGAAGCTGTGTCATTGAATATCCAACTAAGCCCGAGAAATCTCACCGCCCGTTAAGGGATAAGGAACACCTGTTGTTGAAGGCAAGCTTAATGGCAGGCCTTTAAGCGTTCGTACAGCCAACCAAGCAAAGCACTCAGCCTCCAACATATCACCGTTCCAACCCACCGCTTCAACAGGTTCAACCGGCACTCCGAGATGGCTTTCAAGGCTTTTCATTAAAAATAGATTATGCCGACCACCGCCACCTACAAGCCATTTTTTAGGAGGCTCAGGAAGGTGCTGCAGAGAAGCAGCGATCGATTGGATGGTGAAGGCTGCAAGTGTCGCGGCGCCGTCGCCGTTTGAAAGGGGCTTCACCAGATCTATCCACGCATGAAACGCGTTTCGATCCAGCGATTTTGGTGGCGTGCGATTAAAATAGCCCGACGCTAAAAATTTTTCGACAATGGCATGGTGGATAAAGCCCGATTGGGCAAGTTGGCCATCTTTATCAAATGAAGTGCCAATTCGTTCGCGCACAAAATCATCAAGCAGCGCTGAGGCAGGGCCTGTATCAAAGGCCATGATTTTATTATGGTCGATATAGGTCACATTCGCCACGCCTCCCAAATTTAAGACCATGAGAGGCAATTCTAGGCCCGATGAATGGGCAAGCGCTTGATGATAGAGGGGTGCAAGTGGAGCGCCTTGGCCGCCTGCTGCCACATCGGCCAATCGGAATTGACACACATTGTCGATTCCAAGCCGCCGTGCGGCTCGCGCCCCATCGAATAATTGTCGGGTGATACCGCGTTCGGGCGCATGATAAACTGTTTGCCCGTGGAATCCGATCACATCGATTGAATCAGGATTGATCTTATTATGTTCGAGAAAGGCTTCAACCGCGGCACAATGGGCATCTGTTATCGCTTGTGTGATCTCCGAAACATTACCTTGGGCTGCGCGTTCAGGATCTTGAATAAGCGCGAGGAGTTGTTTTTTTAAATTGGCCGAATAGACCCCAGCGCCCGTGACTTCAGGATGGATGAAATATTCACCATCGGTGTGAAGCATAGCGATATCGATACCATCCATCGAAGTACCACTCATAACGCCAATGGCCTTCACGACTTTATCCGGTCTATTCACTACCTATTCATCCCGTAGATGCTTGATAAACGCTCTGTGTTAAAATTGTATTTGACGCATCAATCAAAAATGAGTCGTTCTATGGGTAATCGAATTTCAGTGATTTTCAAAATTCCGGTCGGCGGAATTTTATTGGCTTTGACGGTGCTGACGGCGTGCCAACGTTATGAATGGGTACACCCAACCAAATCATTAGAACAGTTTGGGCATGATAAATTGGCCTGCGAAGAGCGTGCCTCACGGATGTATCCGCTCGCGCCTGTTACGACGGTGGAGGGTGGCGGTTATATTTACGATGATTTCCATCATTGTCATCGGCGGTTTGATGGGTTTGGAATGTGCTATTCGCGTCCGCCAATCTATGTCCCACCTACCTATTCGACGCGGGATATGAATGAACCAGCCCGCAATCAAGCTGTTGAAGCCTGCCTGTTTAGCAAGGGCTACCAATTGGTGCCCGCCAAATAACCGCATTTATAGCGAGGGGCCTCTAATGAGCGATGGGCGAATTTTTAACGCAAGCGGTAGGCCTATACCGATCAGTGTAAAACGCGCAATATGATGAACGCCGACAATAACAGGATCAATTCTTAGCGCGAAAGCTAAGGCTGTCATGGCTTCCAATCCGCCAGGGGCAAAGGCCATCAAGGCCGACGGAAGAGGCAGTCCGACAAGTTTAGAAATAAGAATGGCGCCTAAAAATCCAAGACTTGTTGCAACGAAAAACGATAGAAGGGCTGCGGGTCCAATAGCGATGATTTCCCGCATCCGCATACCTTGAAAGCGTGCGCCGATGAGAGCGCCGATCAACACAAAACCAGCGGTCGATAATTCGATTGGATATTGCCCCGGAAAAATCTCCATGCCGCGTAAGAGGCCTATGGATAACATGGGCCCTAAGATAAACGGCGCTGACATTTTTAAGGCCTTGAGCGCCATGCCGCTGCCCAGGCCGATCACAAGAATGACACTCAAATTGAAAAGAGTGATCGGCGTCTGCGTGGCTGTTGGAAGCGTCATCGACATGCCTGCAAGCACCATCACCGAGGGTAGGACTGCAACCAGCATGACGAGACGAAAGAGCTGCACAATTGCGATGCGTGGTATATTTGCACCTTCTTCAACCGCGACCGCCATCACGGACGATAGTGCACCCGGCGTTGCGGCTAGAACAGCATCGCGTCTCTCCCAGCCTGAGTAGCGAATGAGCACGCTTGATGTGACGATCATCACAATCAAGCTCGTCACAAACAATCCCAGAATACTAAAGGGAACTGTCACAAAGGTTCGTAGTGTTTCCGGTGTAACAGCCGAGCCGAGTGTTAATCCCGAGCTTAGCATAGCGAGGTCATTGATGGGGCGCACAAGCGGCGCTCCCTTTCCAGTGATCGCGATTAAAATCGTGGCTGCCATAGCACCGCACAACCAAGGCGCCGGAATATTGAGCCACCAGCCAGCAGCACCGCCCAAGCCCGCAGCTAGAAGCATCAGATATTGTTTAGGATCGATGAGGCCGATCCAATATGGGTTTGTAAAGCGGTCTCTACGTTGCAATGACTATCCGTGACAATTGATCGTTGCGATTGCGAATGATCAATGAATCTCAAGGGAGCGGATGTCAAATTACAATTTCTGAAGGGTAATTTGCCCGTTCAGCTTAGACCGTCTGGATGTAAACAATCCCGGTGGTTGGGTGTCCGGCAATGTCTCGGGGGAGCGGTGCCGGACACCCATTTGACCGAGCATCATATGGCCTGTTGAGTCAGCTGCTCCAAACAACACAGCGCTAATAGGTACCTGTGAGGGGACGTAACCGTTTGATGTGAACCTGCATAAGCCCATCATGCCTCGTATAGGCAATGATGCCGGATCGTTTCAGTTGTGAAAAAGCTCGGCTTACCGTTTCGAGCGTCAAACCAAGATAATCAGCAATTTCAGATCGGGTCATGATGACACGAACCGTCACCATTTCATTGTTTATCTTGGCGTGATTGGAAGGGGTTTCGATTAATTCAAGAATATAGGATGCAACGCGTTCAACGGCTGATTTTCTGCCCAATAAAACCGCGTGTTCGTGTAAGGCACAAATTTGAATTTTTAGGAGTTCCGCCATGTAGGAATTAAAACTCGACGAGTTTTCGGCGGGTCCTTTATCGAATGCGGTTAGGCGTACTTCGGTGAGTGATTCGGCGACGCTATCGTGATGGCCATTGGGTGTCACACCAAATATTCCACCCGGGCCCAGCAGCTCAAAGATCTGCCGGCGCCCGTCAGGCAATAATTTGGAAATCATCACATTGCCCGACACAATTTGATAAATTGCGCGTGCGGGCTCGCCTTCGTCGATGATGGTTACACGGGGAGGAAAGTCGACCGACCGAGCCGATGATGGACTGCTCCCCACGGCCGACTCATTCAAATAGGACATGATGCCACCTGCCGAGATGAAAAGGAGAACCCGACGGGAAAATGGGCTTGATTAAAACGAAGCCGAATAAACAATACGGACGAGATCTGCCGTATTTCGAGCACCAATTTTTTCCATGATTCGAGCGCGGTGAACTTCTACCGTGCGCGGGCTGATGCCCAATTGCCGACCAGCTTCTTTGTTGGAGGCACCCGCTGAAATTTTTTGCAAAACTTCCCGTTCGCGTGGTGTTAAGCGATCGCCCCCTGGTACGGATACAACGTTAGGAACAGCACCATTTCCAGCACGCTTTTCTGCAAGCGCTTCACGTACGCGGCCAGCAACGGCATCGGCGATCAAAGGCTTTGCCATAAAGTCTTTGGCGCCCTTTTTCATGGCTGAAACGGCCATCTCGACATTGGCATCATCGGCCATAATGACGATTGGTGCTGTAACGCGATGACCGAGCTCGCCAAGCAGATCATTTCCCGTTGAACTGCTCACATCAGCATCCAACAAAATACAACCCGGCACATGGTGCCGCGTGGCGGCTAAGAGAGAAGGCCCATCCGAAAAGAGAGTAACGTGATAGCCCTGTGTCTCAAGACTTGATGCAACGGCGCTCCGAAAAGCAAGATCGGCATCTGCAATATAGACATCTCTTTCAGGTAAACGTGTCTCAACCATTACAAACCTCCTGATGCGTCTTTTTGAACGACAAAAAAACGCGCGATAATTACATCGTACCCACTCATTGCTGCGCTTTCGATTGATCGGATTTGACCCGTCAGTATTCGTCAGCGGTTATGGTAAGAACGTGTGAAGGTTCATTTGGTTGCGTAGTTTGTCTTGCGCTCTTTTGCGCATAGCGGCAGGAACGCTATATTTATCAATAAAATAAGAACTATCTTATTGATAAATAAGTCTTAATTGTGCGACGAGCCTTTAAACGCTTTAATGAAGCTCTAGCTTAGCGCTTTGACGAGCCGTGCCGTGGCCTCGGTTAAGTCTTCTGCTTTTCTGGCAAAGCAAAGCCGCAACCAAGCATCCTCGCCACTGGCAAAAGCAGAGCCTGGGGCCAAGCCGACATTTGCTTCATCGACCAAGCGTTTGGCGATGCCCATCGGGTCTTTTGCGCCGTCGACTTTGAAATAGAGATAGAAGGCTCCTTCCGGTTTCGCAAAGCGAACGCGCCCTGTTTTTGACAGTCCTTCACATACAATGTCGCAACCCTTTTTGGCGCGCTCGACTTGATGGCGAAGAAAACTGTCGCCGTGGTCGAGAGCGGCAATGGCGCCCCGTTGGAGGAAGGTCGCTACGCCCGATGACGAATATTGAATGAGATTTTCGGCCGTTTGAGCGAGCGATGGGTGGCATTCGATCCAGCCAATCCGCCAGCCCGTCATGGCCCAGTTTTTCGAAAATGTTTGGACGAAGATGATTTGGTCGTCCTCATTCATCACGTCGTGGAATGAAGGCGCCCTTGCCGAGCCATCAAAGACAAATTGGCCGTAAATTTCGTCGGCAATGATCCAAAGCCCATGTTTGCGGGCAAGGGCAAGTACTGCTTCCAACTCCGCGCGGGTCGCTGTCCAGCCCGTGGGATTTGAGGGCGAATTGATGACGATGGCGCGGGTCTTTGGCCCAATCGCACTGGCAATCCGATCGACATCGAGGAACCATCGACCATTCGGGCCCTCATTGGTCAAACCCATGGGCACATCGACGGGGACCGCGCCGATGACCTTGCCGCAGCCGATAAAATTCGGCCAAGCGGGTGAGGGTACGATAAACTCGTCACCCGCAGATAGGATCATGCGCATCGCGACTTGTAGGGCGTGCATCCCGCCGATCGTGCATAAGAAGCGGTCGGGGCTAAATTCTTGCCCGTAAAGCCGCGACATATAGCGCGCAACAGCGGCGCGAAAATCGGGAATGCCACGGTTAGGCGTATAAAACGTCTCGCCCGCCGCAAGCGAGCGGGTTGTCGCCTCGGTGATAAAGCTCGGCGTCGACATATCGCCTTCGCCCGCCCAAAGCGGGATCAGGCCCGGACGTCCCCAACCATAGGTAAAAACCTCAACAATGCCGCTTGGCGGCGCACCAAGCGCCTCAGGGCCGATCTTCAGGGTCAGATTTGAGGTTGATTGATTAGAAAACATAGTATTCCTCGACGGGCTGGGTATTTACTCAGATACTTCTTTCACAAACACGCCGAGCTTGCCAGACGTCGCGTGAGCTGAAAGTCTAGCAAACGGCGGATTTGAGGGGGAAATCGAACATAATGATTGCAGGCTGGGTCATTATTCTAGCTGCCCTTGTTTACCTGTCGGCCCTTTTTGCGGTCGCGCATTTCGGGGATATTTACGGCCAAAAGCTCTTATCCGGCCGAGCTGGGCCAACTTTCTACGCTCTAGCCCTAGCGGTTTACTGCACCTCTTGGACCTTTTTTGGCTCAGTGGGATTAGCGGCTGTAACGGGGCTCGATTTTTTAGCCATTTATATTGGACCGATCTTGGTGATCGGATTTGGACGAAAATTCGTCGAGCGGATCGTGACCCTTGCTAAAGCGCAGAATATTTTATCGGTCGCTGATTTTGTCGCCGCTCGCTACGGGAAAAATGCTAATATTGCTGCCATCGTTGCCGTAATCGCGGTGATTGGCTCGGTTCCCTATATCGCTTTGCAGCTTAAGGCGATCTCGGTGTCGCTGGCGACGATGTTGGACGCGGTTCCCGGCGGTGCTCAGGGATTTTCCACGCCGGCATCGGGGAGCCTCTCACTCATCGTCACGCTCGTTCTGGCGGCCTTTACCACGCTGTTCGGCACGCGGCACATCGACGCTCGCGAGCATCATTCGGGCCTAACCTTAGCGGTCGCCTTAGAGTCCATCGTTAAACTGGCTGCGTTTTTGATCGCAGGCCTTTTTGTTGTTTGGGGCTTATTCGACGGCCCCGCTCGTTTGGTCGATGCGCTAGAAAATCGACCCGATATCCTGCCGATCTTAGGACGGAGCAGCGGGTTATCAACCATCCTCGTGATGATGCTCTTATCATCGGCAATGATTTTATTGTTACCGCGTCAATTTCATATGGCGGTGATTGAAAATCGAAATCCATCGCACACAAAACAAGCGTCTTGGCTCTTTCCGCTCTATCTTATTTTGATCAATCTATTTGTCGTTCCAATTGCTCTTGCATCCGATCTTATTTTTCCGACAGGCATGATCGATCGCGATATGGCGGTCCTCCAATTACCGCTTCACGCAGGAAACGGCATAGTCGCTCTGGTCGTTTTTATTGGTGGTTTTTCTGCATCAACCGCTATGGTGATCGTCGAATGCGTGGCGCTTGGCACCATGGTTTCAAATGACCTTGTCATGCCTCTCCTGTTAAGACGCGGCGCTAAATTAGTGCGCCCAGTCTCCGGTGATTTGGGCGGGCAACTTTTAACCATTCGACGCTTTGCTATCATCCTTGTCTTATTAGCGGGGTATTTCTATTTCAGAACATCAAGCGATGCGGCTTTGGCTTCCATTGGATTGATATCCTTCACCGCCATTGCTCAGATCGCTCCGGCCTTTTTTGGTGGCTTGTTCTGGCGGAATGGTACGGCATTGGGCGCGGGAGCGGGCTTAATCTCTGGCTTTATCGTCTGGGCTTATACGCTTGCCGTGCCAAGCCTCGCCGATCCTTCACGAACGCTTTTAAACCAACTCATTGAATTGGGTCCCTTTGGCATTCATTGGTTAAGGCCAACCCATCTTTTTGAACTTGATCTACCCTTCATTGCCCATGGTGCTTTAACGAGTATTAGCCTCAATATTGTCTTCTATGTTGCTTTTTCATTGCTAAGGCTACCTACGCCGGTTGAACGGTTTCAAGCCAATCTATTTGTCGCGCCGGATAGCGCCAGACGCTCTTTTAATTTCAGGCTTTGGCGAAGCTCAGTCACCATTGGAGAATTAAAGCGGGTTGTCGGTCGCTATTTAGGGGTTGAACAAACAGACCGTGCTTTTGCCGGTATGATCGGTAATTTACGAGGCACGAAAGGCGACGATAATTCCGCCGATATTGAAATGCTTCGGTTTGCAGAAAACCAATTGGCTTCTGCAATCGGTGCAGCCTCATCGCGGCGCGTATTATCGATGCTGTTGAGCGGTAACAATGTCAGCCGATCCGATGCTCTTCGCCTGTTGGATGATGCATCGGCAGCACTGCAATATAATCGTGATCTATTGCAGCATGCATTAGACCATGCGCGTCAAGGTATTACTGTTTTCGACAGCGAATTAAAATTAACCTGCTGGAATCGGGAATTCCAAGAATTATTCGGTTTGCCCGATACGATGTTACGAACGGGAACGAGCCTTGAAGATATTGTTACTCTTAATGCCAAGAAAGGCCTTTATGGACCGGGTCGAAGGGATCGTCTTGTAGCGGCACGGTTGCAAAGCTTTGTCAGTGATACAAACCAATCCCGCCTTCGGCTCTACCCTGAAGGTAAGACGATTGAATTTCGTTCCGCTCCTTTGCCCGATGGCGGCATTGTTACAACCTACACCGATGTAACCGATACGGTTCTTGCCGAAGAAGCACTCGCAACAGCTAATGAATCGCTTGAAGCAAGGGTACGTGAACGAACCGAAGAACTATTAAGATTGAACAGTGAATTGGCACGTGCCAAAGCCGAGGCTGAAGATGCGAATGTGTCGAAGACGCGCTTTCTGGCCGCTGCTAGCCATGATATTTTGCAACCACTAAATGCGGCGCGTCTTTACTCAACGGCTTTGCTCGAACGAGATCGCCATCAGGGCGATGTTCATCTTGCAGAAAACGTAGCTACCTCGCTTGAGGCTGTCGAAGATATTTTGACGACCTTGCTCGATATTTCCCGTCTTGATGCGGGCGCATTAAAGCCTGAATTATCGACGGTTTCGCTCGACGATTTGTTTCAGCAATTAAAGATTGAGCTTGAACCCTTAGCGATTGAAAAGGGGATCACTCTATCCTTCATCAAAACATCGTTAACGGTAAAAACGGATCGACGGTTGATCAGGCGCCTGTTGCAGAACCTTGTATCGAACGCGATTAAATATACGCAGGAAGGGCGCGTTATCGTCGGATGTCGGCGTAAAAAAGGAAAAGTACGTGTCGAGGTTCATGACACGGGATTAGGTATTCCGCTATCGCAACAAAAGACGATTTTCAGTGAGTTTAAACGGCTTGATGAAGGCGCAAGAATTGCGCGTGGCCTCGGCCTCGGATTGTCCATTGTCGAAAGAATTGCTCGGTTGCTTCGTCACCCTCTAAAATTATCATCGCAGCCCGGAAAAGGTTCGCTCTTTTCTGTCGAACTTCCGCTAACAGAACATGCACCGGACAAGCGCTCCAAAGCACCAGATGCGCCAACAGCCATCACGCCGCTTTCTGGGATGGAAATATTGGTTATCGATAATGAGCCTGCCATCGTTAACGGTATGCGGATCTTGTTGGAGGGCTGGGGGTGCCGGGTAAATGCCTTTTCCAGCCTCTCTGAATTGGATGGCCTTCAATTACCATTGGACGTGGTCATTGCCGATTATCACCTCGATATCGGGACCGGGTTGGATGCGATTAAAAAATTGCGCGATCAAATTCGCTCTGAACTGCCGGCAATTCTTATCACGGCTGATCGTACGCAGGCTGTTCGAGAGAATGCCGAAGCCAATAATGTTATTGTTCTGCATAAGCCATTAAAGCCAGCGGCACTTCGTGCCTTGCTGGCTCAGTGGCGGGCTGCTCGTTTATGAGTAAAACTGCTCACCCGCTGCTGCCATTTTTTTGAGTAAGGCATTGGGCAAGAACCGATCACCATATTGATTGGCCAGCGCTTCGCATAAGGCAACAAAGCGGTTAGGGCCGATCCCATCAATCATGGAGATGGGGCCTCCGGTGTAGGGCGCAAAACCAAAGCCTAAAATTGCGCCTACATCCGCTTCGCGAGGGTCGGTAACAATGCCTTCTTCGATCGAGCGCGCAGCTTCAAGCGCTTGAGTGACAAGAAGCCGATGTTTCAAATCGCTTACACTGATTGTTTCTGGATCAAGCTGCTTCGATTGAAACTCGGTTAGGCCTGTCCATAGACGTTTAGGGGCATCTTTCGGATAATCGTAAAATCCGCCGCCGCTTTTACGCCCAAGCCGATGATGATTTTCTACCATACTGTTTAAAATTGACTCTTGAACCTGATTAACAGCGTGTGGACCCAAGGCAGCCTTGGTTGCTTTAAGAATCTTATAGATCAAATCAATCGCGATTTCATCGGATAGAGCTAATGGACCAACCGGCATGCCAGCCATACGGGCCGCGTTTTCAATCATGGCCGGAGGCACACCTTCTTGAAGCATCAAATGGCCTTCAAGAAGATAGTTTAAAACACAACGATTGGCGAAAAAGCCGCGGGCATCATTAACGACAATCGGGGTCTTGCCGATTTTACGAACAAAGTCGAAAGCCATCGCAAGTGCTTTTGATCCCGTTTGTTTGCCGACAATGATCTCCACCAATTGCATCCTATCAACAGGCGAGAAGAAATGGATGCCGATGAAATCAACCGGACGCGAGAAATGATGCGCCAATTCTGAAATAGGTAAAGTCGACGTGTTGGATGCAAAAACTACGGACGACGGCATCGCTGCTTCGGCCTTTTGGATTGTCTCGGCTTTCACGGACGGATCTTCAAAAACAGCCTCAACGACAAGGTCGACATTTTTGAGAAGCCCGAAATCTTCGGTCGGCGTAATGCGTGCAAGAAAGGCTTCGCGTTCGCTTTCGGTCGCGCGACCTTTCGCAACATTGTTGGTCATCACTTTGTTGGCATTCGCTTTGCCTCGATCGGCCGAGGATTGATCACGATCGATCAGGACCACTTCGATACCGGCAAGCGCTGCAACGGTTGCAATGCCTGAGCCCATAAAGCCAGCGCCGATAACGCCGATCCGCTTGATGGTGGTTGCAGGCTCGTTTGGTGGCCGCCGTGCACCTTTGTTGAGCGCCTGCATGGAGACGAACAACGTCCGTATCATCGCATGGGCAACTTGGCCTTTGAGGATATGTGCAAAATATCGACTCTCTACCCGTAAGGCAGCATCCATGGGTAATTGGAGCCCCTCATAGACCGATTGTAGCAAGGCTTTAGCGGCGGGATAATTATCATTCGTATCCTTGCGCAGAAGCGCGCTGGCGGGCGACCATACCATCATGCCAGCTTTTGAATAGACGGGTCCTGAAGGAAGCTTGAACCCTTCAGCATCCCAAGGCTGAATGGCGTTGCCGACCGACAGAATCCATTCTTTCGCGCGCGCCACGAGCTCTTCTTTTGGCGCAACGGCATGGACAAGATTCAACTTCAGAGCAGCATTTGGTTTAAGCGCCTCGCCCTTCATCATAAAAATGAGGGCATCAGCCGTATGGGCCAAGCGGGCGACGCGCTGTGTGCCACCAGCGCCGGGGAAAATTCCGATTTTAATCTCAGGCAGACCCAATCGCGTTTTGGCATTATCCGACACGACACGATAGTGGCATGCCAAGGCAAGTTCGAACGCGCCGCCTAGGCAAATGCCATTAATGGCAGCGACAAAGGGTTTGCCGCACGTCTCGAGCTTCCGGAAAAGCTGTGAGAGCTTTCTCGATTCCTCAAAGAAAATACGGTTTGCCTCATCAGCACCGAGTGTTTTCTCATTTTCTTTCGAACGGTCGACAAGGCCGGCGAGCATACGAATATCCGCGCCGCCGGAGAAACTATCGGCCTTACCCGAAACGATGATGCAGCCTTTGATTGATGGGTCGGCGACGATGCGATCAATCGCGTGACCAAGTTCGCCCATCGTTAGATCGGTGAACACGTTCATCGACTTGCCCGGCGCGTCCCATGTCAGCGTTGCAACGCCATCGCTATCGGTTGTGAAGGTAAAATCAGACAGAGTGCTGGTCATTTGTTTAATTCCTCACACCCGCTCAATGATCGTTGCGGTGCCCATGCCAGCACCAATGCATAGCGTTATCAGCGCCGTACTTTTATTGGTCCGCTCAAGCTCATCCAGGGCCGTGCCTAAGATCATCGCGCCTGTAGCGCCAAGGGGATGACCCATCGCAATAGCCCCGCCATTCGGGTTAACCAGCGCTGGATCAACATCGAAGGCTTGAATGAACCTTAAGACAACGGCAGCAAAGGCTTCATTGACCTCAAAGAGATCGATATCTTTAATGGTCATGCCTGCATTTTTAAGAAGCTTTTTGGTGACGTCCACGGGGCCTGTTAGCATTAAGGCCGGATCCGATCCGATATTCGCGAAAGCTTTGATGCGGGCCCTTGGTTTAAGGCCAGCGGATTGGCCTGCTGCTTTAGAGCCTAACAGGACAGCCGCCGCGCCATCGACAATGCCGGATGAGTTACCCGCGTGATGGACATGATGGATGGCCTCAATTTCCGGATGGGCTTGAAGGGCAACCGCACCAAACCCGCCATGGTCGGCCATCACCGCGAAGGAGGGTTTGAGACCACCAAGGGATTCGAGGCTTGTTTCCGGCCGCATATGTTCGTCATGGGCCAGAATGGTAAGACCATTAATGTCTTTGACCGGCTCAATCGATGATTTGAAATATCCGTTGGACCATGCTTTTGCCGCGCGCTTTTGGCTTTCGACGGCATAGGCATCAACGGCGGCGCGCGAAAAGCCGTATTTAGTCGCAATAAGATCGGCGGAGTTGCCTTGCGGCATGAAATAGGCGGGGATCGCGATGGAAGGGTCGCTGGCCCATGCGCCGCCCGAGGCACCTAACCCGATCCGGCTCATTGATTCGGCGCCGCCAGCGAGTGCCATCTGTTGTTGCCCCGCGATGATCTGGGCGGCGGCAAAATTGACGGCGTCTAACCCCGAAGCACAGAAGCGATTGATTTGAAGGCCCGGCACGCCGATGCCGAAGCCTGCGACAAGGGCTGCTGCTCGTCCGATATTGCCGCCGGCTTCCCCAACGGGATCGACACAACCGAGCACGACATCGTCGACGAGGGCGGGATCAAGATGGTTGCGCTGCTTCAAAGCGCGCAAGGGCGCTGCTGCCAAAGCGAGTGCCGTTACTTCGTGTAACGCACCATCGGGCTTGCCACGCCCGCGCGGCGTACGAGCGTGATCGTAAATATATGCTTCAGACATTTAAACCCACCCTCGTGCCGATGACGCGATGCACCTTAGGCCGAGCGTGGGTTTGGATCAATGATCAGACGCAGATGGTTAAGCGGCTAATTTCTGCATTGATTTCAAATCGGCAATGGCCTTTTCAATATCGGCCTTTTGCTTTTCCAAATGCGCGAGTTGCTCGGCGATTTGGGTTTTATTCAATTTCAGAGCGGGCGATGCCTTTGCCGAGCCATCAACGCCGAGCAGGGCGCGGATCTCGGTCAGGGTAAAGCCAAGATTCGTAGCTTTGATGATTTCTTTCAGGCGGGCTTTTGAAGCATCGCTGTAAAGCCGCGTTAAACCTTGCCGCTTGGGCTTGATCAGGCCACGGTCCTCATAGAACCGGAGCGTCCGTAAGGTTACGCCAAATTCTTGGGCTAGGTCACCAATGGTGTGGACATAGTCGCTATCGCCCGCCCCAGCCTTTGGCCGTCCGCGGCCTGAGCTTTGACCAGTGGAAGATACACGTTTTACGTTTACTAATGATTTCGCCACAACCCAACTCCGATTTACGCTAGGGAAAAACAAACAACTTTACGAATTTAGGTAACAATTCTACGTAATCGCTCAGATCGTCAACTAAAAAAATATAAATATTTCATAGATCAAAATAAATTCGTTAAACTACTGTAATATAACATTTTTTAATATGAATTGGTCGAATTTTAGATTTATAAAGTTAGATGGGCCGCTTAGAAATTCATAAAAATTTAATCTTATTTTTCGAGGATATTACAG
>JAPJMW010000135.1 GCA_026461505.1 Beijerinckiaceae bacterium
ATACGATGATGAGCGTTGCCACACCCAACATGATGCCCACAAAGGAAAAGCCCGCGATCACAGAAATAAACCCTTCACGCCGCCGCGCGCGAAGATAGCGCAAGGCAATGAGCCATTCGAAGGCCGCAAATGCCTTCGATCGGTTTTCGTTCATCGGGCCTTGGGCTGGCGTTGCAGTCATTAATCGATCAAACGGTCAAACGCGCTACCGCGTCTTCAATCGACAGTAATTCGCGTTCACCCGTCTTGCGACGCTTCAATTCAATTTTTCCCTCGGCAAGCCCCTTAGGGCCCACCAGAATTTGCCAAGGCGAACCAATCAAGTCGGCGGTCGCGAATTTCGTTCCTGGACGCTCATCACGGTCATCATATAAAACGTCCTTGCCTCGGGACGTCAGCGCTTTGTAAAGCGTCGCGCACGCTTCGTCTGTCGCAGCGTCGCCGATTTTGAGGTTAAGCAATGAAACATCAAACGGTGCCACAGCGTCCGGCCAAATGATCCCCGCATCATCATGCGAAGCTTCAATCAACGCCGCTACCAAGCGAGATGGGCCGATGCCATATGAGCCCATATGCACAGGCGTTTCACGCCCGTCAGGTCCAGTAACTGTCGCCTTCATGGGTTCTGAATATTTGGTGCCAAAATAGAAAATATGGCCCACCTCGATACCGCGAGCGGAAATCTGTCGCTCTTCAGGGATCGCATTATACGCAGCCTCGTCATGCATTTCAGAAGTTGCCGCATAAGGCGCCGTCCAAGCTTTGAAGATGGCATCCAGCGCCTCACGGCTATCGAAATCTGTATCAACCGCAGGCGTTGGTTGATCAAGCACCGCTTTATCCGCAAAAACCTCGCTCTCGCCGGTTGAGGCCAGAATGATAAATTCATGACTCAAATCACCACCGATCGGCCCCGTATCGGCACGCATCGGAATCGCGGTCAGGCCTAAACGGGCAAAGGTTCGCAAATAGGCAACAAACATCTTGTTATAAGAATGGCGCGCGCCTTCCTGATCGAGATCGAAGGAGTAGGCATCCTTCATCAAAAATTCGCGGCTGCGCATAACGCCAAACCGAGGCCGTACCTCGTCGCGGAATTTCCACTGAATATGATACAGATTAAGCGGGAGATCCTTGTAGGAGCGAACCGACCCGCGGAAGATTTCCGTAATCATTTCCTCATTGGTTGGACCGAACAACATCTCGCGTTCGTGGCGATCCTTGATCCGGAGCATTTCCTTACCATAGGCATCATAGCGCCCCGACTCGCGCCACAAATCAGCCGACTGGATCACGGGCATGAGTAACTCGACCGCCCCAGACCGATTCTGCTCTTCCCGGATAATTGCGTTGATCTTGTTGAGAACTTTAAGTCCCAACGGCAACCACGCATAAATTCCTGCTGATTCTTGGCGGATCAGCCCTGCCCGAAGCATCAAACGATGCGAGACAATCTCGGCTTCTTTCGGTGTTTCACGGAGAATCGGTAGGAAATATCGCGACAGTCGCATGACAAGATCTCTTCTTTAGGGCGAAGCGCTCGTCAAAGCGCCATAGGATCAGACGTTTGAACCGCATCATGCCAAAAAATACAAGCGATTGCCGCCCTACAAATGCTGTAGAAAATCATGATAAGCCGCTTTTCTAGGCGTTCGTACTTTTTTACGGCAATTTCATGTCGGAAGGGATGACAGGTCAAAAAAAGTAGGCTAGCGTCACTGCGCCTTGGAGATAAAAGAGGTCGCGCCCATGTGGAAGACGGCACAAGGTCCAAGTCTGGGGAGGAACAGTTACTAAGGGTTGAAGAGACTTAAAGTCCGGCCGTTCTAACATCGGCCTAGCCTTAGAAACATGATGAAATTAGCAATCAAGGCAGGGATAATACCCTGCCTTTTTTAATTATAAATCAATGCGTTGCAGTTATTATTCAACAAATTGAATAAAGAGCGATAAAGCAACTGAAACTGGCATCGCGACCACAGTGGTAATCAGCACCTTGCGCCATAAGCGAGGCACCCCCGGCGCGCCCGCCTCTGTCCCCGGTGTCACATCGCCCAACTCTAACTGGCTTTTCACCCCGAGCGGCAGGATGGCGAACAAGGTCAGCCACCACGAAATGCCATAAACCGCTAAAAAGGTCGCAATCGACATTGTTAGGCCACCTTATATCTGCTCAAGCTCAATGAGCGTGCCGTTAAAATCTTTCGGGTGAAGGAATAGAACCGGCTTCCCATGCGCCCCAATTTTAGGCTCGCCATCTCCCAGAACCCGGGCACCCTCGCCCCGAAGCCTATCGCGCGCCGCAACAATATCATCGACCTCATAGCAGATGTGGTGAATACCACCGTCGGGATTACGCTCAAGAAACTTTGTAATCGGGCTTGCTTCGCCAAGTGGTTCAAGCAATTCGATTTTGGTATTCGGCAATTGGATGAACACGACGGTTACGCCGTGATCGGGCTGCGGCAAGGGAGCGGAAACCTCCGCACCGAGCGTTTCGCGATAAAGACGGATGGCACTCGATAAATTCGGTACCGCAATCGCGACATGGTTGAGGCGACCAATCATCTCCCCGCTCCTAGATCATAACGACTTGCACGTGGCATACGGGTTTTTTACCCCAGCTGCCATTCACCGTCGACCGGACAGCCTTTTCAATGGCCGTCTCAACCAGATCAGGATCGCGCCGCTTGTTCTTAGGCAGTGTATCGAGGACCGAGAAAACCGCCTCCTCGATCAAATCTTCAAAAGAACGCCCCGTTCGATCGACCTGAGGAATGCCGGAGACAGCAAAGGCCGGATCGCCAACGAGCTCACCCTTAGAATCAAGGGCCACCGCAACGGAAACGATGCCCGCAAAGGCCAGCTTCCGACGCTCTGGGATCGCCGGATCGGCAGCAGGTGCCAATACTTCGCCATCTTTAAACAATTTTCCATGAGGCGCTTCATCGACGATACCCGGTTCACCGGGTGCCAAGCGGACAATATCGCCATTCGACGCCATAACGACGTCCGGAATACCCGAAGCCAAAGCATATCGCCGGTGTTCATCGAGGTGGATTGGTTCGCCATGCGCTGGAATCAGCGTCTTAGGCCTCACCCATTCATACATTTTCTTCAACTCACCCCGGCGTGGATGACCTGAAACATGCACAAGTGCTGTGCGATCGGTTACAACATTAACGCCTTGGCCAACGAGCCCGTTAATGATGCGACCCACGGCCTTTTCATTCCCGGGGATGGTCCGCGACGAAAAGATGACGGTATCGCCGGGCGCAAGTGTAACGTCTGGATGTTGATCCTCGGCAACGCGCGCCAAGGCGGCACGCGGCTCACCTTGGCTGCCGGTGAGAAGGGCTACAACCTTGTCCCTCGGCAAATAGCCATAGGTTTCAGACGAGCGGAACTCTTGTACGCCTTCAAGATATCCGCATTCAGTCGCTACCTGAATAGCGCGATCCATGGCGCGACCAACCGCAATCACCTCGCGTCCAACCGCTTTGGCAGCCAAAGCAACCGAGCGGATACGTGCCACATTCGAGGCAAAGGTCGTAACCGCGACGCGGCCATTGGCCTTGCCTATAACGTCGATCAAACCATTCGCAACATCCGTCTCGCTCAAAGATTCGCCTTCGCGCATCACATTGGTCGAGTCGCAGATCAGCGCTAAAACGCCTTCATTCCCAATCTCGGTAAGACGCTTTGCATCGGTCGACCAACCTGCAACCGGCTGTTCGTCGATCTTCCAATCGCCCGTGTGAATAACGGTCCCTAACGGGGTCCTGATCGCTAAAGCGGTCGATTCAGGAATAGAATGGGCAACGGATACAATCTCAACATCAAATGGGGCGAGGTCGAGCCGATCTCCGGGCTTCATCGTTGTTATTTTGATCTTCTTGCCCGTGTGCTCGTTTTGCCTGCGAATATCAAAAAGACCTGCGGCAAAGGGCGTCGCATAAACAGGCGGCGTACCTAGACGCGGATAAAGATCAATCAATGCGCCAATGTGATCCTCATGCGCATGGGTAATGATAATCGCCTTCAGCCTATTTTTTTGACCTTCAAGAAATTTCAAATCCGGCAGAATGAGATCGACGCCCGGCAAATCATCGCCCGCAAAGCTCACGCCGCAATCGACCAAAATCCATTCACGCTTGGCAGGCGGACCATAACCATAAAGCGCAGCATTCATCCCGATTTCGCCGAGACCACCTAAAGCGCAAAAAACAAAATCATCCTTGGGCCCAACCATGGAGCCTTCCTTTCAGTATAAAATGCAAACCGCTAGGCCTGAAAGCCCGCCCTTTAATCAAAATCTTCTTTCAATAGAATACGTCACCAGCAAGGATAGCGGTCACTTTTCCATCTTGCGCCAACAATAATTTTCCCTGGTCGTCCAGACCTTGGAAGGTCCCTTCGATCACATCGTTCACCTGTCGAACCGATATCGGACCACCAATGCCGCGCGCATGTTCAATCCAGCGGCTTCGGATATAGCGGAAACCATTGCCTTTGTCGAAACAATCTAAATTAGCGCGAAAACCCTTCGCCAACGCGGCAAACATATCTTCAACCGTAAGCACCAAGCCTTGTTCGGCCAAATCGGTCGCCGGATATGGCGTATCCAGCGGATGAGAGCGCACGTTAATGCCGCAGCCAATAACGGCTCCAAAAGTGCCATCGGGCAACATAGTACCTTCAACCAAAATGCCAGAAAGCTTCGCGCCATTTGATAAAACATCATTCGGCCATTTTAGCGATAAGTGATCTTTAACCGTGCCAAAGGACGCCACGGCATCATAAATCGAAAGTGCCGCAACGAAACCTAATTGAAACCCGTACTCAATAGGGCATGGCATATGAAGGGTGAGCGATGCGTATAGATTGCCTTTGGGCGAAGACCATTGCCGCCCCAAACGTCCGCGACCTCCGGTTTGCTCGTCCGCTACAAACCAATGATCACTGAAACCGCCCTCACGCAAAAAGGCCATAGCTGCATCATTGGTCGAAGCAATACTTTCAAATCGCGTGAGATCGAACCGAAGTTCCCGCGCTATCGCCGTTAATGCCACCTTAGAAAAGGGACCGTGCAGCAGCGTTCGCGACATCCACCAAAGGAGCAGGTGCCAAGGCAAAACCAAAAACAAGGATGGCAGCGAGCGAAGCAATTAAGCGTACCGCAGCTGATGCCGGTGAAAACGCTTCCTTTGGCTCGTCAAAATACATGATCTTCACGATACGCAGGTAATAGAACGCACCAACGACACTGGCGACGACACCCGTTACCGCTAAAGCATAAAGCCCAGAATTAACGGCTGCTGCAAACACATACCATTTGGCAAAGAAGCCAGCCAAGGGCGGGATACCGGCCAGCGAAAACATGATCATGGCTAGGGCAAAAGCGAGCGCCGGATTGGTTTTTGATAATCCGGCGAGATCATCAATATCTTCGTAATAATGGCCGTCACGCTCCATCGACAACACACAGGCAAAAGCGCCAAGCGTCGTGACGAGATAAATCACCATATAGATCGCAACACCCGCAACGCCATCAACCGTTCCGGCCGAAAGACCTACGAGGACGTAGCCGATATGGCCAATCGATGAATAAGCGAGCAAACGCTTAATGTTCTTTTGGCCGATGGCGGCAAAGGCTCCGAGAACCATCGAAGCAATGGCAACGAAGACAATGATCTGCTGCCATTGGCCGCTAATAGATGGAAAAGCCTGTTCAACGACACGCACCAGCAAAGCGATGGCCGCCGTTTTCGGCGCAACGGCGAAGAACGCTGTGACTGGTGTCGGCGAGCCTTCATACACATCGGGCGTCCACATGTGGAAAGGCACAGCCGAAATTTTGAAGGAAAGACCCGCAAGCACGAAGGCAAGACCAAAGATAACGCCTATACCAGCCCTGCCCTTAAGTGCCGTCGCAATAGCTGCGAACGAAACCGTACCCGTCATGCCGTACACCAAAGAAGCGCCATAAAGCAGCATGCCGGATGATAATGCGCCCAGCACAAAATATTTGAGGCCCGCTTCTGTCGACTTGACCGAGTCCCGATCAAATGAGGCGACCACATAAAGAGAGAGCGACGACAATTCGAGACCGAGATACAGCGCAATCAAATCATGCGCTGAAATCATCAACATCATGCCGATGGTTGAAATTAAAACCAACAACGGAAACTCAAAGGCACGACGCTTCGTCGATGCAAGATAAGCATCAGATAACAAAAGGGCAGCAGCAGAGCCGATCAATGTGGTCAATTTCATAAATTGAGAGAAACGATCCGAGATAAACGAACCACCAAACGCCTCAACGGTCTGACCTCCGCCCAACACAACCAGCGCACCCGCGACCACAAGCACGAGCAAGGTCAATCCGCGCACAAGGCCGTAAGACTTTTCACCCGAGACCGCGCCCAACAGGACCAGCATTAAAGCGCCCGCTCCCATGACAATCTCAGGGAGCACCGGGGCCATCATAGGAAGAGCTGTAATCGTCGATGACATCGTTTCTTCTAACCTTATGGCAGGGTGTTGGCAGCGGTTTTAACAGCACCAACCGCATCATGAATGGCCGCCAATAAAGGCTCTGTCGGCACAGCAAAAATGTCGAGAATGGCGTTGGCGTGAAAACCGAAATAAATCGTCAGGAAGGCAAGTGGCGCTAACAATGCAAACTCGCGGACGCTTAGCTCCTTGATGTCCATCAAGGCTGGCTTTTCAAGCTTGCCTAGCACCACGCGCGCATACATCCAAAGCGCGTAAGCGGCTGACAAAATAACGCCCGTCGTTGCGAATACCGCAACCCATGAATTGGCAATTCGCGAGCCGAGAAGCGTTAAGAACTCGCCGATAAATCCGCATGTGCCTGGCAAACCGACATTGGCCATCGTAAACACCATGAGCGCCGCTGCATAAAGCGGCATACGATTGACCAAGCCACCATAAGCAGCAATTTCGCGGGTATGCATACGGTCATAGATGACACCGACGCTCAAGAATAAAGCAGCTGACACGATGCCGTGGCTCACCATCTGGAACATCGCACCTTCAATGCCCTGAGGCGTCAGTGTGAAAATGCCCAGCGTTACATAACCCATATGCGCTACAGATGAATAAGCGATGAGCTTCTTCACGTCTTCCTGAACGAGAGCGACAAGCGAGGTATAGACAATCGCACCAAGCGACAGACTAAACATAAACGGCGCGAAATAGGCCGACGCATTCGGGAACATCGGAAGCGAGAAGCGGATAAATCCATAGCCACCCATCTTCAGCAAAATCGCAGCCAGAATAACCGATCCCGCTGTCGGCGCTTCGACGTGTGCATCAGGCAACCACGTATGGAGCGGCCACATCGGCATCTTCACAGCAAACGACGCAAAGAACCCTATCCAAAGCCATGTCTGCATTTGAACGGGGAATTTGAACGTCAGTAAGGTCGGGATATCGGTCGTCTTTGCCGTCCAATACATCGCCATAATAGCAACAAGCATAAGAACCGAACCGAACAGCGTGTAGAGGAAGAATTTAAAGCTCGCATAAATACGCCGCTTGCCCCCCCAAATCCCGATGATCAGGAACATCGGGATAAGACCTGCTTCGAAGAACAAGTAAAAAAGGACAAGATCAAGTGCTGAGAAGACACCAATCATCAAAGCTTCAAGCACAAGAAACGCGATCATATATTCGCGCACCCGTTTTTCGACCGATACCCACGAGGCGACAATGCAAAACGGCATCAAGAAGGTAGACAACAAAATGAACGGCATCGAATAGCCATCGACGCCTAATTTGAAGCGGATCGCGTCCGAAATCCACGCGCCCTCTTCAACAAGCTGAAACGCTGGACTAGCCGCATCGAAGCGATGCCACGCAACGAACGAGAGTGCGAAAGTAATCACTGTCGTGCCGAGCGAAATCCAACGGACATTATTGCGAGAGCTCTCGCTATCACCCGATACGAAGAGCAGAGAAAGCGCACCGAAAAGCGGCAGGAGAATGAGGCCTGAAAGAAGATGTGACATCAGTGCGCTCCGCCGAACATGTACCAGGTCAGAAAGCCCGCAAGCCCGATCAGCATGGCGAAGGCATAGTGATATAGATAACCGCTCTGCATCCGAACGGTCCAATCAGTCACGTTCAAGACACGAGCCGACACGCCATCAGGACCTAAACCGTCAATCACGCGACCATCGCCCTGCTTCCACAAGAAGCGACCAACACGCTTCGCAGTGCGAACAAACACCACATCGTAGAGCTCATCAAAATACCATTTGTTGAGCAAGAATTTATAGAGCAACGGCTGGCTTGCAGCGAGTTGAGATGGCCATTCCGGCTTGCCTATATAAAACACCCAGGCCAATGCGAACCCGCCGACCATCATGATGAAGGGGGATTGTTTCACCCATTCCGGCACTTCGTGCATCGTATGAAGGATGTGGTTATGCTCCGATGTGAAGAGCGCCCCCTTCCAAAATTCGTTGTAGCCTTCGCCGATAAAGGCTGGGGCAAAAACGATACCTGCTAACAAAGCGCCTGCACCTAAAAGGATCAAAGGGATCGTCATCACCAATGGCGATTCATGCGGTTCATGCGAATGGCCGTGATCGTGATCATGATCACCATGAGCATGCGCATGATGATCGTGATCATGGGCATGCGCCTCATGGCCCCAACGGGGCTTACCGAGGAAGGTAAGGAAAAACAGACGCCACGAATAGAAGCTCGTCATACCTGCGGCCAGAACCAGCAGAATAAACGCATAGCTCTGTGCAACGGAGTGCGAAGCAAAAGCTGCTTCAATAATTGCATCTTTCGAGAAGAACCCTGCGGTCATCGGAAAGCCCGTAAGAGCAAGCGTACCAATCGCCATCATCGTGCCCGTCAGCGGGATCTTTTTAAACAAGCCGCCCATATTGCGGATGTCTTGCTCGTGATGCATCGCATGGATCACGGAACCAGCGCCTAAAAAGAGCAACGCCTTAAAGAAGGCATGGGTGAAGAGGTGAAACACACCAGCGCCATAGGCACCCGAGCCAAGCGCCACGAACATGTAGCCAAGCTGCGAACAGGTTGAATAGGCAATCACACGCTTGATATCGTTTTGAACAAGGCCGATCGTTGCAGCAAAAAACGCCGTCGTTGCGCCGACAAACATCACGACCGTCATGGCGGAAGGCGATGCCTCAAACAAGGGCGACAGACGTGCAACCATAAATACACCGGCCGTCACCATGGTTGCTGCATGGATCAAAGCAGACACTGGTGTCGGGCCTTCCATCGCATCCGGCAACCAAGTGTGCAGTAAAAACTGCGCCGATTTGCCCATAGCACCAACAAACAGCAGAAGGCAGATAATCGTCATGGCATCCCAATCGATGCCAAGAAAATTCACTTTCAATTCGGCCAAGTCACCAATGCGCGAAAATACCGCATCATAGGAGACAGAGCCCGTCAAAACGAAGACGACAAAAATGCCAAATGCAAATCCAAAATCGCCAACACGGTTGACAATAAAAGCTTTCATGGCTGCAGCTACCGCCGTGGGCTTTTCGTACCAGAATCCGATGAGCAAATATGAGGCTAATCCAACACCTTCCCACCCGAAGAACATCTGAACCAAATTGTCGGACGTGACGAGCATCAACATCGCAAAGGTGAAGAGCGACAGATAGGCAAAAAACCGCGGGCGTGACGGATCCTCATTCATGTAACCAATGGAATATAGATGCACGAGTGCCGATACCGAATTGACAACAACGAGCATGACTGCCGTTAGCGTATCAACACGAAAAGCCCAATCGACGGAAAGATTGCCCGAGGTAAACCAATTACCCAAGACGAGAGTCTTGCCACCCTCGCCATAGCCCGTCTTGATGAACACCAGCCAAGACATAACCGCGGATGCCATTAGCAAACCCGTTGTCACGATTTCGCTGGCGCGAGCCCCGACGACGCGACCAAACAGGCCCGCAATGAGGAAGCCAAGAAGTGGGAAAAGGACGATTGCCTGGATCATGGAATATCTCGCGGAGATTAAGCCGCTCAGCCCTTCATCATGTTGATGTCTTCAACCGCGATGGATCCGCGATTGCGATAATAAACGACAAGAATAGCAAGCCCGATGGCGGCTTCGGCGGCCGCAACCGTTAAAACGAGCAAAGCGAATACCTGGCCAATCAACGTTCCGCCAAAGGTCGAAAAAGCGACGAAATTGATATTGACGGAGAGCAAAATCAACTCAACCGACATCAAGATAACGATGACATTCTTCCGGTTAATGAAGATACCCAACACGCCAAGCGTAAACAAAATGGCGGCAACGGTGAGATATTGCGAAAGACCAATCATTTCTCTCACTCCCCTCCAAGACCGTGGCCGGGCGTAACCTTACGAACTTCCATAGCCGTTTCCTTGGTGCGTGCCACCTGATCAGCAATATTCTGACGCTTCACACCTGTCTTATGCTGCAAAGTGAGAACAATCGCGCCGATCATGGCGACAAGTAGAATAAAACCCGAAACTTCGAAATAATAGACATAGTCGGTATAAAGAACGCGCCCCAGCGCTTCCGTATTCGACATTGTATTGTCTAACGCCTTCGGGGCAGCGGCGACCGCATTCGGTGCCATGAAATAGGTCAGCACCAACGAGAACAATTCGCCAAACACCAAAAGACCCAACAACACGCCAAGCGGCAAATGCTTGGCAAAGCCTTGACGCAATTCAGCGAAATCGACGTCGAGCATCATAACCACGAAAAGGAACAGAACGGCCACGGCACCCACATAAACCACGACCAAAATCATCGCCAAAAACTCAGCGCCCATCAGTAGGAAAAGACCCGCTGCATTCACAAAAGCCAAAATCAAAAAGAGCACCGAATGCACAGGATTGCGCGAGGTGATCACCATAAAGGCCGACCCGACCAAGACGGCCGAGAAGAGATAAAAAAAGGCCTGAGCAGCGCTCATGTTTTCAAGTCCCCAACGCGATCCGGCCAGGCCGGAAAAATCCAAAATCAAAACGCCGATCAGCGGTACGGCGCATCCTGCTTGATATTGCGAGCAATCTCACGCTCCCAACGCGCACCATTCTCTAACAAGCGCTCCTTGTCATAAAACAATTCTTCACGCGTCTCGGTCGCGAATTCGAAATTCGGTCCTTCAACGATCGCATCCACCGGGCAGGCTTCTTGGCAGAAACCGCAATAGATGCATTTCGTCATATCGATATCGTAACGGGTCGTGCGGCGCGTACCATCATTGCGGCGCGGGCCAGCCTCAATGGTAATCGCTTGCGCGGGGCAAATGGCTTCGCACAATTTGCACGCAATGCAGCGCTCTTCCCCGTTTGGATAGCGACGCAGCGCGTGCTCACCCCGGAAACGTGGTGAAACAGGGTTCTTCTCGAACGGATAGTTGATCGTTGCCTTTGGCTTGAAGAAATAGCGCATCGACAGCGCGAACGCCGAGATGAACTCTCGCAACAATAAGGATTTAGCGGCCTGATCCAGTCTCATGGTCGTGATCCTCTCAATGCCCCGGTGCCCAGCCCGTATATTGCAACACACCGGCTACAACAACGACCATGAACAACGAGATGGGCAAAAACAATTTCCAACCAAGACGCATCAGCTGGTCATAGCGATAGCGCGGCACAAAAGCCTTCACCATCGCAAACATAAAGAATACCGCACAAACCTTAATGATGAACCAGACGGCTCCAGGCACCCAGGTGAAAGGCGCGACATCAAAAGGTGGCAACCATCCACCCAAGAACAGGATCGTGGTCAATGCGCACATGGTCACAATGGCCACATACTCGCCCAGCATGAACATCATATAAGGCGTAGAGCCATATTCCACCATAAAGCCCGCGACGAGTTCCGACTCCGCTTCCGGTAGATCGAAGGGCGGACGGTTCGTTTCAGCCAAGGCCGAGATAAAGAAGATGATGAACATCGGGAATAGTGGCAACCAGAACCAGCCGAACAGTCCGTATTTGCCATGTTGCGCGTTCACGATATCCGAGAGGTTCAATGACCCAACGCAGAGCAGAACCGTAATGATCACGAAGCCAATCGAGACTTCATAGGAAACCATCTGCGCGGCAGAGCGTAATGCGCCAAGAAACGGATATTTCGAGTTCGAAGCCCACCCGCCCATAATGACGCCATAAACGCCAAGCGACGAGATGGCGAAAATATAGAGAACACCGACATTGATATTGGCAATCGCCCAACCATCCATGACAGGCACTACGGCCCATGCAGAGAGCGCCAGCGTCGTTGTTACCAAGGGCGCCAAAAGGAACACACCTTTATTAGCGCCTGCCGGAATGGTGGGTTCCTTCAACATAAACTTCAGCAAATCGGCGAAGCTTTGGAACAGACCAAACGGGCCGACGACATTCGGACCCCTACGCAGCTGCACCGCCGCCCAAATCTTACGATCAGCAAGCAGGATGAAGGCGACAAAAATCAACAGAGCAACGACGAGCACGACGCTTTTCAAAAGCGTCAGTCCCAAGGCCAAAGCCCAGCCGTAAGAAGCGATGTCCGTACCCAACGTCTTCTCCTTATTCCGCTGCCATCGCGTGACGCGATGACGCCAGAGCCGAGCAATCGGCCATGATTTTAGAAGCTCGAGCAACAGCATTCGTGAGGTGAAAATCCTTCACCGGCGAATGGAAACCATCCTTGCCCAAGGAACCAACCAATTTCGCCAAAGTGGCAATCGAGGATGTGTCGGCGGCGGCTACACTGCCAAGAACCACAAAGTGCGGATGCGCCTCATAAAGCGCCTTACGAAGGGCGGTGAGCGAGTCAAACGGTAGAGCATTGCCCAACGCCGCCGAAAGCGCGCGCAAGATCGACCAATCTTCGCGTGCCTCACCCGGTGCGAATATCGCACGGTTAGCCAATTGAACACGGCCTTCCGTATTCACATAAAGGCCAGACTTTTCGCTGAAGGCTGCGCCAGGCAATATAACATCCGCACGATGCGCGCCCTTATCGCCATGGGTGCCCTGATAGATCACGAAGGCACCTTCCGGCACCTCGACCTCATCAACACCCAAAAGGAACAACACATCGAGCGCTCCGGCTTTGATCATCTGAGCGGTGTCTAAACCACCCTCACCTGGCACAAATCCGATATCGAGCGCACCAACGAGCGAAGCTTCATTGTGTAGAACATTAAAGCCATTCCAGCCGTCTTTAACGACGCTCGAGTCTGTCGCCAATTTAGCGAGCGAAGCGAAAACCGCTTCGCCATCAGCGCGGTTTAGAGCGCCTTGGCCAATGATCAGCATCGGCTTTTCTTTGCCGGCAAAAATCTTAGCAGCCGCTTCCGCTAGGCTTTCAGGGCCTGCACCGAGATAGGTGTAGGGATAGGTCAAATCCGCCTGCTCGCCCACGACGCCAATGGCTGCGCCACCCTTCAAATACCGCTTGCGAATACGTGCATTAAGCACAGCCGCTTCGCGACGCGGATTGGAGCCGACAATCAAAATCGCATCAGCCTCTTCAATGCCAGCAATGCCGGAGTTGAAAAGATAAGAGCTGCGGCCATGCTTCGGATGAAGCGGTGAGCCAGGATAACGCGCGTCAATATTTTTAGAACCGAGCGAACCCATCAGCGCTTTAAGCGCAAACATATCTTCAACGCTTGCCAATTGACCGGCTAATGCACCAATCCGCTCCGGTGCAACGCCCTTCATTTTTTGGGCAATCGCTGCAAATGCTTCTTGCCAGCTGACCGGCGTCAGCTTGCCATTCAGCCGTAGATATGGGCGATCAAGACGCTGCGTCTTAAGACCGTCGAAAATGAAACGCGCTTTGTCCGAGATCCATTCCTCATTCACAGCTTCATTAAGGCGCGGCATCACGCGCATCACTTCATTGCCTCGGCTATCAATACGCGTGGCAGATCCTACTGCATCCATCACGTCAATCGATTCCGTCTTGGTTAATTCCCAAGGACGCGCTTTAAATTCGTAAGGCTTGGAGGTAAGAGCACCAACGGGGCAGAGATCGATGATGTTACCCTGTAACTCGCTCGTCATAGCAGCTTCGAGATAGGAGGTAATCTCCACATCCTCACCGCGACCAATCAAGCCCAGATCGGTAACACCTGCCACCTCAGTTGAGAACCGAACGCAGCGCGTGCACTGGATGCAGCGCGTCATTGTTGTCTTCACCAGTGGACCAATATGCTTGTCTTCCACCGCGCGCTTGTTTTCCTGATAACGCGAGGTATCGATGCCATAGGCCATCGACTGATCCTGCAAATCGCACTCGCCGCCCTGATCGCAAATCGGGCAATCGAGCGGATGATTGATCAGCAAAAATTCCATCACGCCTTCGCGTGCTTTTTTGACCATCGGAGACGTAGTGAGTACCACAGGCGGCTCGCCATTCGGGCCCGGGCGCAGATCACGCACATTCATCGCGCAAGACGCCGTCGGCTTGGGTGGACCACCCTTCACTTCAACGAGGCACATGCGGCAATTGCCAGCAATCGATAGCCGCTCATGGAAGCAGAAACGTGGCACTTCAGCGCCCGCCGCCTCACACGCTTGCAACAGCGTGTAATCGGCTGGAACGTCAATCTCGGTGCCGTCGATGATGATCTTGCTCATGACGTCCTCTTACTCCGCTGCCATCATGCGAACGGGGTCGGAATGCGGATTGGCCGAATACTGATCAATCCGTTCTTCAATTTCATGCCGGAAATGCGCAATAAGGCCCTGAATAGGCCAAGCCGCCGCATCACCCAACGCACAAATCGTGTGGCCTTCGACCTGTTTGGTGACTTCGAGCAACATATCGATTTCACGCTTCTGCGCGCGGCCTTCCGCCATACGCATCATGACACGCCACATCCAGCCTGTGCCTTCGCGGCACGGCGTGCATTGGCCACAGCTCTCATGTTTGTAGAAAGCGGAGAGACGCGCAATCGCCCGAATAATATCCGTCGACTTGTCCATCACGATCACGGCCGCAGTGCCAAGACCGGAGCGCAGCTTCGAGAGGCTGTCGAAATCCATCGGCGTATCGATGATCTGCTCGGCAGGCACCATACGAACCGACGAGCCGCCCGGAATAACCGCCTTCAGATTGTCCCAACCGCCGCGAACACCGCCGCAATGGCGATCGATCAATTCACGGAAGGTAATACCCATGACTTCTTCGACATTGCACGGCGTGTTCACATGGCCGGAAATGCAGAAGAGCTTGGTGCCGACATTGTTCGGATTACCGAGCGAGGAAAACCAACCCGCGCCACGGCGCAAAATCGTACCTGACACAGCAATCGACTCGACATTGTTAACAGTCGTCGGGTTGCCATAAAGGCCCATATTAGCCGGAAATGGCGGCTTCAAACGCGGCTGCCCCTTTTTGCCTTCAAGGCTCTCGAGCAGCGCCGTTTCTTCGCCACAAATATACGCGCCAGCGCCATGATGAACGTAGAGATCAAACGGCCAACCATGCACATTGTCCTTGCCGATCAGCTTAGCCTCATAAGCCTCATCAACCGCTTTTTGCAGCGCTACGCGCTCGGCAATATATTCACCGCGGACATAGATGTAGCAGGCATTTGCGCCCATAGCGAAGGACGCGAGCAAACAGCCTTCCACGAGCAAATGCGGGTCATGCCGCATAATTTCACGGTCTTTACACGTGCCAGGCTCGGATTCATCGGCGTTCACGACGAGATAATGCGGACGACCATCCGACACTTTCGGCATAAACGACCATTTAAGACCCGTCGGGAAGCCCGCTCCACCACGACCGCGAAGGCCGGAAGCCTTCATTTCATTGACGATCCAGTCACGGCCTTTATCGATGAAAAGCTTGGTTCCATCCCAATTGCCACGCATCAAAGCCGACTTCA
>JAPJMW010000136.1 GCA_026461505.1 Beijerinckiaceae bacterium
CTATGGGAAACCGCCATTCCCATCGCTTTTCTAAATCCTGTTTTGATGCTGCTTTATTGCGGCATCGGAATCGTTTTTCATTTTCTCGTCTTTTGGTTTTTTGGCCTTAACCGCTTTTTCTTTGCGTGGCTTGCCACCTATCCCGCATTGATATTCGCCGCGATCCATCTGGCCTGAACTCAGTATCGAACAAGCGGCCCGCTTCCCTTCAACGCCAAAGCTAATCGGCGGGCGCGTTTAAAGAGAGGATAAAACAATCGTGCCATTTTCGGCTGCGCCGTAAGCCAGCGATGCAAACGATTAAACACATCATCCGGATCAGCAAGCTGCGCCAACACGTTTACGGCATCCGCGCCATAATAAACCCGATCATCCCACAGCGCGATCATACCCTCATCGAGATCATAGCCCTGCTGCCAATAAAATTGCGCGGTAGCATCGTTTAGCCGCGCATCAATGAGCTTCACCTCGCCGCAATGCGCCTGCACATGCAGGCGCTGCACATAATGGCTACAGAAAGGACACTCACCATCATAGAGGATTAAAAGCATGGGCTTTCATCCACGATTCACCAACGCCGCTCAAGCTTGTCACTTGCCGCCGCGTTTAGGGGCCGAGCCTTTCCAAGGCTTCACACCGGGCTTGCGTGCTTCAGTGTTATTCGGGCGGCGTTCACGCCCCTCATTCGATCGTGTTTCGCCCCCTGCCTTTGGCTTATCTTTGTTCCAAGGGCGCGTGAGACGCGCAGGCTGATGCGGGCGCTCTTTTGGTGGCGCAGCTTCTGGCACATGATCAAGCTTTTCGCCCCGATCGGAGCGGATCTTGAGACGTGGGCCCTTATCGGCGTGAGGTTGTGGCTTTGATGGCCTCGGCTCCACAGGCCGCTCCTCCGAACGTCTTGGCTCAGCAGAGCGTTGACGCGGTGGACGTGCCGGATAGGCGCTCGGTATCGCAGAACGCGCTTCGCTCGGACGTCCATTGGCAGGCGCAATAATCACACCCTTCTCGCCACTGCCGTCCCTCGCCACTTTGGCGGCAAATTCATCTACCTTTTGAGCGGTGATTTCAAACCGTGTTTCACCATCAGAAATTTTGATCGAGCCGACATCGCGCTTGGTAACGCCGCCTGCCTTGCAAATCATCGGCAAGAGCCATTTTGGATCGGCGCGATGTTTACGGCCGAGCGACAAAGTAAACCAGCCGGCGCCCGACATATCTTCGCGGCCGCGCTCCATGTCCCGTGGCCGCTCATTGCCACCTCGTTCGCGTGGCGCACGCGTGGTATCGCGATCTCTGTCACGCGGCCTGCTAGAGCGATCGGGCAAGGGCGTTTCGGAAATATATTCAGCAGGTGGCCGTGTTTGATATTGCTGACGCAAATAAGCAGCGGCCAATTGTTCAGGCGACATACGCGAAAGCAGTTCACCCACCATGTCCTGCTCATTCGCTTCGGGCATGGGTGCTGCTGCTGCCGTTTCCAAAATATGCGCGCGATTGCGGGTATCAATTTCTTTGGCCGTTGGAGCACCGCGCGCAATCGCCGTTACATTGGCAATGTCGAGCACACGAAGCGCGGCCGAATAACGCCGCACAGGCACAACCAACACACACACGCCTTTACGTCCCGCGCGACCCGTACGGCCCGAGCGATGCAAGAGTGTGTCAGGCTTTGAGGGTACATCGGCATGGATAACAAGATCGAGATTAGGCAAATCGATTCCGCGCGCGGCGACATCGGTTGCCACGCATACGCGTGCGCGGCCATCGCGCATCGCTTGCAGCGCATTGGTACGTTCCGATTGCGAGAGTTCGCCCGATAATGTCACAACCGCGAATCCACGATCCGCAAGCCGCGTGGTGAGTTGCTTCACCGCTTCACGCGTGTGGCAAAACACAATCGCGCTGCCACTATCAAAATAGAGGAGCGTGTTAATGATCGCGTTTTCGCGCTCATGCGATTGGGCAACCACCATCTGATATTCGATATCGGCATGACGCTCGCTCGCCGCATTGGCGGTTAACCGCAAAGCATCGCGTTGATAGGTCTTGGCAAGCTCGGCAATCGAGCGAGGAAGCGTTGCCGAAAACATCAAGGTACGCCGCTCTTCAGGCGTTGCGGCCAAAATAAATTCGAGGTCTTCACGGAAGCCGAGATCAAGCATCTCATCGGCTTCATCAAGAACAACAGCACGCAGGTCAGTCAGATCAAGCGATCCGCGGGTAATATGATCCCGCAAGCGGCCGGGCGTACCCACCACAAGATGCGCACCCTGCTGCAAAGCGCGGCGCTCTTTCTGCATATCCATGCCGCCGACACAGGAGGTCGTCACAACGCCGGCATCGGCATAAAGCCAGCCAAGTTCGCGCTGCACCTGCAACGCCAATTCGCGCGTTGGCGCAATAATGAGACCCAAAGGCCTACCCTTTGGTGGAAATTTCTGTGCCTTGCCGAGCAAGGTCGGCGCAATCGCCAGCCCGAACGCCACCGTCTTGCCCGAGCCGGTTTGTGCCGAAACCAGCAGATCATGCCCCTCCGCATCCGCTTCCAACACGGCCGTTTGCACCGGTGTCAGCGTCTCATAGCCTTGTTTGGCCAAAGCTGAGGCCAAAGCAGAGTGAATGGCAGCCATGGCCGCGGGCGAAGTCTCAGAAAGGGAAGTCATGTATGAAGGCAGCCTTATAAAGCGCAAAAATGTGAGCGAAGGCGGCGTCCACTCGCAAAAAGCGCTCCACCTCGTCTTATGATGCGTTTCAATATTCCACTAGGCCCGAAATCACAACGACTTAATTTGAACCCGCTATTCCGGGTGAGCGGGCGGAAGGCCACTAGCCTTGGAAGGGTTATCGGGCGTTATAGCGACGATCGACATCAATCGCAGCATTATTCGCAGTTTCGTCAGCGGTCCAACAAACGGAAGACCGGATCCAAGCGATTGATTTTCGATCAACATCATAAAAGGTCAAGATAAGGCCAAATGATCGCCAAAAATGGCAATCACGTTTCCGAATAGATCGTCCGAATAAAGGGAAGATGTCGTGCTGCCTGCTCAACCAGAAATTGGTTGAATGAAGCCATGGCCGGACTCATCGATCGATCGCTACGGCTTACCGAATACCATTGTCGCCTGATGGGCATCCCAATAACATCCAATATAACCAGCCGTCCAAGTTCAAGCTCCATTGCAATCGTATGGGCGGAAATAAAGGCAATGCCGATCCCCGCCATCACGGCTTGTTTAATCGTTTCATTGGAGGTCATTTCAGCATGGCGGCGCTCTATCCATCCAGGCACATCACTCATAAAAATGTCGAGCGAGGATCGCGTCCCAGAGCCTACCTCACGCACCAAAAAGGTCTCCGTCAACAAATCGTCTTTTGAAATATTATCCCGTGTAGCAAGAGGATGACCGGGAGGCGCAATAATGACGAGAGGATGATCCCCGAACACTTGCGCCCTTACGCTGAAATCTCTCGGCGGACGGCCCATAAGCGCGATATCGACATCATAGTCCCGCAAGGCCTCAATAACTGCGCCACGGTTTCCGACCGTCAACGAAATATTGACGCGTGGATGTAGATCCCTGAACACGGCCATCAAGGTAGGGGCAAAATATTTGGCGGTCGAAACGGCGCCAATGCGCAGTTGACCGGCATTCGCCTCGCTAATCATCTCGATTTCCTCGAAGAGTTGCCGAAGCCTCACTTCGATATCTTGGGCGGCCCGAAGGGCGGCCTCCCCGGCCGTGGTGGGACGCAATCCGCTCCGGCCCCGATCGAACAGGGAAACGCCCGTCTGGTCCTCAAGCTGTTGAAGTTGCAGGGTAACTGCCGGGCCGGTAAGGCCAATTTGCTCCGCTGCGGTCGAAATCTTACCCGTTCGCCGGATCGCGAGGATCGAATGGAGTTGGCGGAGGGTGACGTTCTTCATCTTTTAAAGTTAAAAAAATTTATCTTAATTGTAAATATTATAAAATTTACTAATTCTAAAAAATAAAGAAAGTCAGCCTCGGTCGACGCAAATTGCCAAAAAATAGGCAGGCGCGCAGCCAGGAGGACGTGATGAAGGGAATGCCCCTCAAAGAATTTTTAACGGCCAATTTGGCCGACGGCGATACGGTTCGGCTGTCCGTTGCGGCGCTCGTTGAGCGGTTCGCGGATGTCGCGGCCGAATTGCGGCTTGCGATTAATGAAGGCGCATTGGGCGCGGCCTTTGGCGCAACGCTTGCCTCCAACAATGCGGATGGGGACGACCAGAAGGCGCTAGATGTTCATGCCGATCATCTGTTCATCAATGCCGCACGTGAAGCAGGCGCTGCGTATTATGCCTCCGAGGAGCAAGCCAACCCTATCACTATTCGCGAAGGCAGCCCTATCTCGGTAGCCATTGATCCCCTCGACGGCTCATCCAATATTGATACCAACATTTCTATCGGTACAATCTTTTCGGTTCTTCCAAGTTTGGGCGATGCAGAAGAAACCTTTCTGCAGCCGGGAGCAGTTCAGCTTGCGGCGGGATTTTTCGTTTATGGGCCGCAATTGACGCTGGCGTTAACGGTCGGCCAAGGCACGTCCCTGTTTGTTTATTCCGAGCGACGTGGATTGTTCTTAAAGGCATATGATTCGGTGACGATCGATCACGATGCTAAGGAGTTTGCGGTCAATATGTCGAATTATCGTCATTGGGACGATACGATGCGCCTTTATATTGATGATTGCCTCTCCGGCATGACAGGGCCGCGCGAAAAAGATTTCAATATGCGCTGGATCGCTTCGCTGGTGGCAGAAGCCTACCGCATTATGATCCGCGGCGGCATCTTCATCTATCCGCGCGATAATCGAAAAGGATATGGCTTAGGCCGTTTGCGTTTGGTCTATGAGGCCAATCCCGTTGCAATGCTTATGGAGCAGGCCGGAGGAAGCGCAATTAATGGCGAACATCGAATCCTAGATATCAAACCGGCGACTTTGCATCAGCGCACACCCCTTATTTTTGGGGCACGTCGGGAAGTAACAAAAATCGCGCGCTATCATTCAGATCCATCAGCTATTGCAAGTCGTCATCCACTTTTTGGCAATCGTGGCCTCTTCCGCTCTTAAGGACTAAACTATGTCGCGCAGTCATCCCATTATCGCCATCACCGGATCCTCTGGCGCCGGAACGACAACAGTTAAAGATACGTTCTCGAAAATTTTCTTGCGTGAAAAAGTAACGGCTGCGTTTATCGAAGGCGATGCATTTCACCGCTATGATCGCAATGCGATGAAGAAAAAAGTAGCAGAAGAAGAGGCAGGCGGAAATTCGCATTTCACGCATTTTAATCCGGAAGCGAATGAGCTTGAAATTCTTCAATCGGTTTTTGAAAGCTATGGCAAATCCGGCACCGGAAAAACGCGTCATTATGTGCATGATGATGGCGAGGCAGAACTATATGGCTCCCCTCCCGGCACATTCACCGATTGGAAGGATATGCCTGAATCCGATCTGCTCTTTTATGAAGGGCTGCATGGTTGCGCAGTGACCGATAATGTCAATATCGCCAAACATGTTGATTTAAAAATCGGTGTGGTGCCCGTCATCAATCTGGAATGGATTCAAAAAATCCATCGTGACAAATCCATGCGCGGCTATTCCACAGAAGCAGTAACCGATACAATTTTACGGCGTATGCCAGATTATGCGCGCTATATTTGTCCGCAATTCTCCCATACCGATATTAACTTCCAGCGTGTTCCCACGGTGGATACATCCAATCCCTTTATCGCACGCTGGATTCCAACGCCTGCTGAATCCATGCTCGTGATCCGGTTCGCCAATCCGCGCGGTATCGATTTTCCTTATCTGCTTTCAATGCTCGGCGGATCATGGATGTCACGCGCCAACTCGATCGTTTGCGGTGGTGATAAGCTTGATATTGCAATGCAGCTTATCTTCACGCCCTTGATCAACAAATTGCTTGATATCAAGCGCCGCACCTCTTGATCGAAAAGGTAACTCTGATGAACCAGCACACTCTCCAAGGGGCAGCATCGCTCGCGCCTGAACACATCATGGCCAACGCCATACGCGCGCTTGCGATGGATGCGGTGCAAGCCGCCAATTCCGGCCATCCCGGCATGCCAATGGGCATGGCGGATGTTGCCACCGTCCTCTTTAATCGCTTTATCAATATTGACCCGCATGCCCCGCATTGGCCCGATCGAGATCGCTTTGTTCTATCTGCTGGTCACGGGTCGATGTTGCAATATGCGCTCCATCACCTTGTTGGCTATAAGGATATGGGCATTGAGGAATTGAAAAAATTCCGCAAGCTCGGCAGCCGCACGGCAGGCCATCCTGAATATGGCCATGCTGAGGGAATTGAAACGACGACAGGTCCCTTGGGACAAGGTATTGCGACAGCGGTTGGAATGGTCCTTGCGGAGCGCATGAAGGCGGCGCGTTTTGGCAAGGATCTCGTTGATCACTACACTTATGTGATAGCGGGTGATGGATGCTTGCAAGAAGGCATCAGCCATGAAGCGATTGATTTAGCTGGCCATCTTAAACTCAATCGTTTGATTGTGTTGTGGGATGATAACCGCATATCCATTGATGGGCCGACTTCGCTTTCCACCTCCATGGATCAAAAGACGCGGTTTAAGGCTGCAGGCTGGGCTGTTCAATCGGTCGATGGCCATGATCGTGAAGCGGTTGCGGCTGCGATTGCTAAAGCCAAGCAATCGAAAAAGCCAAGCCTCATTGCCTGCCATACGCTGATCGGAAAAGGCGCTCCCAATATGCAAGGGTCGGAAAAGACCCATGGCGCGCCCTTAGGAGCAGCCGAGATTGCCGCCACGCGCGCGCATATTGGCTGGACTAATGAGCCCTTTAATATTCCGCAACCTGTTTACGAATCATGGAGTGAAGTTGCCAAGCGTGGCGCAGCGGCACGTCAGGCGTGGGAACAGCGTTTGGCTGCTTCAGCCAAACGCAATCGATTTGAAGCAATGCTTGCGGGCTATGTTAGCGCCACGGTTCACAAAAAGCTCTCCGCCTTCATTAAAGAGCATCAATCAGCAGCGACAAAAGTTGCGACCCGTAAAGCTTCAGAAATGGCACTGGCCGTCATCAATGACGCCAGCACACTCACCATTGGTGGTTCGGCCGATTTGACCCATTCAAATCTTACGGTCACCAAGGGCCTCGAGTCTATTGGTCCGGGCCGCTATAAAGGCCGCTATATCCATTACGGCATTCGCGAGCATGGCATGGCTGCCGCCATGAATGGTATCGCATTGCATGGCGGCTTTGTGCCCTATGGCGGGACATTTTTGTGCTTCGCCGATTATGCGAAAGGTGCGATGCGTCTTTCAGCCTTGATGGGCCAACGCGTGATCTACGTGATGACTCATGATTCGATTGGCTTGGGCGAAGATGGCCCAACCCATCAACCCATTGAGCACCTCGCAATGTTGCGGGCCATGCCAAACATCAATGTCTTCCGTCCTTCCGATATTGTTGAAACGGCGGAAGCATGGCAGGCTGCCCTTGATGCGACATCGACACCGTCAGTGCTCGTTTTATCGCGTCAGGCCCTTCCAATGCAGCGCGAGAAAGCAGCACGCGAAAATCTCGTTGCCAAAGGCGCTTATGTTTTGCGGGAAGCGAGCGGTAAACGCGATGTAACGCTTCTTGCAACAGGCTCCGAAGTACAGGTGGCCGTTGCCGCTGCGGATCTTCTTTCGGCAAAAGGCGTGCAGGCTGCGGTCGTCTCAATGCCCTGCTGGGAAGCATTTGAAGCCCAAAGTGAAGACTATCGTGCCAAGACGCTCGGCTCCGCACCGCGGGTGGCTGTTGAGGCCGCGGCGCGCTTGGGATGGGATCGTTGGATCGGTGATCGCGGCGCTTTCGTTGGCATGAACAGTTTTGGTGCTTCTGCACCGGCGGAAGATCTCTATCGGCATTTTGGCATTACAGCGGAAGCTGTGGCCGATACAGCGCTGCGCGTCAGCACTCACGCATAAGAACGATAAAAGCATACCAAAACGCTTAACCGGAAACGCTCCTAGAAGAGGACAAGTTTAAATGGCCAGAATCACATTGCGGCAATTGCTCGATCACGCAGCCGAACACAGCTATGGCGTGCCCGCCTTCAACATCAACAATATGGAACAAGGCTTGGCCATTATGGAGGCGGCAAAAGCCACTGATGCACCCGTCATCATTCAAGCCTCGCGTGGTGCTCGTTCTTACGCCAATGACATTATGCTTGCAAAGATGATGGAAGCATTGGAACTCATGTATCCAACCATTCCCGTCTGCATCCACCAAGACCATGGCAATAATGTTGCCACCTGTCTCTCGGCCATTCAAAGCGGTTTCACCTCGGTGATGATGGATGGATCGTTGAAGGAGGATGCCAAGACGCCAGCCGATTACACCTATAACGTCGCCATCACCGGTGAAGTCTCGCGCTTGGCTCACATGGTTGGTGCTTCCGTTGAAGGTGAACTCGGTTGCTTGGGTTCGCTTGAATCAGGCCATGGCGAGGCAGAAGATGGTCATGGCTTTGAGGGAAAGCTCGACCGTTCCATGTTGCTGACCGATCCCGAAGAAGCGGCTCGCTTTGTTGCAGAAACCGGCGTTGATGCCTTGGCCGTTGCCATTGGCACAAGCCATGGCGCGTATAAATTCACGCGCAAGCCAACAGGTGATGTGCTGGCGATGGATGTGATCGAAAAGATCCATGCGCGTATTCCCAACACGCATATTGTGATGCACGGCTCATCTTCCGTACCTGAGGAATGGCAAGCCGTATTCAACGCCAATGGCGGAGAAATGCGCGAGACCTATGGCGTTCCGGTTGAAGAAATCGTCCGTGGTATTAAGTTCGGCGTACGCAAGATTAATATCGATACCGATTTGCGTTTGGCGAGCACGGCAGAGTTCCGGCGTATCGCCAATACGAGCAAATCAGAATTTGATCCGCGCAAATTCTTAAAGCCTGCCATGGATGCGATGGCCAAAGTGTGCCGTGACCGTTTTGAGGCCTTCGGCACCGCAGGCCACGGCTCGAAAATCAAAGTGATCCCGATGAGCGAAATGGCAAAGCGTTATGCCAAGGGCGAACTTTCACCAAAAGCATCTGTCGCAAAAGCGGCTTAATTTAAATTTTTTTCTAAAAGGATTGTAATCATGAATGATACTGGAAAATCCGAACTACGTGGTAAAGAACGTTATCGCGCAGGCGTATTGAAATATGCACAAATGGGTTACTGGAACGGAGATTATGTTCCAAAAGACACAGACCTCATCGCGCTGTTTCGTATCACCCCACAAGATGGTGTTGACCCGATTGAAGCTGCCGCTGCCGTTGCTGGCGAAAGCTCGACCGCCACATGGACCGTTGTGTGGACGGATCGTCTAACCGCCGCTGATCAATATCGTGCGAAAGCCTATCGCGTTGATCCGGTTCCGGGCCAACCGGGTCAATATTTCTGCTATGTCGCCTATGATCTCATTTTGTTTGAAGAAGGCTCCATTGCCAACCTCACCGCCTCGATCATCGGTAACGTCTTCTCCTTCAAGCCACTCAAAGCCGCACGTCTTGAAGATATGCGCTTGCCTGTGGCTTATGTAAAAACCTTCAAAGGTCCACCAACGGGAATCGTTGTCGAGCGCGAGCGTCTCGATAAATTCGGCAAGCCTTTACTGGGCGCCACCACCAAGCCAAAACTCGGCCTCTCGGGCAAGAATTATGGCCGCGTTGTCTATGAAGGCCTCAAGGGCGGCTTGGATTTCATGAAGGATGACGAGAACATCAACTCGCAACCTTTCATGAGCTATCGCGACCGCTTCCTTTATTGCATGGAAGCCGTCAACAAGGCATCCGCCGAAACGGGCGAAGTGAAGGGGCATTACCTCAACATCACCGCGGGCACGATGGAAGAAATGTATCGTCGCGCAGAATTTGCCAAAGAGCTTGGCTCCGTCATCGTGATGGTTGACTTGATCATTGGTTGGACGGCTACACAATCCATCGCCGAATGGTGCCGCAACAATGATATGATCTTACACATGCACCGCGCCGGTCATGGTACCTATACGCGTCAGAAGAACCATGGCATTTCTTTCCGCGTGATTGCGAAATGGCTGCGCCTTGCGGGCGTGGACCACCTTCACACAGGCACTGCCGTCGGCAAGCTCGAAGGCGATCCGATGACCGTGCAAGGCTATTACAATGTCTGCCGCGAATTGAAGAACGAAGTCGATCTGCAGCGCGGTATCTTCTTCGAGCAAGATTGGGCCGATTTGAAAAAGGTTATGCCTGTGGCGTCTGGTGGTATTCACGCCGGGCAGATGCATCAATTGCTCGATCTCTTCGGGGATGATGTTGTGCTGCAATTTGGTGGCGGCACCATCGGCCATCCGATGGGCATTCAAGCAGGCGCTCAAGCCAATCGCGTGGCGCTGGAAGCCATGGTGCTCGCGCGCAATGAAGGCCGCGACATCAAGAATGAAGGGCCAGAGATTCTCCGCGCCGCAGCCAAATGGTGCAAGCCATTGGAAGCAGCACTCGATACCTGGGGCAATATCACCTTCAACTATGAATCAACCGACACGTCGGACTTCGTCCCGACGCTTGGCGTCATGTAATCGCCAACAGCAAAGGAAATTTAACCATGCGTATTACCCAAGGCTGTTTCTCCTTCCTGCCCGATCTCACCGACGAGCAGATTTCGGCCCAGCTCGAATATTGCCTCAAAAACGAATGGGCCATCGGCATCGAATATACCGATGATCCGCATCCCCGTAACACCTATTGGGACATGTGGGGCCTGCCCATGTTCGACCTTAAGGACCCGAAGGGTGCGATGATGGAGTTGGACGAGTGCCGCAAAGCGCATTCGCAAAGCTATATCCGCATCAACGCGTTTGACTCGACACGCGGCTTTGAAACGGTTCGTATGTCGTTCATCGTCAACCGCCCGACCAAGGAAGCCCACTATGTGATGACCCGCACCGATGTGCGCGGCCGTACACAAAGCTATTCCTGGCAAAAAGCGGTTTAAGTACCGCATAATCTGAGAGGATGACGGCCATGAGTGAACAAGCTTCGATACCCCTAACGGTAGACCTTAAAGCGGAATACGAAGCCTCGGGCGTAGCCGACATCCTCAACGAACTCGAGAACGAACTTGTCGGCCTACAGCCCGTCAAACAGCGCTTGCGTGAAATCGCAGCGCTGCTGATTGTCGAACGCGCGCGCAAAAGCATGGGCCTCTCGCATGAGCCGCCGACGCTGCATATGAGCTTCACGGGTAATCCCGGTACAGGTAAAACGACCCTTGCCTTGCGTATGGCAAACATACTGCATCGCTTGGGCTATATCCGCAAAGGCCATCTCGTATCGGTTACGCGCGATGATCTTGTTGGCCAATATATCGGCCACACAGCACCAAAAACCAAAGAGGTCCTCAAGCGCGCTATGGGTGGCGTCTTGTTTATTGACGAGGCCTATTATCTCTATCGGCCCGATAATGAACGCGACTACGGCCAAGAAGCGATCGAGATTCTCTTGCAGGTGATGGAAAACAACCGCGAGGATCTTGTGGTTATCCTTGCAGGTTATGCAGACCGGATGGAAATGTTCTTCCAATCGAATCCCGGCTTCCGCTCACGCATTGCGCATCACATTGATTTTCCTGATTATGGCAATGAGGAATTATTGACCATTTCAGAAACAATGCTCGCCAAACAAAATTATCATTTTGATGCTGAGGCACGCGCCATTATGGCGTCCTATATTGATAAACGCCGCCAGCAACCACACTTCGCCAATGCCCGCTCGATCCGCAATGCACTTGACCGCGCGAGGCTAAGACAGGCAAATCGCTTGTTCACGGCCTCGAACGGGCCGTTAGACGCCGATGCTCTATCGACCATTGTGGCAGAAGATATTGCGGCGAGCCGTGTATTTTCGGGCGGCATCGAAGCCAAAGCAAACTAAACCGCAAGAAAGCATTTCGCATGACCGGTAAAACCCTCATCGCTCCTTCCGCCCTTTCGACCGATTTTTCCAAACAGGGCGGCGAGGTTGAAGCCGTTGTGAAAGCAGGTGCAGATGGGCTTGTCGCAGGTTCAGCAGTATTCAGGGGTGGGCCGTCTCATTATGCAAATAATAGTGCGGCCATCCGTTCGGTTGCTGATGCAGCGGCGCGTTAAGGAATATTGATCAATATGCCAACGCTTCTCTTTGATCTTGATGGAACCTTAATTGACTCCGCACCCGATATTGCCGCTGCCCTCAATCAAGTGCTGAATGGCGCGGGATTAGATGCATTAAGTGTTCCGGAAGTTGGAATGCTGATTGGCGAAGGCGTTGTTCGCCTTGTTGAAAAAGCCTTTGCCGTGCGTGGCGTTGTCTTGCCGCCAGAGCGTCTTGCCACAGAGGCCGCGTTGATGAACCGGCTTTACGATGACGCGTTGACCGTTGAAACATTCGTTCTGCCTCATGCGCGTGATGCTTTGGAATCATTTTACGGTGAAGGCATTCGTACTGCTGTTGTATCAAATAAGCCGGGCCATCTTACGCGACAAATTATTGATCATTATCGGCTTACGCCCTTTCTTCACGCGGTTCAGGGCGCTGAAGATCATCTGCCAAAAAAGCCCGCGCCCGATATGCTGTTGAACGCGATGAAAAACGCAAAAGGGAGCGCATTGGATACGGTTATGGTGGGTGATAGCGGCATTGATGTCAAAGCGGCACGCAATGCGGGTATTCCGGTGATTTTGGTGCGCGGCGGCTACACAACCATTCCCGTCGATGAACTTGGCGCCGATGACGTGATTGATCATCTCGGTCACTTACGCGCAGCGCTCATCCGCCGTGGTTGGAGCCTCTAAGCGATGGCGCTTGAAGCATTTATTTTTGATGTCGATGGTACGCTCGCCGAAACCGAAGAATTGCACCGCGCAGCGTTTAACCAAGCCTTTTCGGAAGCCGGATTGAATTGGCATTGGACAGAAGATGATTACGAGAATTTGCTCAAAGTAACGGGTGGCAAAGAACGTATCCTGGCGCATGCCAAATTCATCGGTGTTACCACCATTGACCCGGCACCACTGCATCGGCGCAAGACAGCGCTTTATAATGAAATGTTACGCGCAGGCGCTTTGCCCCTTCGTCCCGGCGTTGAAACGCTTATTCGTTTTGCGCGCGCAACGGGACTTAAATTGGCAATCGCCACGACAACCAGCCGCGAAAATATTCAAACGCTTTTGGATGTCACGTTAGGCACGGATGCTCGCGGCTGGTTTCAAGCCATGTGTACGGGCGAAGATGTGACCGTTAAAAAGCCCGATCCAGAAGTCTATCAATTGGCCCTTGAGCGTTTGGGTCTATCGCCATCCTCCTGCCTCGCCTTTGAGGACACACGCAACGGCATCCTTGCCGCGCGCGGCGCCGGATTAGAGGTAATCGTCACACCAAGTCGTTATTCCACGAGCGAAGATTTTTCGGGCGCCACGGGAGTTATTCCCACCTTGGAATTTAAGCATTTGGAGCCTTTTTTGGGCACCTATGGCGTTAAGTTGCGCGCGTCGATTTAAAGTTCAGCGTTTCCGCTGGATCATGTTGGGTGGGTTAAAAGAGGGGTTAAAATATCATTTCAATAAATAACTAATAATATCAATGGTTTAAAAGCGTTTCTGGCGGAGGAGGCGGGATTCGAACCCGCGATACGGTTTCCCGTATACACACTTTCCAGGCGTGCGCCTTAAACCACTCGGCCACCCCTCCGTCGTTGGTGACGATTACGGCACCGCGGAAAACTCGCGCTCTTATAAACTGAACTGAACGGCTTGCAACCATTTCGGCTCGAATAGGGGCTGGCAACCGGATTTATTCGTGCCTACATAGGGGACAGTCCCGCCCGAACCGGAGAAACCGCATGTTCAGCTTTCGCAAATCGCCCCGCATGCCCACGGTTGAAGAGGCTTTGCCGGGCCGCTCCACCCCGCTTCCCACGGCTTCGACCCATTTTGTGAACGGAAATCCGCTCAAAAGCCCCTATCCTGCTGGATTTGAGACGGCCATGTTCGGTTTGGGCTGTTTTTGGGGTGCGGAGCGCAAATTCTGGCAGATGCCGGGCGTTTATGTAACGGCCGCGGGCTATTCCGCTGGCATTACGCCCAACCCGACCTATGAGGAAACCTGCACAGGGCTCACCGGGCATAATGAAGTCGTGCTCGTGGTGTTTGATCCGGCACGCGTCACCTATGAGGAGCTTTTGAAGCTCTTTTGGGAATCGCATGACCCGACGCAGGGCATGCGGCAGGGCAATGATGTCGGCACCACCTATCGCTCGGGCATTTACACCTATTCGCCCGCGCAACAGGCAGCAGCCGAGGCTTCAAAAGCCATGTATCAGCAAAAGCTCGATCAAGCGGGCTATAGCGCGATTACGACGGAGATCATCCCCGCCGAAACCTTCTATTTCGCCGAAACCTATCACCAGCAATATTTGGCCAAAAACCCGAACGGCTATTGCGGCTTGGGTGGTACGAGCGTGAGCTGTCCGATTAGCCTGCCGGTAGCCGCAGAATAGGATGCCCAGCCCATGATTTCACGGATACTCGAGCGTTTTCTTTTTGCAAGCCGCTGGCTGCTTGCCCCGTTTTATGTGTTCCTCGTCGTGTCGCTTCTTTTCTTGCTGATCCAATGCGGCCAGGAAATGCTGCATTTCGTATCGATCATGCGTGACGCAAAGGGGACGGATGTGATCCTCGCGGTACTTTCGCTGGTTGATCTCACTTTAACCGGTTCGCTCATCGTCATTGTCATATTTTCTGGATACGAGAATTTCGTTTCAAAAATCGATGTTGACGATCATCCCGATTGGCCTGAATGGATGGCGAAGATCGATTTTTCTGGCCTGAAACTTAAACTGCTTTCTTCGATTGTCGCCATTTCCGGTATCCAGCTTTTAAAGAGTTTTATGGATATCCATAATGTCAGCGATCGTGACCTAAGCTGGTATGTCGGTATCCATATGACCTTTGTTTTCTCTGGCCTTCTGCTCGCTTGGACAGATCGCCTTTCGGCGGAGAAACACTAAGGACGATTTAGCCGGCGAAAATCACTCAATGCGCCTCGTCCCAATTGGACGCCGCTCTAGCGTCGACTTGTAGCGGCACGGTGAGTTGCACCGCCGGGTGCGGGGCGTCCACCATTACACGGGTGACGACTTTGATTGTCGCCTCAATTTCGTCTTCGGGCACTTCGAAAATCAATTCGTCATGCACCTGCAGCAACATGCCCGCTTTGAGTTTGGCGGCATGCAGCGCATCTTCCATGCGTATCATCGCGCGGCGGATAATATCAGCCGCTGTGCCTTGAATGGGCGCATTAATCGCCGCGCGTTCGTTAAAGGCACGTTCGCTCGGATTGGATGATGCTATCTGCGGGTAATGGCAATGCCTGCCAAACACGGTTTCAACATAGCCGTGTTCACGCGCAAATTTTTTCGTCGATTCCATATAATCTTTAATGCCGGGAAAACGCTCAAAATATTTCTTGATATAGGCGCCCGCTTCCTCACGCCCGATGCCGAGCTGATTGGCCAAGCCGAACGCCGAGATGCCATAGATGATCCCGAAATTAATCGCCTTCGCCCGACGACGCACCATCGGGTCCATGCCTTCAACCGGCACGCCGAACATTTCAGACGCTGTCATCGCGTGAATATCAATGCCATCCGCAAAAGCTTTGGTGAGCTGCGGAATATGCGCCATATGCGCCAACACGCGAAGCTCAATCTGCGAGTAATCGGCGGAGATCAATTTATTCCCCGGCGTTGCAATAAAGGCCGCACGGATTTTGCGCCCCTCTTCGTTGCGCACCGGAATGTTTTGAATATTCGGCTCGGATGACGCCAAGCGCCCCGTCGTTGTGGCCGCAAGCGAAAACGAAGTGTGCACGCGTCCTGTTTCTTTGTTCACAAAATTTGGCAGCGCATCCGTATAGGTGGATTTTAACTTGGAGAGTTGCCGCCAATTCAAAATCTGCCGCGGCAATTCATGGCCTTGATCGGCCAGATCTTCCAAAATTTGCGCGCCTGTTGCCCACGCGCCTGTTGCGGTTTTCTTGGCGCCCGGCAAACCCATTTTGCCGAATAAAATATCGCCCAATTGTTTGGGCGAACCGAGATTGAAATTCTCGCCCGCGAGCGCGTGAATTTCGCTTTCAAGCCGCGCCATGGTCTGCGCAAATTCACCCGAGAGACGCGAGAGGATTTGCCGATCAATCGAAATGCCGCGCCGCTCCATCCGCGCGAGCACATCGACCAGTGGACGCTCCAGCGTCTCATAGGCATTGGTCATGTGTTCAGCGACAAGGCGCGGCTTCAATACGCGCCATAGACGCAAGGTGACATCGGCATCTTCCGCGGCATAGGCGGTGGCTTTATCGAGCGGTACGCGCGCAAATCCGATAAAGTTTTTGCCGGAGCCTGCGACTTCGGCAAAGGGAATCGTCTCATGGCCTAAATGGCGTCTTGCGAGTTCATCCATGCCGTGGTTGCCGCGTCCGGCGTCGAGCACGTAAGAGAGCAACATTGTATCGTCATAGGGCGCCACTTCAATGCCGTGGCGCTTTAACACATTCCAATCATATTTGAGGTTCTGCCCGATTTTGAGAATCGAGCGGTCCTCCAGCAAAGGCTTTAACCGCGCAATCGCATCGCGGATCGGAATTTGTCCTGCGAGCAATTCATTGCCGCCGAATAAATCTGCTGATCCTTCACTACGGTGCGCCAGCGGAATATAACACGCGCGCCCCGGGCGCACCGCAAGAGACACACCCACCAAATCCGCCGCCATCGCATCAAGCGCACTCGTTTCAGTATCGACGGCAAAAACGCCTTCCTCACGCGCCTCAGCAATAAAGGCATCAAGCGTGGCAAGGTCCGTAATGGTCAAATAGCCCGAGCGGTCAATCTTGTGCGCAACAGCTTCCGCTGCGCGTTCTGCCACAAGCGCTTGCGGCGTCCATAGGCCTACGTCAGCAGCAGCCGTTGCACCACCGGACGCGCCGTCCGCCCGCGCAGGCTCATCATCCGCCGTGACAGGTTTTGTCGCCCCGCTTTGCCAAGATGTCCCAGCGCCGGGTTTGGCAAGCTCGGGGTCGGCCTCAATCAGCGAGGCTTCGGCATCATAGGCTTCCACAACGCGGCGCGTCACCGAATTAAATTCCATCGCTTTCAGGAAGGCGATCAACAGGCGGGGATCAGGATCATGCACCGCCAAATCTTCGAGCGGAACATCCAGCGGCACATGGGTTTCGAGCCTGACAAGATCGCGCGAGATGCGGGCTTTGTCGGCATGCTCGATCAAAGCCTCGCGGCGCTTGGGTTGTTTGATTTCACCTGCGCGCGCCAAAAGCGTGTCGAGATCGCCATATTCCTCAATCAACTGCGCGGCGGTCTTGATCCCGATACCCGGCACGCCGGGGACATTGTCGACGCTATCACCAGCCAGAGATTGCACATCAATCACCCGCTCCGGCCCGACGCCGAATTTCTCGATCACTTCTTCGCGGCCAATACGCTTGTCTTTCATCGTGTCGTACAGCGACACGCCATTGCCCACGAGCTGCATCAAATCCTTGTCGGACGAGACGATCGTGGTGGTAGCCCCCGCCTCGGTGGCGAGCCGTGCATAGGTGGCGATCAGATCATCCGCCTCGTAATCTTTCTGCTCGATCGAGGGGATGTCGAAGGCGCGCACCGCATCGCGGATCAGCTTGAATTGCGGGCGCAAATCCTCGGGCGGCTCGGTACGGTTGGCTTTGTATTCGGAATAAAGCCTATTGCGGAACGTCTCGGAGGAATGGTCGAAAATCACCGCCAAATGGGTCGGCCGCTCACCTGCTACCGAATCACGCAAGAGCTTCCACAGCATGTTACAGAACCCGGCCACGGCGCCAATCGGCAGGCCATCGGATTTGCGGGTCAGCGCCGGAAGCGCGTGAAAAGCTCGGAAAATATAGCCAGAACCATCGACGAGAAAGACATGGTCACCATTTTTGACCGGTTTATTGAGCATAGAAAGATCCTGACATCACACATCAGGCTCTATCTTCGCATGGTCTACGCTGCCGTGCAAAAGCCGTTGATTACCGTCGCTTTCAACGTATATAATTATAGAAACAGTTTGTCGGTAAAGTTAATTTATAATTCAATACATCTTATATGGATAAAGCAGTCTATATTAAGATGATGGTTAATAGAATGATTGTAAAAAATAAACTTACTTTTCGTAAACTTGAAATGATCGAAGCGGTTGCGCGACGGGGAACGGTGAGTGGAGCGGCGGACGAATTGGCAATTTCCCAGCCCGCCTTGACGCAGGCACTCAAGAACATTGAAGCCGAGCTGGAGATCATTTTATTCACGCGGGGACCACGAGGCCTTGAGCCAACCGCCTTTGTTGCGCCTTTCCTCAATCATTTTGCAACCATCCAAACCGAGCTGCAGGAGACAAAGCGGGAATTATCCAACAAAACCCCAGAAGCAGAACGATCGCTTGTTGTTCAGTGCGGGCCGCGTTCCGCCAAATTATGGATTGAGCCGGCGCTGGCACAAGCGGCCATAAACATCCCTACCGGATTAACCTCATTGATGTAATCGAGGGTGTGTATGACCATCTCATTGAGCGTAAAGTGGATCTCGCCATTCTTCCGGCTTTTGGATTTGAGAAGGTAAATGAGTTGACGCTTCGCCCCTTCTCTTCCGTGCGGAATCGGTTTTTCTGCAGGGTGGGTCATCCTCTTTTATCGATCGAAGCGCCAAGCTTTCAGGATATTCGGAACTATCCCCATGTCGGCGATATCATTCCCATACATTTCCACCCTCCTTTTGACGGGGACTTCGGCAAATTCGGTGTCAAAGATGAGGCAACGGGTCAAGTCAACGCTGTGATAGTCGAGACGAATCTTGAGCGGATTTTATC
>JAPJMW010000137.1 GCA_026461505.1 Beijerinckiaceae bacterium
ACGGTAATGCTGGCGGGTCCGATCCGACTGCGATCGATGTTCTCGATTACTCGTACTACACCGGCACCAATGGCCTGTCCGTCAACATCGCCAATATCAATTCCGGCACGGCGGCAACAATAACGCTTGTTTCCGGCTCCGATGTCGATACGGTCAAGAATTTCGAAGGCATTATCGGCGGCTCCGGCAACGATACGTTCACGGGTGACGGCAACGCCAACTACATCAATGGCGGCATCGGCGACGATTCGCTCACCGGCGGCGGCGGTGCCGATACGCTCTCGGGCGGTGCAGGCAACGATACGCTGAAACTCGATTGGTCAAGTATTAACCTCTCTAACATCGATGGCGGCGCGGGTACGGATACCGTGAGCTTTGCGGGAAGCTTTGGCAATTTTACAGTTTCCGGAACAACGCTTTCCTCGGTGCTGACCAACACCGAATATCTCGATTTCTCCGGCACCGGCGGCACCGCTACCGTGTCACTGGGAGGATCGGATATTCAGAAGATTTTGGGCGTGGCCGCACAAACAACGACAGCTTCAACCGCCGCACTCGACGTCAAACTGGAGGCGGGCGATACGCTGACGCTTAATGCAACAACGGGTTACTCGTATTGGAGCACCTCATCGTCATCGAGCGGCACAACGGTTAATCTGAACAATGTCGCGATAACCAATCAAGACAGCCATGTGTATGTATTCGACTCCTTACACACCACGCTATTGGCTGATCTCCATTACCATGTGTGATGGCGCGTAACCGTCATTGCGAAGTGAGGAGCAGTTAGAAAGTACCTTTACCGTCATTGCGAGCGAACGCGAAGCAACCCAGTTGATGGTGCAGGATATTGCGCGGTGGCCCAAGCTGCACTTCACCAACAACCATCAGCTAGGTTGCTTCGCGTTCGTCACTCAAAATGATTCACAGGATCGTTTTGTTCGCTTTGCGAAACGCTCCTCACCTCGCAATGACGGTTAATTTGAAACTCCCAACACTTTACGAAACAAAGTCGGCAGCGCTTCGCCCTCCGGCCCGTTGGGTGAGGACCAGCGATAGGGCTCCGGTGCTTTAACCTTCATTCCCACATCAGCTACATATACCTCCAGCCGCAAGGGGAAATGCGTGAACACATGATCAACCGATCCGCAATGCCGCCACTCGGCTTGCAATGGTGGAGCAAGCGGAGCAAGCTCGGCAACAGGCTCCATCGTCCAATCCGAATTCGGCACTTCCACCATGCCACCGAGCATGCCCTTCTCAGGCCTTGTGCCGATCAGCACCGCACCATCCGTGCGGCGCACAACAAAGGCCGCGCCATAGCGCATCCGCTTGGCTTTCTTCGCGAGCTTTTTCGGATAGTCGAGCATCGTGCCCGCTTTGCGCGCACCGCATTCTTTGCTCCACGGACACAGACCACAAGCCGGATTTTTCGGCGTGCAAATCGTTGCCCCCAAATCCATCAAGCTTTGCGCAAAATCGCCCGCGCGTTCCGGCACCAAATCCTCGGCCAAACGCGTTATCAAAGGTCGCGCTTTCGGCAGCGCCTCCTCCACCTCGTATACGCGCGACAAGACGCGCTCGACATTGCCATCCACCGCCACAACGCGACGGCCAAACGCAATCGAAGCAATCGCCCCCGCGGTGTAAGCGCCGATGCCTGGAAGCTTCAGCAAAGCCTCGACGCTATCCGGAAACCGCCCGCCATGCCGCTCGACCAACTCAATGGCGCAAGCATGGAGATTGCGCGCGCGGGAATAATAGCCGAGCCCCGCCCAGAGCCGGAGCACCTCGTCGCGCTCGGCGCGGGCCATATCCTCGACCGTCGGGAAGCGCGTGGTGAACGCATCGAAATAGGGGATGACGGTTTTCACCCCCGTCTGCTGGAGCATGATCTCGGAGAGCCAGACGCGGTACGGGTCCGACTGTTCGCCGGGCGGCGAGCGCCAAGGCAACACGCGCCGGTTGCGGTCGTACCAATCGAGCAGCTTTTTATCGAGCATTATCGGTAGCTGCCTTCCATTCACCACAAAGCCTTGTTCTATTATCGCATCAACTGGATTAGACTATCTCAAACGCCCTCTCAATCATCTGGTTTTGATGAAACAACCCTCGCTCCGCCCGCTCTCCGATCTCATCGACGAAGCCTTAGGGCCCGTGCTCGCCGCCCAAGGCTTTGCCGCGTCTGACATCGTCACAGGTTGGCCCGAAATTGTCGGCGAGACGCTCGCAAGCCATTGTGAACCCTTGAAAATTTCATGGCCTAGGCGCATTGGCGATGCCCCGCCCGAGCCCGCCACCCTCATTTTGCGGGTCGAAGGCGCCTTTGCGCTCGAAATCCAGCACCAAGCCCCCGTCATCATGGAGCGGGTCAATACCCGTTATGGCTGGCGGTGCATCGGAAAAATCGTTATAAAACAAGGCCCTGTCCGCAAAGACCCACCCCGAAAACCCCGCCCCGCCCCGAGCGCGGAAGCCATCGCCGAGGCCGAAAGCAAGGTCGGCATCATCGCTGATGAAGGCTTGCGCGAAGCCTTGGTCCGCCTCGGATCCGGCATTCTATCGGATCGCCCGACAAGACCCTGAACCGCTTGCCAGAGCCCGCTCAGCCCTGCTAATCAACCGACCCTACCAACAAAGGAAAGCCCCATGCCAAGCCGCCGCAAAATTCTGGAAGCTCTTGGAATCATTGGAATTTCAGCCGCTCTGCCAGCGTCTTTCGCGCATGCGCAAGCCACCAAAGACGAAGAGCTGAAGATCGCCGGCCCCTTGGGCGATGTGTTTTTGGGCAAAGACGACGCCAAGGTCACGATCATCGAATACGCCTCGATGACCTGCCCCCATTGCGCACGGTTTCACACCACGACCTTCCCCGTTTTGAAGCAAAAATACATCGATACGGGCAAAGTTCGCTTCGTTTTACGCGAATTTCCGTTCGATCCCCTAGCCACCGCCGCTTTCATGCTGGCGCGCTGCAATGGCAATGAGAAATATTACCCGATGGTCGATCTGCTGTTCACGCAGCAGAAATCATGGTCAGGCACCGCCAATCCGGCAGAATCTCTGTTAGCAACGGTCAAACAGGCCGGTTTCACACAGGAATCTTTCGAAGCCTGCTTGAAAAACCAATCCATCTATGACGCCGTGAACGCCGTTCGAGATCGGGCCGAAAAAGTCTTCGGCGTTGACTCAACGCCTACCTTTTTTATCAACGGACAGAAGCAAAGCGGTGCGCTCAGCATTGAGGAACTCGATAAAATCCTCACCCCCCTCCTCGGTGGCTAACATCACGTCCCTTCCCAAAGGAGGGGTGCGGTGAAGCTTACGCGCCTTCGGATCACGGGCTTCAAATCCTTTGTGGACTCGCCCGATTTCTTAATCGAGCCGGGCCTAACCGGCGTTGTCGGGCCGAATGGCTGTGGCAAATCCAATCTGGTCGAGGCGCTGCGCTGGGGTATGGCCGAAACCTCGCATAAATCCATGCGCGCGGCCGGAATGGATGACGTGATTTTCGCGGGCAGCGGTAATCGCGCGGCCCGTAATATGGCCGAAGTAACGCTTTCCATCGACAATCAGGACCGGAAAGCGCCCGCTGCCTTCAACGATGCCGAGATGCTCGAAGTCACCCGCCGCATCGAGCGGGATGACGGCTCCGTTTACCGCATGAATGGCCGCGAAGTCCGTGCCCGTGACGTGCAGCTTCTGTTTGCCGACGCCGCTACGGGTGCCCGCTCGCCCGCCATGGTGCGCCAAGGCCAGATCAGCGAAATCATCAACGCCAAGCCCAGCGCCCGCCGCCGTATTCTTGAAGATGCCGCCGGTATTGCAGGGTTGCATGGCCGCCGCCACGAGGCCGAGCTTCGGCTGAAAGCGGCCGAAGACAATCTCACACGCGTCGATGATGTGTTGAAGCAAATCGACTCGCAAGTGGATGGTTTGAAGCGCCAATCCCGCCAAGCCCAGCGTTATAAGACGCTTTCCGCCGAAATCCGGCAAGCCGAGGCGATTTTAGCCCTGCGCGCTTGGCGTGAAGCCAACCACA
>JAPJMW010000138.1 GCA_026461505.1 Beijerinckiaceae bacterium
CTTCAGGAGATCATCGACAGACGACCGCGCTGGGGCTTTTGGAAGTGTTTTGACGGTATCCGGCTTGATGGTCATGGGTTTAATCACAAGCGGGTTCATCGCGTTTACTGCGATCTGAAGCTCAATATGAAGCGACGGACCAGAAAGCGTATCCCTCAGAGGCCCCGACAGCCCCGATCATAGTAAAGGCCTTAATCTGACCTGGTCTTTGGACTTCATGCGGGACACGCTTTACGACGGCCGTGCCTTCCGAACCCTCAATGTTATAGATGAAGGCAATCGGGAGGCCCTGCGGATAGAAGTTGGCACGTCCATATCTGCCATCCGGCTTCAGTGGGTCATGAATGAACTGATCGAGGTCTATGGCAAACCGCGAGCAATACGTCTCGATAATGGACCCGAAATGACCGCACAATCCTTTGTCGAGTGGGCAGAACGACAAAACATCGCGCTCAGGTTCATCCAACCTGGAAAGCCCAATCAAAACGCGTTCATCGAGCGCTTTAACAAAAGCTACCGGCAGGAGGTTCTGGATGCCAATCTCTTCAACACGCTGGCCGAAGTCCAAGCAGCAACCGACGACTGGATCGAAGATTACAACCTCTATCGTCCGCATGACGCCCTTGGTCGGGTGCCACCTGCACAATATCTACCGCGCCTTCAAACGCCAAACGTCTCTACTTCCAATCTGTAAACTTGACAGGGGAGCCTACGCACGAATGGTTGGATCAATACATTATAGAAAGCATCGAGGAGGCACAGCATCACGCAACACAATGGCTATGGACATACAACAACGAACGCCCCAACATGGGCATCGGCGGAATAACACCCGCTCAGAAACTGAAATTGGCCGCCTAAGTTCTACCAATGTATCCCGTTAAAAACGGGGAGATTACCGTGAAACCGTTGCGGCCCACACCCATATACTATTTTGCATTCCATTTTGCAATTGATTGCCATCATGCCTAAATTCTTTATTAAGAATAAATCCGCAATCACGCAGAATATTATAAACAGATTCTTTTTGTTTCGAAAAGCCACTATAGCTTTCAACTAGCACTGAAATACAATTTCCTGAAGATAGATAGTTAATCGCACCTTTTAAAATTAAGTCTTCAATTCCATCTACGTCCAACTTTAAAATTGAAGGATTATTGCCCAAAACTCCCGAAAGATAAATTTCATCAAAAGTTAAGCCGAAAGTTGAATAATCAATTAGAGAATTTAATAATTCCCCATCGTGGCCATAATTAACGCCAAACGCATTTTTAGACGCTCCCTCCGAATCATCTCCCACTATGAATTTACCAAAGCCCTTTGCTGATGACAGTGGGCATGAAACAATTCTAACAAGATCAGAAACTTGATTAAGGGAAATATTTTTAACTAATGAGCGAAGATTAAAGACAGAGGGCTCGAACGCAAAAACATTCTCACTATTTTTTAATGCATGATATATTGAAAAAACACCTATATTTGCGCCAACATCATACAGCGTTGCACCTTTTCCAAATTCATCTAACCAATCAATGGTCTCTGGTTCTTTTAATGAAAAGCGAACAGCACGACGATAGCAAATGTAATTTGGTGTAGCCAATCGGAACATGGTAAGCGAGTTACCCGACTTATGTTTGACTACCGTGGCTGTTGAATAGATAAATTTAGATAGAACACTGTTGGCACGGGCAAGGGAATCAGGAAATATACTTTCAATCAACTTTACGTAACGTAAACACAAAAAAAGCAATAAAAAAAACGGGGTTAGATGTCACGTCCCGCATGATTGCGCGGTGATTTGACGAAGAGTTGTGGGTGCGATTGGTGCCAGTCCTTCATCGTCTTCATTGGCGTTCGGCTCCCCAAGGCTGATTGCGGCAACTGCGTGTTGTAGAGGTGGACATAGCGCATCAGGGTTTGCTCCAGGTCAAGGGCGCTGTCGAAGCGGTTGGTTTTCAGAACGTCACTGATACGACCGTTGAAGCGCTCAACCATGCCGTTGGTCTGGGGCGACTTTGGTGGCGTCAGGCGGTGTTCGATGCCCAATTCGGTGCAGAGCAGGTCGAACTCGTGCTCTCCGGATGGTGCCCTTGCGCGTGAAGCGAAGAGCCGGTCGGTGAACTCTTTCCCATTGTCCGTCAATATCTTGGCGATCCGAATCGGACAGGCCCTATGCAGATCGCGCAAGAACCTTCGGGCGTTGGCCGCAGTCTTGGCGGGCATGATGCGCACGAAGACCCAGCGTGTGGCGCGGTCAATGGCAACAAACAGATAACGTCGGGTGGTTTCATCCGCCATTTGTGGCAGGTATTTCACGTCGACATGAAGAAAACCAGGCTCATAGGTCTTGAACGCTTTGTGCGGCTCTGCGGGTGTCTTGGGCCGCAAAGCATTGAGATTGCTCACACGATGGCGCCGCAAGCAACGATCCAGGCCCGAGCGGGACACATCAGGGTTAAGAAATTCGCGCGCGACCGCCAGCAGATCGTCCAGTGGCAACAGCAGCATCCGGCGCAACTCGACCACCACGGCTTCCTGCGCCGGAGTCAACGTCGTGGCCAACTGATGCGCGGTGTGCGAGCGATCCTCAAAGCTGGTCCGCCCCCGCCATCGATAAATGGTGTCGAGCGTCACGCTGTAGCGTTCAGCCAGTACCGAAGCCGGTTCGCCGCTGGCTGCAATCTTCGCCCGTATTGCTGGGGTCGTCGTCGCGTTCTTGTGCAGAGATAACATCATCGCGCAGCATCCCCCGTTGCGCGCGCTTCCAGCACCGCGATCAACCCGCGCAGTGTCGCCCGCGCGATGAAGAGTGGCAGACGGCGCTCGTCAATGCAAACGTCCGGGATGGAACAGTTAGAGATGAAATTTTTATTATTTCAATAAATTTATAGTAAGCTGATCTAGCTACTTTTTTAAAATAACTTTCAAACCGGATTGTTCTATATAGCGACATAATAAAACTCCCTAGATTCACACACGAAGTGCAACTTCCTGTAACCTTTTGAGGTGGCTGAGATTGCGTTAAGCTCTCGGTTCCCTTGACCTGGCAGTCGAAGAAGCAC
>JAPJMW010000139.1 GCA_026461505.1 Beijerinckiaceae bacterium
GTGCTTCTTCGACTGCCAGGTCAAGGGAACCGAGAGCTTAACGCAATCTCAGCCACCTCAAAAGGTTACAGGAAGTTGCACTTCGTGTGTGAATCTAGGAAATATAATTTTACCAAATCAAGTAAATTAGCTTAAAATCTGTTACATGAAAAATCGACTGCTCGAAAACGGAGAAGGGTTTTGAAAAAATTTATACTGATGATGGCTGAAATATTTGGAAAGTTTTGGGGCTTAATTCCCAAAAGAATTAGATTAGGCATCATCGTCAGCTTGATATTAATAGAATCGCGCTCTGGAAAACTTGTAAATGTATTTAAAAATTTATTTGAAATAAAAGACAAGGTAGATTGGGTCATAAATGAGCGTTCGATGTTCTATGGCCTCGGGGAACATCCGAAACATCGCCTGACCAAGTATCACGATTTTTTTATTCAACGAATTCAAAATTCGAATAAAGTTCTTGATATCGGATGCGGCTATGGGGCAGTTGCACGGTCAGTCGCAAATGCCCATCCCGATTGTCAGGTATTAGGTGTAGACATGGACTTGTCTCGATTAGATCAAGCCAGAAAGAGTACTAATTTACCAAATTTAAAATATCTCTTAGCGGATGCAACCAAAGACCTGCCGCCTGAAAAATGGGATGTAGTTATTCTATCTAATGTATTGGAGCATATCGCCGATAGAGTAGTTTTCTTGCGGAAAATTAAAGAGACCATAAATCCAAAGAAATTTTTAATTCGTGTTCCAAACTTTGAGCGAGACTGGCAGATTGCGCTTAGGAAAGAAATTGGAGCCGACTATTTTTCGGATGCTGATCATAAAATTGAACACACTATTCAAGAATTTGAAGATGAGATTACCCAGGCTGGTCTTTCGATTGTCAATTTATCAACTCCTTGGGGTGAAATATGGGCTGAATGTATTTAGTTTCTTTGTAAACGGCGGCAGACTATCATGAGTGATGATGCAACAATATCGATAAGCGTTATTTTGCCGGTCTATAATGGCGGGCACGAATTATTGATATCAGTCAGATCCATACTTGATCAATCCTTTCATGATTGGCAGTTAATAATTATTGATGACGGGTCCGTTGACGGTTCGATTGAACAACTAGTGTTAATTAAAGATAAGAGACTGACTATTTATCGTAACGACCGAAACTACGGCATTGCCCATAGCCTAAATACGGGAATTGATTTAGCTGTCGGGAAATATATAGCCCGAATGGATCATGATGATGTCTGCCATCCCAAGCGATTAGAGATTCAATATAATTTTTTAGAAGAAAATCATGATGTAGATTTAGTTGGATCAAATTATGTGTTATTAGAATCTGATAATTCAATTAAGCGAAAGATAAAAACTCCCGAAAAGCATGAAGATATAACCTCACGACCTTGGCTAGGATTTGCATTGGCGCATCCGACTTGGATGGCTAGATCGAGTTGGTTCAAAAATAATAAATATAAATATCCAGGCCCATATTATACTGAAGATGCTGAATTACTCCTTAGAACATATAAACGGTGCAAGTTTAATGTGATTCAAGAGGATCTCCTTTTGTATAAGCATTCTAATAAAAATTATTTTAAAATGTTTAAGGTGCGCGTATCGCATTTACTTGAACAGTTAATATTTTTTAAGAGTAACTGGGATTATAATTTTCTCTTATTTCCAATTCTTTTATTTCCACTTCATGTAATAAAAGATTTTTTGAATTTTGATACGTCGCAGGGAGGCGTATTTCGTAGGTCTAAATTTGAAAATTCTCAAATTACTGAGGCGGAAAGAGATTTTTGGAACGCTAGGTTGAATAAATTACACGCTGACGAAAACAGTTAAATACCATGGCAAAAATTCTTCATATTCATCCAAATTTTTACATGGCTAAAAAATTTGTTTTTCCATTGATAGAATTTGAAAAAAGTTTGGGCTACGATTCTTCCTTAGTGTTTTCGGCAGGTCCTCCTGGCTTTTATGGTAAGAAAATTGAATATGATTTTTCAGGAAACAATATCATCCCTTGGATTAAAAGCTTATTGTTATTATTTGTTTTTATTCGCCGTACTAAGCCAGATATCGTATTTTGCCATAATTCAAAGGCTTCATTTTTTCCACTTATCATTTGCTGGTTATTGAATGTAAGGCGTCGTATTTACTTTAATCATGGAGTGCCATTTTTAGCGTATAATTACCTAACTAAATTTCTGATGAAAACTATTGAACTTACAAATTTAAGGTGTTGTACGAACGCTATCACTATATCTGAACAGTCGAAAAGTATGTTGGACAAAATTCAGAAAAGAATATTTGTTGATGTAATTGCTAATGGCTCGGCCTGCGGGATCGATCTACAGGAAATAGAAAATGTAAGATCAGATATTTCATTGAGTTGGCGAATAAAAAATGGTTATACGCGTGACGACTTCATCATTGCATATATTGGCCGTGCCGAAGTAAGAAAAGGTTTTAAAAAGGTACTTGAAATTTGGAAAACCTTTGAATTTGATGCCCAAATCAAATTGATTTTATGTGGTCCAAACAAAGAGGATGTAACAAAAATTTATAATAAAAAGCTCGCTAATATGAATATTCTAGGATTTGTAGATGACATTTTTTTAATTTTGAATGAGGTCGATGTTGTAATTTTGCCCAGTTTTCACGAAGGCATGCCGTACGTTCTGCTTGAAGCTATGGCGTTTGGGCGGACCGTAATTTGTAATAATACTTACGGCATAAATTCAATCGTTCGTGACGGATACAATGGCTATTTGATTGAGAATAACGATATAAATAATTTTTATCAAAAAATTATTTATGCCTATGAAAATCGATATAGAATGAATGAGATTGCTGACAATGCAAGAAGCTACGTCAAATCATTTGACCGAAATGATTTTTTAAAATCATATCGTGATTACCTAAATAACTTGAAATAGCTTCAACTTGAACGCTTCGCAATTATAAGAAGCGAAAATCCACCAAATAGTGTAGCAGAAACAGATTTTCCTAAAATGAGCGCCATAACACGAAATGGCAATATCAATAACTGTCGAATGTTTCGTGGAAAAATTTTTAGAAATGAAGCGTGGAGATCTTCTGCAACAATTTCAAATCCGCAATCTTCGAGTGTTTTCCGTGCTGTGTACGTATTAAAATAATGAAGATGTCCCACGGACTCTCTCGCATACCTCAATCCCGGCGTTATTAGCTTTAATACATTCATATCGAGAGGAATATTGAAAATAAACGTATTGCCAAATTTGTTAATATTGCGGAGAAATAAATAGTAATCTTCAACGTGCTCAAATACGTCAATACAAGTAACGAGATCGAATTCTTCATTTATAACGTCTATTTTTTCATTTATTAATTTTAAATTTTGTAAATGCCTTCGGGAGTTCCAAAAGTTGGTGACGTCTTTTGAAACATCTATACCAATAAATTTTTTATCCATGTAATGTTCCGCTAAATATTCTGTTATCAGACCAGCACCGCAACCTACATCGAGGCATTTCGAGAACTGAACGTCATGTTTATTAATGTTATCTTTCAAAACCTTAAATTTATAGTATGAATCTTCCGTATGCCAATTCGAATTTGAATCTAGATATTCGCCGTTTGAGTATATTTCTGCGTTAGTATCTTTCACTTGAATAATACCTCTTTTAATTTTTGGGAATCAACTTCCCCTTCGATTATAAGATTATTGATCGCTTTAAGGCTTTCGTTTAAATCATTCCATGACATCGATGGTTCGATTGCCTTTAAGATTTTAGGGTGAATTGTCTTGTGAACATCATCACTGATTAATAATTCTTCGTATAATTTTTCTCCCGCTCTTAGTCCAATTATTTCTATTTCTATATCGCCACTTGGACTAATTTTGTTCGTGATTGTTAATCCGCTAAGCAGGATCATATTTCTTGCTAAATCGATTATTTTCACTGGTGATCCCATATCCAATAAAAATATTTCCCCATCACCCGCTATGCTGGATGCTTGCAAAACTAAGCTTGCCGCTTCGGAAATTGACATGAAATATCTTGTCACTTCGGGATGTGTTATTGTTATCGGCCCGCCATTTTTTATTTGTTCTTTGAATAACGGAACTACCGAACCGGATGATCCCAAAACATTTCCAAACCTAACGGCGTTAAAATTTTGATTGAGCTTTTTTACTTTACTCTTTTCCGATATTCCTTGTACGATTAATTCTGCCCAACGTTTTGTAGCACCCATGAAATTTGTCGGGCGTACGGCCTTATCCGTGCTAATGAGCATGAAATCACTTACGCCGAATTCTAATGATAATTCGGCAACATTTTTTGTTCCAAATATATTGTTTCGAATTCCTTCTATGATGTTGGCTTCAACGAGGTGGACATGTTTGTAGGCGGCCGCGTGAAATACCGTGTCAGGACGTTGTTCTTTAAATATACTTTTTATTGAACCAAAGTCTTTTACCGACGCAAGAATTGGGTTAACGTTTATCTTATCGATATCATTTTTTACACAATATGATTTAATTTCCTCATCTATTTGATAGAGGGCGTACTCCGAATGATCTACGAGTGTGAGGCTAGAGGGTGACTGTCGAATTATCTGTCGGCAAAGTTCGCTCCCAATTGAACCCCCTGCGCCGGTCACAAGGACTCGTTTATTCGTTATTTTTTGTCCCATAAGAACAGCATCTGGCTCAATTGGGTGTCGGCCTAACAAATCATCAATATCGAGATCCTTGATGTCATTGAGAGCGATGCGACCCTTAGCAATGTCGGTGACACTCGGAAGTGTCCTTACTAAGACACCGGCGATCTTAATTGCGTTTATAATTTCTTGCCGCCGCCGCCTGCTGACTGACGGAATGGCAAGTAGTATTAACGTCACCTGTAGATTTTTCGTAACGCTGGTCAAATGTTTAGGATCATAGATGGTCAATCCGTTAAGTACCTGCCCTATGAGAGAATTTTCGTCGTCGAGGAAGCCCACTACTTTAACGTCACGCTGATTAGTTAGCGCTGCTGCTATTTGGCGTCCGGCCGACCCCGCTCCATAAATTAATATACGCTCTCGCGCGGAGGAGCCAATTCTTCGCTTATATTCGCCGCCCAACCAATAATAAGCAATGGCACGGGAAAGCGCTATCAATAAAAATAGGATAACGGGCTGAATTATTCCAAGTGTTCGGGGGGTTCCGACAATTCCATAAACAGTAAATATCAGCATGAACAGTAAACCGTAAATAGAAATCGCTTTCACCACAGTCATCAAAGCTGGCCAGCCTGAATAGCGAAATACGGCACGATAAAGTCCGCTAGCCGCGAAAATAGGTAACGCAAGGCTCAGGGAAATAACCATTATAAAATTATAATTTTGGCTGAGTGAAACAAATTCACCTAAGCGCAGATATAAAGAAAGCCAAAGTGACACTATGCAAAGGCCAGCATCCATTATTAACACGAGCCAACGCTTTACAATTCGCGGCAGTCCCAGAAGTTGGTTCCGAATATTCACGGCTCGGTTTATCCTTTGTTTCCTATAATTTATTTTGGAAATATTTGATTGTTTCCTTAAGGCCATCTTCCAATAAAATCTTTGCTTCCCACTCCAATTCCTTCTTTGCGAGCGTTATGTCTGGCTGCCGTTGCTTAGGGTCATCTTGCGGCAGTGGCTTAAAGATTATTTTGCATTTTGATCCAGTTATCCGAATAATAAGCTCAGCTAATTGCAGCATTGAAAACTCGCCTGGATTTCCAATATTTACCGGTCCGGTTAAATTGGCGCGGCTTTGCATCATTCGGATCATTCCCTCAATGAGGTCGTCGACGTAGCAAAAGCTACGCGTCTGCTGGCCGTCTCCGTATATAGTTAAGTCTTCACCCTTTAAAGCTTGTACAATAAAATTACTAACGACGCGCCCATCATTGGGATGCATTCTTGGCCCATAAGTATTAAAGATACGAACTACTTTGATATCGATAGCGTGCTGCCGCCAATAGTCGAAGAAAAGCGTTTCAGCACATCGCTTGCCCTCGTCGTAACAACTGCGGATGCCGATTGGGTTGACCTTACCCCAGTAGTCCTCAGTTTGGGGATGAATTTCTGGATCGCCATATACTTCACTCGTTGATGCCTGAAGAATGCGCGCCTTTACCCTTTTAGCCAGGCCCAACATATTTATGGCACCGTGAACGCTGGTCTTGGTTGTCTGAACGGGGTCAAATTGGTAGTGAACAGGTGACGCGGGGCAAGCCAAATTATAAATTTCGTCGACCTCGACATAGAGTGGGAAGGTCACGTCGTGGCGCATGACCTCAAATTTTGGATTTTCTATCAAGTGGAGAATATTGTCCTTGCTGCCCGTGAAATAATTGTCGACGCACAAGACGTCATGACCTTGTGCCAATAGCCGTTCGCAAAGATGAGAACCGAGAAATCCGGCGCCGCCAGTAACTAGAATTTTCTTAGACATTTGATTTCCACATGATGTGACCGTTTGGGTCCGCCCAAAGCTCAGTTAAAAAATGTTAGTGGCTCTTCGCTGATTTGTAATCTCGGCCTGTAATTAGTCGATAAAGTGCGTTACGGATTTGCCTAAAATATAACTTTAAGTGCTTCCGAAGCGAGCCGAGCACACGGGCCTCATCTCTCGCACTATCGTGAATAATGATGTCTTTTTGCGTGGCTTTGCGAATTTCCCTGCCCGTAAAATGATGCGGAAGCGTTGTTATGGCGAACCTGCCCGCGCTACCCTCGATTGCCATCTGCAGGCGGATTTCGTCATTTTCTACAGGATCTATATCCAACTTGCACATCTCGTCCCAATCTTTCAGGAAGGCGTCCGCTTGTGCTGTGGGGCGCAGTAATACGACACGCGTCCCGGGCTTTAGTGCGGTACCATTTTTCATAGGCTTTCTACCCATTGGCACCGCGATATCTCCAATTACCTCCAGTATCGGTGAAATATCGCCACGTACCCGACAATCGACATCCATAAGGATGAGGATACTTGTTGGGTGATCCAGTCGAGCAGTCTTTAGGACGCTCGGCTTTTGAAGGGTCTGGTGGCCCCACTGTCCTGCGCTTTTAGTGCGTGCATACAGATGATGCGAAATGCCGTGTTCAATTAAATTCTTTGATAGCGCATCAGCAAGAGGAAAGTAGTCGGACGTAAAAAATCCTGTAACAATAAATGAAGTTTTCACATCATAAATAATGTCATTTCTCCACGGATTACTATTAAAGGCGCTCATCGCTTCCTCGTTCTTTTAACTGCTGCCTTATCAAGTAACTAGCGAACCCAATTAATGACCATAAATAAAAATTTTTGGCCTGGCCAAAGGCCTGAGAATAGGTTTGGATCGGAAAAAATATAACTGACATCAGAATGATGGGGACATTACTAACCCAAAGATTGGACTTTGAATGCCGATATGCCGCGTAAATTAAATAAGCAGCAATTGAGGTAAATCCTAACAAACCAAATATGCCGGTTTCGTCAGCAATTTGAAGATAAAGATTATGTGGGTGCCATTGACATTGAGTCACGCGAAGAAGTTCCTCGAGCGTACCTTCCGTCTGGAGGCTAGAACAATATAGATTAAAGTTTTTTGGTCCCACGCCAATGAGTGGATTTTGGATTGCCATTGTCACGCCCGTCGACCAAGGCAAATTGTAGTCACTGCTGGGCATCCATGGAAGTCTCGTTGTTATTGAATGGATTAGACGTTCATACAGTAGCGGATCCCTGACGCTCACAATAATGCCGCCGATAATAAGAACGAATAGGCCAATTACGACAACGCCGAAGCTCTTCAAAGAATATGAGTTTCGGATTACGAGGTAGAGAATTAATGATCCGAAGAAGAATAGCGTGCTCATGATCTCGCCAGTGATGATCACACCGTAGCTGACAGTAGCAACAAATAAGTAGATTATGATCGATATTTGGAGGCTTATGCGAGCATGCCTTAGTTTTTCAAGACACCAAAAGATAGCGATCAGGCTGAAGCAGGTTAAATACCAACCTGCAATTAATTTTCCGAAAGTCCCAAAAAGGCGCGCATCCACTCTGCGGATAAATATATATTCGTGCAACATAAAAGCGAGTTCAATGAGCGTCCCGAAAATTGCGGCTCCAATAAAGTAATTCAGGTTTCGTCCGCTATTTTTGCCGAGGAGGTGCGACAAAGCAAAGGCATAAAGGGGAAATCTTATCCAAGGCAGGCTATCTTGGAAGGAATGCGAAGGGAATGCCGAGACGGCCGAACAAATTAAAATCCATCCCCAGAAGGCGAATGCTAGCCTAAGGAATGAAGACTGGAAAAAAGACTTAAAATTCCCTCCTGACAGCGCAAGAAACAGTACCACATTAACCACGAGTGCAATGTCCGCCGCCGCATTTCCCGCGAGTGACGCAATTGGGAGGAGTGTGACGGTTACGAGGCTAACTTTGTCGGCGGCAGTCATCTGGCTAAAATTTAAGGGCATTCAATTACAATCCGGAACTATTGATGCCCCAAGATCGGCGGGCGACGACGCATCAATAGTACGGTGCGCGCTCATTTTCAATGAATGTTTGCTTTATTCAGTCGGCTGCCGAACAGATTTTGAGGTAAATCCCACCCACTTTAACGCAAATATGCACAAAATAAAACAAGGGGCCGTTGTAGATTGGGTTAGAATTTAGCTCATTTATGCAGAGTTTCAATCTGCTATGCGGGAGGGCCGTGATTGAACCTAAACTCGCATTCTTATGTGATCCCCTCCAAAATTTAGGGGGATTGCTGTCAGGTAGCATCGAATTAATGGAGCACGTCGTTTGAGCGGAGCATCCGCTTGCAAATGCTAGAACATTAAAAACTGTGCTCCCGACCGATCGCTACGAGAGCGAAGCGAGGGTAAAGCTTCGGTAGTTACTCCGCCGATCCCCCGCGTGACTAAAGGTGTTTGAATATACCCGCAATGTGAGACGCACGCTTGAGGCTTGCCTCGATCCTCTGCTGCCACTTCGGGCCAAAATCTAGGGCCGTATGGTATGCCTCAATAAGGTCATCGGGCCGGTCTTCCGCCAGTACCCTGATGAGAAACTCTGCTTGCATGAGGTCCTTGTGGGATTTTAGGGCATCGGGGCCGGACAGCCGACGATCAGCCACAATGAGTTTATGAATGGCAAATCTTTCCGGTCTGGGGATTGTAACGAGCGCGCCGCTTCGGTAGATAACGGCCGCTTGAATGGGGTCTGCAATTAAATAATTGAGGTGATGCAGGGATTGAGCGTGCACGCCGAGGGACGGCAACTCACGCATGCCCTCGTCATCGGAGAAGGATGGGGTTAGAAATTCGATTAAGGTTTCGCCAGCCGACTGCCGCCACTTCCAAACCTGGTTTGGCTCGAGACCGGGGACGGGGGTGAAGGATAAGTCTTTCAAGACATCATTTAGGGCAGGTGAGGCTGTATCCTCGATCGCAAGCGACAAGCGCTCGAATGCCGCAATGTCAATGTCGTTTGTGGTTGACGCCTGGTCCACTTTCAGGCGAACACCTAACTCGCCCTCATAGAGCCGGAATGCGTGCGTCCCGACGATTGTTCCGCCGAGACGGAATGTTCCTGCCGCCGCGAGCGCCGAAAATAGGGACCCCGTGCCTGCGTCGGCACCCATATAATTCTCGGCCCTCAGCAGTCGAATAAGTCGACGCCGCTCCGACATATTCCTAATTGCATTACCTTGAAGGGAACGAAAGCGCGCCAGTCGCTCCCGAATTTCTTCCGTGTCTGGGCCAATATAGTTTGTCTTGACGGTGTCGCCCACTCGGTAGCTGTCATACCAAAATGCGCTCTTCCCGCGAGTTTTTCGGACGGGGCTTCCCCGTAATTCTGACAAGGAGAAGTCTTTTAATTGCACCAAAAGATCGTGGTAGGCGGAGTGAGCGAGTGTCGAGTGGCGCTGAAACAATTGCATGGCTTGTGTATGTTGCCCAACATTAAAATTACCGTAGGGCAAAATAACATAAGCTTTTACTGGCCGTCAAACATTATTGCCCAACTTAAAATATTTTGTTGGGCAATAATGTTTTGTTTATTTCCCTAAATCGAAGCCAAGGCCGTCTGAAGCTCGGCTTTGCGGGTCAGGCGGTCGGCGCCCCCAAGAGCCGAGCAGGAACCCGAGATATTTCTACCTTGCGCCTGATGAATAAGGGTCTTCCAAAGTCCTCGTTAAAAGAGGGGGCTGTCGGAGAAAAAGTTTTGTGTTCTGCGCCAGCCTCATAAATTAAATTAGCGTCTACGATCACTCGCTAAAGATGTTTCAGCAATCCATTCGCGCGCTTCCTATTGACATTATAGATGTATTTGAATATTCATTTTTAATGATCAAAAATACTGAACTGGATCGGCTGTCGATTTCACACGGCCAAATATTGTGGGTCATCGACAGTCTGAACTTTGTATCCTGGCTCACTCGCCCCGCGCTCGACTCCGTTCTCAAGAAATTTCGCCTGAATAAGGTCCCCGACTTCGACAGGCTCGGGCAAGCGGGCCGTGCGGGTGCAGATTTTGTCTATGGCTTTACTGAAGTCATGGATTGTGTGGTGGCCATGAAGCTCGTCTCTGACGGATTGGCCTTCCGTCACGTGGTCGGCCTCATGAAATTTGACCCCGAAAAGCTGCGTCAGTGCTACCGGCGAGCCTATTTTGAGGCCGAGAGTGGCACGGGCGTGCCGCTTCGCGTGTCGTCTGACGACGGAAGGCATCTATCGATTTCGGGGCTTGTTTTGGATTTCAAGGCACAAATTTCAAGGTCGGGCGCGCTTTCCACCCCCGGCCCAATTTTGCTTGACCCTTGGCAGGCGCTCGAGCGCTACACGGGCAATTACGTCAATTTTCACCCCACGGGCTTGGCAAGGCTGAGCCAACTCGCGACCGAAGCCGTTCGCCTCGCCGTGGTGGCGCCCCCCGTCAAGCGCGGCCGTAAGTCCTGATCCTGACGTCGGAAGGTGCATCATACTATTGACGCTTGACATAATATAGTTGTATTTGTACCTATATTTAGAAAGCGCACTTCCCACCCTCGGCTCTCCTGCCGAGGAGGCTACCGTTTAAGGAGACACCGCCATGGCCGTTCCGAAAGAGAGGCCCCCGCAATCGCCGCCGCCTTCCACTGGTTTGGGCGATAGTGGGGGCGACGAGATTGACTTGGCGCTCTCCATGCGCGCCATGCGCGGCGACCTTCGCGCCGCCAGCTTCCTGCGGAAGTCGGGGCAGGAGCCGATCACTTCCTCAATCGATCTCGGCTCCATGAAGACGGCCGGCGATCTCGTTCAGGCACAGGGGAAGATCGTGCGGGCAGCGGCGCGGGGGCAAATCTCGGCGGGGGACGCAAAGAAGTTGGGCGACCAAGTCGAGCTCCTTGGGAAGGCGCTCGAGCGTGATCAGTTCGCACGTAAGTTAAGCGAATTATCGGCCAAAGTGGGCACTACCAAAAAGGCTGTCGTGCATAAGCTACTCAACGAGCAGGCTTCACTCTTGGAAGGCCAAATCAAAGCCTACATCAAAAAGGAGGACCAGTCTTGGGAGGAGTTTCATGTAAAGCACGGATCTAGGGCCTTTGAAGTCTTCATCACAAACGATATTTTGGGGCGCTTATATTTGCTATCCGGGATGGGGCATTTGGAGTTTATCCGTCTCGGCGTTGACAATCTCCTACCGCGCTCCATGCAAGAAATCTTTGACAATTTGGGTGACTTCGTGCGCCCCAAGGAGAACACCACCAGCCTTACGAGGCGCCGCTTCGTTTCAAAATTTGCTGCACCAGACCGCTGGAAGCCAAGCGGCTGGTCGTGCAACTGCAGAAATATATCCACGGCTTGGGTTCAAAGTGACTTGCGTTTTGCGGACAACCTCCAGATTTACTGCGACGCCTGCCACAAATTGGCGGGTTGGGGTACGCCCCAAGAATTTAAGTGTGCCCAAGAGGAGGGGCTCGCGTCGCTGCTTGATCGCGCTCAAGAGGCCCTCGTCGCAAAACTCAAACCCGCTCCCGTCATGGGTGTTGAGGCCTATTTGAAGGCCAAAAATATCCGCTTCGCCAGCGACCGGAAGGACGACATCGACGAGCCAACATTAGACGACATGGACGACGAATAGCATCATGAAAACTTCACCTCGAAAATACGCCGCGCGGCCCGCCGCACACAACCTCGCCGCACCAAGCGACGTCGATCAATTTTTTCCCCTGCCGCACTGCTTCAGCAAGGAAGATGAGGGCCAGTTTCGTGCCCTGCGACAGCACATCATGGCCTCCGTGGAGCCAGAAAACTTTCTTGAGCGCGCCTACGCCAATGAGATGGCCCACCTCCTGTGGCAAGTCAGGCTAAACCAAGCACGCATTGAAAGCCTCACAGTGAACGCCAGCGAGGAGGGCCTCGTCCGCCTCCTAACGGGCCGCTGCGACGACCTCCCCAATCTGATCAAGGGCCTTCGCCGACGCGACCACGACGCCGTCAAGACTGTGGAAGCCCTCCTCAAAGATTTCAACCTCACCCAAGTCGACATTGACGCGCACGCCCACGCCGCAATTGCGTCGGACGTGCTTCACCTCGAGCGTGACTGCGACGCCAAGAGAGACCAATTTGATCGCCTCGTTCAAAATTTCGAAAAACGCCGCTTTCTAATCGCCGAGCGGATCAGTCGCCTGGCCGAGATGGCGCGGAAGGAAATCGCGCCACCGCCGCCTCCCATGCTGGAGAATGAAGGTGATTAAGAACCAAAATCCAGGTGGCACCAAACGCCGCACGGGACCCAAGACGGAGCGCGGCAAGCGTCACTCTTCCCGCAACGCCCTGCGCCACGGCCTCTCGACGCCGATTGAGTACGACCCGCATTACTTAACTTTGATCGATCCACTTTCGCGCGCAATCTTGGGCGACGACGTAAACCCCGCTCACCTCCCGCGCGCCCGCAAGGTCGCCCAGGCCCTCCTAGAGGTCGATCGCCTCAGGCGCTTCGCGGTACAGGGCGGCCATCCTGCAAGGACCGCCCTCCGTCAATCATATGCGGAAAGCAGTCTGGCACGCGGAGCCCCGGAGGCCTCCAGTCGATACTTATCGAGAGCCTACGGCCGCCTAAGGTCGAGCATCAAGCGCCTCGACGAAGCTCAATGGCGCGCGCATGCTTCCATTCACCCAAGGCCTGACGGCATTGCGCCAATTGAAGTCGATTTAAGCCAATGAACACTCCAATACGAACGGCAGATGGGGACATCACATAGTCAATTTTGCAAAACGAATTCAAAAACAATATATTTTCCAGTCCCTTAGTTTTAAACAATCTAAATCGCTATGTTGGGTAATGACCGGTTGAACTGAGAACTTCGAGGATGAGTAGACTTGCCAGGAGAGTGCAGTTAAGGGTCCACTGAGTAAAAAATACGAATCTTTGCAAAAAATGCCTGTATTTTAATTGGTATTGGGGACTTAAAAATGGCCAAAGATGTGGCAATTGTTGCATGTTGCGACCCAAAGATGCTGCCCGGGGCGTGCTGCGCACTGCTTTCGGCCTACCGTCACATTCCCGGCCGCAAAGCTACATTCTTTCTGATCGTTAGGGACGCCAGTGACACTGATCGTCAGGCGATTGAGCGATTTCAGGAAGTTCACTCGATAGCCATATCCGTCACTTACGTGACCGGAGAGGATTTATTTGAAGAAATTAGGGGATTTGGAGCCTATGCCCTTAGGCTTCAATTGGACGCATTTTTGGGCGATAAATTTGAGCGTGTGCTTTATCTCGACAGCGACACGATCGTCATTGCCGATTTAGGACCACTTTTTGATCTTGATTTCAAAGGCAACTTAATTGCGGCCGTTGATGATTTCATGAAGGAAATTCCTCACAATATAAAGCGCTGCGAGAGTTTGGGGCTGAAATTTGGTCAATATTTTAATTCCGGCGTGATCTTATTTAATTGGACCGCGGATGCGTCAGAACAGCTCTTCTCTAAGACACGGAAAGTTATTATTTCGCGCAAATTGCGTATTCCTGATCAGGATGCACTCAATGAAGTAGTCGCCAATCGTTGGCTACGACTGCCCGTTGGATGGAATTTTGGGTCGCCCTTCCACTCGCGTTTATCGCTAAATCCAAAGATTGTGCATTTCACTGGCGGGGGCAAGGGCCGTAAGCCTTGGGAGGCGGCCTCGATCGGGCTTCATAAGAATTATCGGGCTTTTTATGTCGATGCCTTGAACAATACCCCTTGGAGCGACTTTGTTCAGGCGGGTAATTGGAAGGATCGCTTTCAGGGTGAAATGCGGGCGTTTATTGAGGGTATTAGGCGCTATTCCAATGTGTTGGGATTTTTGAAGCGGCATCGGCCGGAGAATATTTAAGTAATTGCGGAATTATGTAAGCTTTTTTAGGGGTTAAGTCGAAGTGAATACCAATATGGAAAATGCTAAGATCTTTGTTGAAGTAGGAGCGGGGGAGTTAATTGATAAAATTACGATTTTATTGATTAAGCTGAAGCGTATTTCTGACCCCTCAAAGCTTCTAAATATTACCCATGAGCTCGAAACTCTAAGGCCCGCGCGGCAGCGTCTTGTTGATATATACCCAGGGGTTGAGATACTCGAAACGGAACTTCAGGTGGTTAACGAGGCACTTTGGATTATTGAAGATGATATCCGCGCCTGCGAGGGTGCAAAAGATTTTGGGCCCGTTTTTATTGAGTTGGCGCGCTCGGTCTATATCCAGAATGACAAGCGGGCCGAGCTCAAAAAGAAGATCAACCTCCTCTGCAATGCAAGTATAATTGAGGAAAAATCATATCAGAGTTTTTGATTTTTTCTGATCAACTCAATGCAACTCGACAGCACGGTCTCTGGTTGTAATGAATTGAGATCTTTAACTTCAATGATGTGGAGAAACGCGTCGAGGCCAATTTGGCGTGCATTCGCGTGTGGGCCAAACAGCGCAATGCCGCTAACGCCGAGATAGGCTGCGAGGTGGGTGGGGCCGCTATCATTGCCGATTACCAATGACGCCTTTTTCATTAAACCCGCCAGGAGGTTGAAGGAAACTGGCCGACCACCCTTCATTATGGCTTTGCAGGGTAATTCCCGACACAGTTCCAACTCGTCCGGACCCGGTGCGGTTATGACTGTATATCCCCTTCCAATCAAAAGGGACGTTAGGGCCGCATAATAAGGCCAACGCTTCTGGGGATGTCGAGCGGAACTGCCCGGTAAGAGCAGCACAAAGCCGGGGCTTAATCCTTCCATTTTAAGAAGGTCATCCGCATCGTCAACCATCCAGCTAACATCAGGATGGAGCGTGTGTTGTGTTTTTATTCCAGTACTCTCCAATTGGATGACAGCGCGCTCCAGGACAGAGATTGAGCGGCCAAGACGCTTTGCTAAAGCCTGATTGTAGGCCTCGTCCTTTTGGCTCCAATCGCCGCCAAGCCAACCACGGTAGAGCAGGCTGCGCTTGCTGTTTTGTAAATCGACGATCAGGTCAAATTTCTCGTCGATTAGCGTTTGACGCAGGCGCCACAGTGCCAAAACATTATATCGTGGTTGGCGTTCGTCAATCAGGATACGATCAATCCAGGGGCAGCGTTCAAAAATACGCCGATAAGGTTTGGTTGTTAGAACGGTAACCTCATCCTGCGGAAATTGTAGTCGAACATCGTGAATAGCTCCCTCCGATTGAAGGGCATCTCCAAATGCGCCAAGGCGGATGATGAGAATTTTTTTCATGCGGCTTGTATGCTTGTTGCCGCGTGTTTTCGAAGGACGTCCTTGATGATCGTATCTAGTCGTGTGATCGCAAAATCCCAACATAATTCATGCTGAGCGCGATGAGCCGCCGCGAGACCCATTTCACGCCGCATTGATTCATCACTTAAAAGAAGTCCAATGGCACGGGCGAGATCACCTTCGCTCTTACGATCGATACAAAGGCCGGTTTTTCCATTCAATACGGCATCCACACCACCGCCAACAACGCTCGCAATACTTGGGACGCCGTACCATCCAGCCTCAATATAGGAAATTCCAAAGCCTTCGACGGAGTGCCCTATTTCTCGAGTAGGCATAACAAATATCGTTGCACGTGTAAGCAGCGCCGCACGCTCCGCGTCATTCACGCGACCGAGAAATACAACATGTTCTCCGACGCCTAATTGTTGAGAAAGAGCTTCTAAGCGTGGTCGATCATCGCCGCCGCCACCGATTGCATAGATCAGATCCGGATAGGTTTTGACCAATTCCGGCAAAGCTACAATGACATCATCAATCCCTTTGCGCGGCTCAAGTCGCGCGACCGTGGTAAGGATCGGACCTTGTGTATGCAGGCGTTGGTCTATGTTAGCCAATGCGTCGGGCGTTGCCGTTGCTTGCGGCTCAACAGGTGGATGAAAAATAGAAATTTTGAGATCAGCAACGCCAAATTTTTTGAGTAAATCGGCGGTGAAATGCGAATTTGCGATGCAGTGATTGGCTCGTGCCAATGCCGCTTTGATGCGTTGTCCCTTGGTCGAATTGGGATCTTCTTGTAACTCATTGCCATGCGCGAATGTTACGATCGGTATTTTGAGATCACCGACATATTCGAGGCTTTTCCAAGAGTCGGCGATGAGTATCGATGCCGAAGACGAGTTCGCCATTTGTCGAACGTGTCGGCTTTTTAACCAGCGACGGATCGGTTTAAAGCCTCCAAATCGCCGTACGAGGAAGGAGAAAGCCAATTCTGGCTTATCCGAGCGAATAGGATCAGCTAGCACAGTTACGGACGCACCAGACTTGCTCAACCGATCCGCGGCGCTACCGATGAGTGTTTCAATTCCCCCAATATCGGGCGGAAAACACTGGGTTGAGAACAAGATCATCGCACTATGCCCTAAGCCGCCGCTTTTAAGAAGGCGACGGAGGCTTTTAGCATGGCTGATACCTTAACGACGAGACTAAATTTATTCCAACTCAGCCGGAAATCCCGGAGCGCGTAGATCGGTATGTAGCGCGTCTTCAAGCAATTTTACGATCTGTGACGACCACGCCTCGCCGCCATAGGCCTGGCGGCCTTCGATGAAGATTTGCTCGGTGAGGCCTGCGAGTTTTAAGGGTACGCCGAATTCGCGGCCGAATTTGGCGGCAAAGCCCAAATCCTTACACGCCAGATCCATCGTGAAATTAATGTTGTAGCTGCCGTTCAAAATCACTTGGCCTTCCGTTTCGTGCACGAAGCTGTTGCCGGAGCTGGCCTTTATGGCATGGAAGGCTTGCGCGAGATCGAGCCCGCCGCGTTTGGCGAGCATGAGGGCTTCGCCGCAGGCGACTAGGTGGATGAAGGCCAACATATTGGTGATGACCTTGATCACCGAGGCCGAGCCGATATCGCCCATGTGGAATATTTCGCCGCCGAGTTTTTTAAGCGCTGGCAGGTGGGTCTCAAACAACTCTTTTTTGCCGCCGACCAATACGGTGATCGTGCCTTGGGCTGCTTTGTGCACGCCGCCCGTTACAGGTGCCTCGAGCGTCTCGACGCCATGCTCTGAGGCAAGCTTGGCCATGGCTTCGATTTCTTCTTTGCCATTGGTTGAATTCTCAATCCATGTGCCGCCCTTTTTGAGGCCCTCAAGAATTCCGTTCTTGCCAGCAAGAACAGCCATCGACACTTTCGGTGAGGGGAGGCACGTAATCACGGCATCCGAATTTTCGGCCACGGCTTTCGGCGTATCCGCCCAGATGGCGCCGGCTGCGATGAGCTTCTTGGCATTGTCTTTGTTGAGATCGGTTACGGTGACCTGATAACCGGCCTTCACCAGATTCATAGCAAGATTGGCACCAAGATGGCCTAAGCCGATATAGCCGTAGCGGAGCATGGGTCGTTTCCTTTTCGCTTTTTGTAATTTCAATTCGGCAAATTCATCGGATCGAAAACCGGCACAAGATGCAGGTCTTTTCCGGTGTAGGGGTGGGCGCGAGCAAGATCTTCATCAAGCTCAATGCCCAGGCCCGGTTCATTGGAGGGGATTACGTAACCTGCTTCCCATTTGATTTTGTTTTTGATCAAGGCGCCATAGAAACCATCGAAGCGTTCAATGCTCTCAAGCACCAAGAAATTCGGGATTGATGCCGCAAGCTGAACATTCGCAGCCGCTTCAACGGGACCGCAATAGAGATGCGGTGCGATTTGCGCATAATGGGTTTCTGCCATCGCTGCAATTTTCTTGGTTTCCATGAGACCACCGACGCGGCTTATAGCCATTTGCAGAATATGCGCGGCGCCCGTTTGCAACACTCGGGCAAATTCGTATTTGGTTGAAAGACGCTCGCCGGTTGCAATCGGAATCGTTGTTTGGCGTGCAACGATCGCCATTTCTTCCGGCATTTCGGGTGGTGTTGGCTCTTCAAACCACAATGGATCATAGGCTTCTAACCGACGCGCCAAGCGGATGGCGCCGGAGGTGGTAAATTGACCATGCGTGCCGAAGAGAAGATCCGCTTTTGTGCCGCAGACTTCGCGCAATTTTTTACAGAATTGCTCGGCACGATCCATCATTTCCAAACTTGGTTGGCGCGGATCGAAAGTGCCAAACGGGATTGGGTCGAATTTAAGCGCGGTGAAGCCTTGCTCTAAATATTCAACGGCGCGTTCTGCCGCGACGTCGGGCTTGTAATAGACATCGGTGTCGACATAGGCGTCGCCGCCCTTGGGATAGAGATAGGTGTAGGAGCGAAGCTTTTCATGCACCTTGCCGCCCAAGAGTTCATAGATCGGCTTGTTGAGCGCCTTGCCGTTGATGTCCCACATCGCGATTTCAAAGCCTGCGATGACGGCGGTGAGTGTCGGGTTGGGGCGCTGCGAATAGCCGCGGCCATAGACGTTTTTAAACATCTTTTCGAGATGGAAGGGATCCATTCCCTGAATGTGGCTTTCAAACACATCCTCGATCATCACCTTCATGGCCTTGGCGCTAAAGGCCGCGTCATACACTTCACCGACACCCGTGATGCCATTATCGGTTGTGAGTTTTACGAAGATGAAATAGCGACCACCAAATTTGGGCGGAGGATTGCCGACGATGAAGGTTTCGAGGGATTGGATTTTCATGGCTGCGTTTCCTCATTATTATTTCCGTCATTGCGAGGAGCAAAGCGACGAAGCAACCCAGTTTTTTTTCTGGCTCATCAACTGGTTTGCTTCGCTCATCGCTCGCAATGACGGTTAGTTTACGCCTTTATCCGTGCTGAAGTAGGATCATACATCGGCTTTAATGACACTTTGGCCGGAATGCGTTTGCCTGCTACTTCAATCTCATAGCTGCCCGCCAACACGTCATCGACGGTGGCTGCATGCTCAGTGCCGATATAGGCGAGGCCCACGGCGCCGCCGAGCGTGTAGCCATACATCGCCGAGGTGAGGCGCGAGATGCGCTTGCCGTTTAGCCAGACGGGTTCGTCGTGATAGAGCATCGCGTCGGGATCGGAGATCAGGAATTGCGCGAGGCGGCGGGTGATGCCTTGCTCTTTTTGTTTGAGCAATGCTTCACGGCCAATAAAGCCGCCTTGCTTGTTCCAAGCCACGCAGAACCCTAAGCCTGCTTCAAGCGGTGAATCTTCCGGCGTAATGTCATGGCTCCAGTGGCGATAGGCCTTTTCAATGCGGAGCGAATTCATCGCGTGATAGCCCGCATGTTTGAGGCCGTGTGCAGCCCCATTGGCGAGGATGAAATCATAAACGGCTGTTGTAAATTCGCTCGGGATATAAAGCTCATAGCCGAGTTCGCCGACATAGGTGATGCGTGTGACGCGGATGCGCGCGGGGCCGACTTCAATCTCGCGGCTTGTGCCAAACGGGAAGGCCTCATTTGATACATCATCGGGCGTTAATGATTGCAACAATGCGCGCGAGTTTGGTCCCATTAGGCCAATCGTTGACGTGCCTGAGGTGACGTCAACAACGGCCACCGCTTCATCGTCGCGAATGGCGTTTTCGAGGTGACGGCGATCATGCAATTGCGTCATCGCGGCAGTAACAACGAGATACTCGTTTTGGGAGATCCGTGTGGCGGTGATATCAGCCTCGATGCCGCCCTTCTCGTTACACCATTGGGTATAAACCACTTTGCCGATGGCTACGTCCATTTCATTGACCGAAACGCGGTTTAACAACTTCATCGCGTCGCGACCTTTAACGGTAAATTTAGCAAACGCACTTTGATCGAAGAGGCCTACCGCTTCGCGCACGGCTTTGCATTCTTCGCGTGAGTTATCGAACCAATTGGGTTTGCCAAACGTGTATTCGTATTTAGGCTCTTGGCCTGCACGCGCGAACCAGTTCGGGCGCTCCCAGCCCGCGACTTCCCCGAAGCAGGCGCCTGCCGAGGCGATGCGATCATGTAGGGCAGTTTTGCGGACGCCGCGCGAGGTTTCATATTGTTTGAACGGCCAATGCATCGCGTAGAGAAGGCCCAAGGCTTCCGACACGCGCGGGATCAAAAAGTGTTTTGTGTTTTGATGCGGATAGAGACGATTGATATCGACATCCCACAAATCAAAGGGCGGCTCGCCTTCTGTAATCCAATGCGCGAGCGCCATGCCTGCGCCGCCGCCGGATTGAATGCCGATGGAGTTGAAGCCTGCGGCAACAAACACGCCCTTCACTTCGGGCGCTGGTCCTAAAATATAACGCTGGTCGGCGGTGAAGCTTTCGGGGCCGTTGAAGAATTTACGGATGCCGACTTTTTCGAGCGATGGAATACGCTTCATCGCATCTTCCAGAATAGGCGCGAAGTGATCGAAGTCTTCAGGCAATTCGCCAAATTCAAAATCAGCGGGAATACCATCCAATGCCCATGGCTTGGCTTTGGGTTCGAACGCACCGAGCAGCAGCTTGCCTGCATCTTCTTTGTAATAGGCGCAATGGTCCATGTCGCGCATGACGGGGAGATCGGGTGTCATGCCGTCCATCGGATCGGTGACGATGTAGAAATGTTCGCAGGCTTGTAATGGCACATCGACTCCGATGGTGCGCGCGAGCGAGCGCGTCCACATGCCGCCTGCGATCACGACCTTGTCGGCTTTGATGATGCCTTCCGCCGTTTCAACACCAACCGCGCGGCCATTCTCAACGATAATCTTTTCAACGAGCATGTTCTCGTGAATGGCAACGCCCGACATACGCGCGCCTTTGGCGAGTGCCATCGTCGTATCGATCGGGTTGCATTTGCCGTCGGACGGATACCAAACCGCGCCGATAACATCGTCGACATTCATCAACGGCCATTTGGCTTGTGCTTCTTTGGGGCTGATTTCATGCGCTTCGACATCGAAAGAGCGCAGCATATCGGCGGCGCGGCGGAGCTCTTGCCAGCGCTCGGGATTCGTCGCAATCGAGATAGAGCCCGGTTGCACAAACCCCGTGGCCTGGCCGGTTTCTTTTTCTAAGTTTGTGTAAAGGTCGACCGTGTATTTCGCGAGCCGCGTGAGGTTTTGCGTGTAGAGCGAGGAACGCACAAGGCCCGCGGCGTGCCATGTCGTGCCGCTGGTGAGGCGCTTGCGCTCCAAGAGCACGACGTCTTTCACGCCGAGTTTGCCGAGATGATAGGCGGTCGAACAGCCGACAATGCCGCCTCCCACGATAACAACAGAAGCGTACGAGGGCAGAGCGGCCATGGGTGTTTCCTTTAGTTCGTTCGTTTCTTATTCGTCCTTGCGCGCGAACGCGAAGCAATCCAGTTGGCGGTGCAGAAATAGGTGTAACGGTACCACGCCACTTTCTACTTTTCCATCAACTGGGGTGCTTCGCGTTCGCTCGCAATGACGTTAATTATGCTACCTCGCCCATGTCTTTCCTGTCGAGCTTGATCGGGAACTTGGCGCGGATCGCGTCGTCTACTTCGCGACTGATGTGCTTAGGGTGATGATTTTTCAAAATTTCCGCTGTCTTCTTTACAGCGCGATCAACATAAGTAGGCCGTCCGCGCTCGTTCCATTCATTCGGGCTCCAGCGGTCGCCGACGGATGGGTAGACGTAATCACGTTGCATCAAATGCAGCGTTTGATCCGAGCCTAAATAATGGCCGGGGCCGCCGATGCAGACATTGCGGATGGTTTCGATATCGAGCGCTTCGTCTGATGTATCGATGCCGCGCATCGTGCGTTGGGCGGCGGCGATGATGTCGTTGTCGGCGACAAGTGTTTCTTTACAGATGCCAAGCAAGGAGGCGTGCATGCCTGCTGCTTCATAGATGAGATTGGTGCCCGCATTGCCGACGAGCGTGAGGTTATAGGCCTTCTCGTAGCCTGCTTGGAAATCGATGACCTTCGAGTCGCACATGCCGGCGCCTGTGCCGCCATTGAGATCGTAGAAATTGGCCATTTGGCCGCAGGCTGAGGAGAGCAGCGCCTGCTCTGGGCTGCCACCCGACATCGCGCCGGTGCGCAAATCGGAAACGAAGGGCCAGGTGCCGAAAATATAGGGTGCGCCAGGCTTAATCGCGTTTACGTAGATCAAGCCAACAAGGCACTCGGCCACTGCCTGCACCACGGTGCCTGCGAGCGATGCGGGGGCGGTTGCGCCTGCTTGACCAGCGGATAGCAAGAGAACAGGCATGCCGCCCAAGACCGCCACTTCCAAACATTTGCAGGCGTCTTCGGCGAATTTTAATGGCGGCACGACGAAGCAGTTGGACTGCGACACGAAGGGGCGCTCGCGCCATTTGTCTTCACCGCCTGCAATCATGTGCAGCATCTGCAAGACTTCGGTTACGTGATCGGGATGCGTCATGCCGGTGCCGACATGTTTGGTGGTGCCCACAACGCTGGCATAGGCGGTGTTGATGTCGAGATCGCGCGGGCTTGGCAGCTCGCGACACACATTGGTGCGCTGGAAAAAGTGGATATTGTCGCAATGGTCGACGATGCGGGCGCAATCATAAAGGTCGACCACGGTCGACTCGCGATACTCGCCTGTCAAAGGCTCAACCACATTCACGGCGGCGCCAGCGGTGCCGTAATAGACGTTCTTGCCCCATGGATCCATGTCATAGCGCGGGTCCTGAGCGTAGAGCGGGAAGCGGCGCGCAGCTTTGGCGATGGTGTCTTCCACCAAGGCACGCGGAAACCGCATCCGGCCATCTTCGCCCATCACGGCGCCGGCTTTGGTCATGTATTCGATGGTGGAGGGGATGGCGTCCGCAAAGCCGATCTGTTCCAGCACGTCGAGAATTTTGTGATGGATCTTCTGCATATCGGCAGGCGTCAGGACTTGATATTTCCCGCCTGGAAGACCCGGCCAGATCGGCCGATCCTGATCGGAGAGCTTGGAAGCGCGCGCTTGGCGGCGGGCATCGCGGCCACCGCGGCGACCCGAATCCTTCATTGCCGTCTCATTTGCCTCGATGGTCATGGCGATCATGCTCCCTTAAAAATTGTTGGCAAGATCAAGACTTGCTGGACACCCAATCGTCAAGAGATTGCTTTTCATCAACAGATGAATTTAATTCATATTATGAGAGAGACCTTACCCGCATCGCGGCTTGATCCAAAGCCCCTGTCCCTTCCGCCGCTGACCGCCTTGCGCGCTTTTGAGGCGGCGGCGCGGCACGAAAGCTTTCGCTTGGCGGCTGAAGAGTTGAATATCACCCAATCCGCCGTCAGCCATCAGATCGCGCATCTTGAAAAATGGCTGGGGAAGGATTTATTCCGGCGCACCGGACGCAAAGTGGAACTGACCGAAGCGGGGCGGCTGTACTTCCCCTATTTGCGCGAGGCGTTCGAGAAAATTGATGCCGGAACGCAACTGGTTTCTCGTCCGGCGCAGCAGGAATTGACCGTCCAGCTGTATGTGACGGTTGCCTCGCGGTGGATGATGGGCCGCTTGCACGCCTTGCAGCAGGCTTGCCCCGATCTTCTGGTGCGGTTCAATGCCAGCCAGATGGATTGGGAGTTTGATCCTCGCCATGCCGATGTTGGTATCATTTCAACGACGGAGCCGAATCGACAGGGCTTTTCCTACACACCTCTGTTTGAGGCCCGTTTAATTGCCGTCTGTAGTCCGAAACTGTTGGCACAGAATTCGCCGATTGTAGAGCCAGCTGATATTGTGCGCCATACGTTGTTGCAGGTTTACACGGCCCAACATGATTGGGATGTGTGGCTGGGCGCTGCCGGCCTTTCCGGTTTGAATGACGGGGCTACGATCCGGTTCGATAGTTATCTGTTAGCGTTAGAGGCCGCGATGGACGGACAGGGCATTGCGATTGTTCCGGATTTTCTGGCGCGTCAGGACTTGGCTGCCGGACGCTTGGTGCAACCGGTCGCGCAATCGGTGCCGCAGCCTGCGCGGTGGTATTTGGTTTCGCGTAAAGACCGCACCGACGAGCCAGCCATTGCGCGCTTCCGGTTTTGGCTTCTAGGCGAAGTGGCGGAAATGCAGCAGCGTTGACACGATAAAAGCCGTCGATGAAAACTGGCGGTAAAGCATCAAGGGGAGGAATATCGATGACCAATGAAGTCGTAAAAGATGGTGTGCGCGTCATCGAGAATATTTTTATTCCGCTCAAAGATGGCACCAAACTCGCCGCGCGTCTGTGGCTTCCGGTTGATGCGGATAAAAGCCCTGTTCCTTGCGTGCTTGAATATATCCCCTATCGCAAAATCGATGGCACACGCGGGCGGGATGAACCGATGCATGGATGGTTCGCGCGTCACGGCACCGCTGCCATTCGCGTTGATCAACGCGGATCGGGTGAATCCGATGGTCTGATGGAGGATGAGTATCTTCTGCAAGAGCAGGATGATGCGATTGAAGTCATTGCATGGATCGCCGAACAAGACTGGTGCACGGGCTCCGTTGGCATGATGGGCAAAAGCTGGGGCGGGTTTAATTGTTTGCAGGTTGCGATGCGCCGCCCACCTGCGTTGAAAGCCATTCTCTCGGTATGTTCGACGGATGATCGCTATACCGACGATATTCATTATTTGGGCGGTTGTCTGCTCAACGATAATTTATGGTGGGGTGCAATTATGCATGCCTATCAGGCTCGTCCGCTTGATCCTGCGATTGTTGGTGAGCGGTGGCGCGAGGCGTGGCTTGAACGCGTTAAAGCGATGTCGAATTGGCCGATGCTTTGGATGAAGCACCAGCGCCGTGACGCCTATTGGAAGCATGGTTCGGTGAATGAAGATTGGAATGCGATTAACATTCCGTTGATGATCACGGGCGGTTGGGCCGATGCCTATACCAATACTTTGCCGCGCCTATTGGCGGGATTAAACGTGCCGCGCTTGGGCATTTTGGGGCCATGGGCGCATATTTATCCGCATGATGGCGTGCCAGGTCCGGCTATTGGGTTTTTGCAAGAAGCGCAGCGCTGGTGGGACCATTGGCTCAAAGGCGTTGATACTGGCATTATGAAAGAGCCGATGCTACGGGCCTATATTGAAGATGAAGCGGGCGCAGGAAAATGGACGGAACATCGCAACGGCTATTGGGCCGGTGAAGCAGTATGGCCTTCACCTTCCATCACGCCACTTAAAATGCCCTTGGGCGACAAGACACTTGGTAGCCCTTCTACGCCATCGCAAGACCTATCTTTCCGTTCGCCGCAATGGGTTGGTATGGGATGCGGCGAGTGGATGGGAACCGGCGTTGCGGGGGAGCAGCCATCGGATCAGCGGATCGATGACGGGATGAGCCTGTGTTTTGACTCACGTCCTCTCGATGAAGACTTCGCGATTTTGGGGGCTCCGGAATTTGAGTGTGAGATTGCCTCCGATAAACCCATCGCTCAGCTTGCCGTGAGGCTTTGCCATGTGAGGCCGGATGGTGCTTCGCATCGTGTTTCCTATGCGGTGTTGAACCTCACGCATCGGGAGTCGCATGAGCATCCGGAAGCGTTAAAGCCGGGGCATTTTTATACGGTGAAAGTCACGCTGAACGCGTGCGGTCATGTGTTTAAAAAAGGCTCGCGCGTTCGGCTTGCGTTATCCTCCGCCTATTGGCCCTTGATTTGGCCAGCGCCGGAAGCGGCAACACTGACATTGCGCACCGGTGGATCGCATCTATCGCTGCCGGTTCGTGAGCGTCAACCAGCCGATGCCGATATCGTCTTTGATCCGCCAATGAGTGCTCCCGATGCCCCTGTGACGATTATACGGGAAGGTTACGCGGAGCGGACCAGCGAGATTGATTTGCTGAACAATAGCGCGACCTACCGCACGGTAGGCGAGGGCGGTGTGTTTGGTGAAGGGGTGCGGCGGTTTGATGAAACGGGCACATCGTTGAGCCATGATCTTACGCGTGAATTGACGATTTCCGCCGATGATCCTCTCTGTGCGCGCTATGTCCTAAAAGGCGCTTACGAGATGGGCCGCGAAGGCTGGATGACGCGCTCGGAAACCAGCCTCGAAATGACATCTACGCTCACCGACTTTCATGTGAAAGCGCGCACGGAAGTGTTTGAGAATGGTGTCTCGCTATTGGTCCGCGAATGGGATGATCAAGTGCCACGCGATATGATGTGAGTGGGGCTTCGTTATGGCAAGATTTACTCCCTAACCTCATGGTGAGCCGCCGCGTAAGCGGCGAGTCGAACCACGGAAGCCGTCCTTCGACTCACATTGCTTTGCAATGTGGCTCAGGATGAGGAGATGGAATGCTTAGGGTGAGGTAATTGTTATGGCTCGCGCGCCAGCTATTTGCGCTTCAACGCAATGCCCTGTCCGGCATCATCGGGGATAGGTAATTCGGCATGTTCGGCGGCGATGGCACGGAGCTTCTCGCCGACGCGTTCGGGAAAGGCCGCAATTTTAGGCCCTGATTGATCGACGCTTGCGAGTAATTGTTCGCAAGTGGCCAGCAGCGTGTCATCAACGCCGTGGCGTAACCATTGATAGAGGCGGATGCGTTTGGCATCCATCTCGATGATTTGACCTGATACCTTAATCGGCTCGCCTTGTTTTACTTCGTGATGATACCGCATCTGCATGGCAAGCGTGAAGATTGTGTGGTTGGTGGCCACACGGCCCGCTTCATCAAGACCCACCATCGCCATCATCGCATCAATCGCGCGTGAAAAAGGGATGGCATAGGCCGCATCGTTCATATGCCCATTATAATCCACCCATTCGGGCAGGACGATGGCATCGTAAAGGTGAAGAGGCTTTGTCATTTAGATATGATCCGGACGGCCTTCTGCTTCGGGCCAATAGTTTTTCACAAGCTTTAAAAGATCATTCAAGAACGCATCGCGGCGGCGTTCCAATTCTTTGACCGAGCGACCAGCGGCTTGGTGTTCGCAACCATCGACAATTTTGTCGATGATCTCGTCGGTGAGTTCTGGCGCTGGCGTGTAGGAATAAGGCATTTTCAATGCCGGTCCGAATTGATGCATGAAATGGCGCATGCCTGCATCGCCGCCTGCGAGCTGGAAGGTGAGGAAGGTGCCCATTAGCGACCAGCGCAGGCCGCAGCCATACACAACGGCGGCGTCGATTTCTTCGGTTGTTGCTACATCTTCTTTGATCAACCACAGCGCTTCGCGCCAGAGGGCTTCCATCAAGCGGTCGGCGATGAAGCCTTCGATTTCTTTGCGAACGTGTAAAGGACGCATGCCAATGCGGCGGTAGAATGTTTTTGCCGCTTCGACCGATGCGCTCGATGTTTTGTCGCCCGCAACGATTTCCACCAAAGGCAAGAGATAGACGGGGTTAAACGGATGGCCCACGACGATGCGATCCGGATTGGCGCATTTCGATTGCAGGCTCGTTGGCAGAAGGTAAGAGGTTGACGAAGCAATGACGACGCCGGGGTTGGCGGCAGCATCAATCTCCGCCAACAGTTTTTGTTTGAGCTCTTCGCGCTCCGGAGCATTTTCCTGCACGAAATCGGCATTTTTGACGGCATCGGCAACCGAGCCGACATAGGTCAGCCGCGATTGGCTGGCACCCGGTGCAAGCCCTGCGGTTTCCAGGGCGGGCCAGGCATTGGCTACCGCCGCGCGGATCTTAGCTTCACCATCGGGTGCGGGATCAAAGGCTACGACATCCAAGCCATGGGCTAAGCAACGGGCGGCCCAGCCCGAGCCGATAACGCCCGAGCCGATAATGGCAACCCTTTGAATGGATGATGACATGGCATAGCCTCCCTTAAATATGATGCAGCGATTGTTGCTCAATAGAGCGCAAAGTACTGGCGGAGGGAAGTCCGGTTGCGACGGCCAATAGCCACAAGGCGGCATGTCGCACCTGGACGGTGCCGTGTCTTTTTCCGGCGGGCCAGAGGGAGCCGACTCAGTTTAAGTGATGGCAATAATCCGAAGTGTGTTTCAACCAAAGCCCCATGATGACGCCGCTGACGCAAACCAATCAAAGCACCGATGATATGCGCCGCAAGCGCTGGCAAGGCATTGGCTATGTGGCCTGTGCGGCCTTGATGTGGAGCACGGCCGGTATCTGGGTGCGCTATCTTTCCCTCGACATTTGGACGATCCAGGCTTGCCGTGCCTTTTGTGGATCCTTGTCGCTGTTTGTCTATTTGCTGGTCGTCGAACGAAAGAACATTCTCGCGCCGTTCCGGTCGATCAATCGGGTTGGTTATATCATCGCCCCCATCAATGCGATTGGTATGGCCGCCTATATGCAAGCCTTGAATTGGACGACGGTTGCCAATGTGATGATCGTCTACACGACCTTGCCTTTTGTCGTTGCTTTGGTTGGTTGGTTGTGGATGCGCGAGCGGGTGAACATGCGAACGATGTTTGCCAGCGCGATTGCTTTATCGGGTGTCACCTTCATGGTGGGAGGCTCGTATCAATCCGGTAATGTGAAGGGCGATCTTGCGGCCTTTGTCATGGTGCTAAGTTTTGCCGTGCTTGTGATGTTGTCGCGGCGTTACCCTAGATTGTCGATGCCTGCCCATTCGGTTGTTTCGGGGCTGATGTGCTTTGCAGCGGCCTATCCGCTGGCTCATTTTGCATCGGTGACATGGCAGGATGCAACGCTACTGTTGATTTTGGGCTCGATCACCATTGGTGTGGCCAATGTCATGTATATGCGCGGTGTGGCGCTGATCCCGCCAGCGGAAGCGGGGTTGATCGGGTTGCTGGATACGATCATCGCGCCGCTCTGGGTGTTCTGGATTTTCAATGAACGGCCAGCCGATGGCGCGTTGATTGGCGGCGGTATCGTGTTGGCCGCCGTGGTGTTTCAGATTGTAGGCGAGGGACGGGGAACGGCCGCTGATTAACGGCCCTTCCACTCGGGTTTGCGTTTTTCAGCGAAGGCTTGCGGGCCTTCAAGCGCATCCTCGGACTTGAGCATTGTATCGTAAGAAGGGATCGCGCCGGAGCGCATCAGGCGATAGCCTTCTTTGATATCGAGTGACAGCGTGGCCTTGATCACGGCTTTGATTGCTTGAAGCGCGAGAGGCGCATTGGCGGCGATGGTTTGCGCCAAGGCGCGCGCTTCGGTCATCAAGTCTTCTTTGGCGACGACTTTGTTGATGAGGCCGCAACGCAGCGCTTCTTCAGGCCCCATGCGGCGCGCGGTCATCAGCATTTCCATGGCAATCGGAAGCGGTAGGCGTTTGGGTAAACGCAACACGCCGCCTGCATCGGCCATGATGCCCAAGGTGACTTCGGTGAGGGCGAATTCTGCGGTATCGGCTGCGATGATAAGATCAGCGACGAGGGCTAATTCAAAGCCGCCACCAAAGGCTAAGCCGTTTACAGCAGCGATGACGGGTTTATCGAGATCCCACAATTCCGTAAGACCCGCAAAGCCGCCCGGTCCGTGATCGGCATCAACGGCCTCGCCCTCTGCGCCCGCTTTCAAATCCCATCCGGCGGAAAAGAAACGCCCTTCGCCGCCGGAAAGAATAGCGACCGATAAAGTAGGGTCATCGCGAAATTCGGCAAAGGCAGCGTAGAGCGCTTGGCTCGTCGGCACGTTGATCGCATTGGCCTTGGGACGGTCGAGTGTGATTTCAAAAACCGCGCCATCGCGGCGGGTTGTAACGGGATTGGTCATTGCGTCTTTCCATCGGCTAGGCGGATCATGGCATCAACGGCCACAGCGCCACGTTCAAGAATGAGAACGGGATTGGCATCGAGTTCAACTAGCGTGTCGCGATGGGCTTCAGCAAAAGCAGCCACCGCCATAACCGCGTCAATGGCTGCTTTACGGTCGCCTTTTGGTTTGCCGCGAAAGCCGCTGACGAGATGCGATAGTTTTAACGTATCAAAGGCCTGTTCGACCTCGACGCGATGAACCGGAAGCAGGAGCGAGGCTGCATCTTTTAAGAGCTCGACCAGAATGCCGCCCGAGCCGAAGGTTAAAGTAGGACCGAACAACGGATCGCGCGTTATGCCCACAATCATCTCGGCAACGATATCGGTTTGCATCGCTTCAACAAGAAACTGGTTTGAAATATGCGCCATGGATGTTGCTGCTTCTAGAGCTGCCTCAGGCGTTTTGAGATTGAGTTTAACGGCGCCCGCTTCGGTTTTATGCGCGATTGTCTCCGAGACGGCTTTAACGACGACCGGATAGCCTATCGCATTGGCGGCGTTAGCGACGCCATCAAGTGTGACAACGCGCGATTGTGGAATGGTTAGCCCGTGCTGCGCGAGCAAGGCTTTTCCGGTTGGCTCATCCAGCATGCGGATAGTTTTGTTGTTCGGGGCTGTCGAGCGCAAAGGTGCTGATCTTTGTGCTATGCGTCTTGCGCCAATGTCGGCGGCGATGCGGATGGCTTCCATGCATTCGCTGATGACCTGCATGGGCGCGATGCCCGAGGCGATCATGCGTTGCCCAACCGCTTCGGGTAGTGATTCAGGCAAGGAGGCGACGAGGGCCGCTTTGGTTCCCGTTGCTTTTTGTGCCGCTTCAAACGCGGCTAAAGTGGCTTCCCAACTGGAGGCATCGCATCGATCTTCGCGGGGAAAATCGAGGATGAGAAGGTTCATCGCATAACCTGCGCCGAGCATGGCAGAGAAGGTGGCGGTGGACGCTTCGAGATTACCCCAAATATAGGTGTGGTAATCCAGCGGATTGGCGAGCGGAACTTTGGGGCCGAGCGCTTCAAAGAGTTTTGCTTCCGCGTCTTTTGGGAGAGGAGGCGTTGGAAGGCCGGCATCCGACGCAAGGTCGGCGACAAGCCCCGCTTCGCCACCCGAACAGCTCATGGAGGAAACGGTGTTTCCTGAAAGCGGGCCATGCACGTGAAGCAGTTTGAGGGTTTCAATGAAAACAGAAACATCTTTCGCGCGGCCAATACCGTAACGCTTAAACAGCGCATCGAACAAAGCATCAGAACCTGCAAGGGACGAAGTGTGCGACATCGTCAATGCGGCGCCTGCTTCCGAGCGGCCTGTTTTTATCGCAACAATGGGCACGCCTTTGTCGAGCGCGCGTAAGGCTGCATTTGAAAAGCGCTCAATATCATCTAGGCCTTCGATGTGAAGACCGATGGCGGTGACGCGATCATCATCGAGCAATGTATCAATCATCTCGCCCAAATCGCCTTTGGCTTTGTTGCCGGCGGAGATGAGATAGGCGAGCGGCAGGCTTCGCGCCTGCATCGTGAGGTTCAATCCGATATTGCCCGATTGGGTGATGATGGCGACGCCTTTTTGAACCGCCAGTCCGCCATGTTGGTCGGGCCAAAGCGCCGCGCCATCAAGATAGTTTAAGAGGCCGTAGCAATTAGGCCCGAGCAGCGCGAGATCGCCCGAACCTGCTACGAGCTTGTCTTGAAGGGCTGCGCCTTCATGCCCAACTTCGGCAAAACCCGAAGCATAACAGACCGCGCCACCTGCACCCATTTTGGCCAATGCAGCAACGGCGTCGATTGTTGCATCGCGCGGTACAGCGATGAAGGCCGCATCCGGTATGCCGGGGATATCCTTTAATTCTGCAAATGCCTTTCGGCCCGCGACTTCCGCGCGCTTGGGATTAACCGGCCAAATCTCGCCGGAAAAGCCGATCCGCTCGCATTGGCGGATGACCTCGGCGGCTTCCCGTCCGCCAATAACAACCAGAGAACGCGGCGAGAGAAGGCGGGCAAGGGGGGAGCGGGTCATCGTATCTCTATCCGGATTGTGTTATGGATGAATTCGCGCCTTTGTAATTCAACGGCTCTTTCTAAATTCCGCCGCAACACGGGCAGCTTCCTCGATGTGTGGCAGACCTAAGCCGCAACATCCGCCGAGCAATTGAACGCCGGAGGCGAGCCATTGCCTTGCGAACACACCATAGTCATGCGGTGGAATAATATCGACGAAGCGCCAGCCTGGCATTTCGAAATAGCCGGAATCTGGGTAGACCATCAGAGGCCCCTTGAAGTGTTGTTTTAACTCTTCCAATGCCGTGCCGATGATCTCCGAGCCTGTATGCATCAAGCCTGCCGCATCAATACCTGATTTTGGAATAAGCGAGGCGATGTCACTGATCGGCAGATCATCGAAATGATGGAAGCTAACAACCTTACCGTCTTTGGCCCGCCTTGCGCTCATGCCGAAAAATACGGGCAGTCCCGTTGAAAGAGCGGCATCAACCGCGAGCTTTACGCGCTGCGGTTCATACATCATTTCTAACATTATAAGTTCCGCGCCCGCCTTTTTTGCCGTGTGCGCTAAAGCGTGAAACGCATCGCTGATCTCCGCCGTAGACGGTATTTTTGCGGGATCAATCACTGCCGTTCCGGCCGACATGGGCACCATATGCGAAAGCGATCCCGCGACGACAACGTCTTTTGCGCCTGTGTCATGGCGCGCGCGCAAGGCTGCTTCAACGGCACGCTCGATGATTTCTTCCGAGCGCTCGGCAAGGCCTGCATCTTTCAGCATCAAGCGCGAGGCGGCATAGGTATTGGCGGTGATGATATCGGATCCGGCGCGAATATAATCTGAGTGGATCGCCGTCAGGATATGATCATTTTCTAGCGTTGCGGGGCCGCACCAGGCGGCCGGATCCATCGGCGCGCCACGGCGTTCAAGTTCGGTGCCTGTCGCGCCATCAAGAACGATAATATCGCCATCTGCAAGGCGTTGCTTTATTTTGGCGTAAGCCATGATCGTTCTCCGGTTTAAAGATTTTAAGCGCCGCGCGGACGAAGCATCGCACGCGAAATGATATGACGCTGAATTTCGCTTGTGCCGTCCCAAATGCGTTCGACGCGAGCATCGCGCCACCAACGCTCAATTTTGAGCGATGACATCAAACCCATGCCGCCATAAATCTGGATGGCTTTATCGGTGACACGTGCGAGTGTTTCGGAAGCAAAGAGCTTCGCCATCGCAAAATCGGTGTCGGTCGCGGTGCCTTTATCGAGCTTGTCGGCGGCGGCGAGCGTCAACAAATCGGATGCTTCGATTTCCGTCAGCATATCGGCCAACTGAAACGATACGCCTTGGAACTTGCCGATTACTTCACCAAATTGCTTGCGTTGCGAGGCCCAATCGAGCGCTGATTCGAGCACGCGGCGCGAACGGCCAACGCTGGTGGCGGCAACGGTGAGGCGCGTGGCGCCCAACCATTCGCCCA
>JAPJMW010000140.1 GCA_026461505.1 Beijerinckiaceae bacterium
ATACGCGGCCTTGTTACCGACGCGACGATGAATTGCATCGGCCATTCCCTTGGGGCCCATTTCAATCGCGGTGTAGGAATCAATAATCTCAATGCCGCAGGTTTCTGGCGCAATGGTCCGAATGCCGATCTGGATGGAATGGGTTGTATCGATCAGTCCTACTTTAACGGCGCGCGTCACGAAATTACCATGCGAGAGCGCTACACCATCATCATGCCACGTGTCTTGATGCGCATCGAACTGCACCAAAGCGAGCGGGCCGTGTTTAGCGACATGGGCGCGGAGCAATGGCAGCGTAATAAAATGATCGCCGCCCATGGTGATGAGATGGGCACCTGAAGCGATAATGGTTTTTGCATCAGCCTCAATCGCCCCTGGTACGAGATCAAGCCTTGCATGGTTGATCGCGCAATCGCCCCAGTCGACCACCGCTAATTTTTCGAACGGATCCTTCCCCGACGGATATTGCGGGTCGCCATCAAAAATAGCAGACGCACGGCGAATAGCCTGCGAACCAAATCGCGCGCCGGGGCGGTTTGACGTTGCGCAATCAAACGGCACGCCCCACACCACGGCATCAATGCCTTGAAGCTCGCGCGAATAGCGGCGACGCATAAATGACAGGGCGCCTGAAAAGGTGGGCTCTGTCGCACCACCCAAGAGAGTACCACGAAAAGCGTTATCGGTTACATAAGGATGGTATGAGTCCGACATTTAATCTTACTCGGTCCATTCAACTTGCGTCAGGTCGTTAACAGGGATCGGCGCATTCTCCCATAAGCCTTTGAGCTTAGCATTCCAGACGCCGCTTTTGGGTAACAAAAAGAGATATACGTTGACGCAGTCATCTACCAAAATCTTTTGCGCTTTGCCGATCAATTCCAGCCGCTTGGCTTCATCGGACGTTGCCGCTAATTCCGTGATCACGGCCTTATAGGCGTCGCTGTGATAATCGAAATAATAATCGTCCCGTGCATAAATATCGAGGTCCATCGGTTCAACATGCGAGATGATTGTCAGATCATAATTCTTGGCTTTGAATACATCCGAGAGCCATTGTGCCCATTCAACCGGAACAAGCTCAACCGTCACTCCAATCGCCTTTAATTGCTGAGCGATGATCTCGCCGCCTCGGCGGGCGTATTCAGGCGGAGGCAATACCAAACGTAGTTTGAGGTCGATTACGCCTGCTTCTCGTAGAAGCGCTTTAGAGTGATAGGGATCATATGCATATTGCCCTGTCAGATCGACATAGCCTGGATCTGTCGGCGCGTAATGCGAGCCAATGGGTTGGCCAATCCCAAACATCGCGCCATCAATCACAGCTTTGCGATCCACAGCGTAGGCGAGCGCTTGTCGTACGCGCAGATCATCAAAGGGTTTCTTGCCATTGTTGATGGCCATAATCGTTTTGCCTTCGGTATTGCCAACAACCACCGAGAAACGTTTATCCGCGCGAAACTGATCAAGATTTTCAGGGGCCGGATAAATCGGGAAGGCATCGATATCATTGGCCAGCAATCCGGCATAAGCTGCCGATGGATCGCTCACGAATTTAAACGTCACCTTCTCCAGTTTAACGGGCGTTCCCCAATAGGTCTCGTTACGCACAAGCTCGAGGCTTGAACCTTTCATCCACGATGAAAATTTAAACGGTCCCGTTCCAATCGGATTGGTTTTATTCGCCTCTGCTGAACCAGGCGCCACCATAACAGCAGCGGGCCAGCCGAGATTAAACAGAAATGCCCCTGTCGAGCGCTTGAGCGTTATAACAAGGGTCGATGCATCAGGGATTGCGATCGTCTCGATGGATTCAAAAAGTCCCTTTTGCGGGTTGACGCTGTCTTGCCCCCGCGCACGGTCAAGCGAGGCTTTGGCGGTGAATGCATTAAACGGCGAGCCGTCATGATACCGGACACCATTGCGCAGATGGAAGGTGTAAATCTTACCGTCGTCCGAAATGTCCCAACTGGATGCCAGCGCCGGTTGTACCTTGCCGGAACGGTCAATCCGCGTCAGGCATTCAAATATATTGGCATAGCCGATTTCGCCGATGGCTGCGGCAGCTCCTGCCGTTGGGTCGAGATGCGGTGGCTCTAACCGGACGCCAATATTTAAGTCGGTACGAGGGGCCGCATGGGCTACTCCCAATTCGCTCACAACGAGCCCGACTAAGGCGAATAGGGTGCTTAAGAAATACCGCAAAATCATTGCTAAGTGATCCAGTTAGAAGAGGTTAGTGCCCGATTTTGAGGCATTTAGGCATAGAGCGGCTGAAAAGCAAATGGCCAAGAATGGATAAAGGATCAGGCTTTAGGTTCGTTTTCGACGACCACTCCGGGATTCATGGTCGCCATTGGGTCCATCATCGCTTTAAGCCGACGCATCAGCATCATCGCCGTTTCCGGTTTTCGAGCGACGATTGCATCGCGTTTGGCGCGGCCGACACCATGTTCGGCGCTGATCGAGCCATTTAACGCGTCCACCTCAGCAAATAATCGCTCAAAAAGCGACAGGGAAAGTTCCTTGGCTTTTTCGCGCGGGACAACGAAATTCATATGCAAATTACCGTCGCCAATATGGCCAAAGGGCAGAAGAGCGACATCCGCCCCGAATTCCGGCGTCCATGCTTCACACCGCGCGACAAGGGCTGGAATATCGGCAATGGCAACCGTCACATCGCTGCGAACGACATAGCCAATTTTGCTCGTAGCCTCGCTTTGGCCTTCGCGGATACGCCACATCATCTGGCGTTGGGTTTCATTTTCGGCAATCGTACCATCTAAAACGCGGCCATCTTCAAACAGCGTCGCTATAGCCGCCTCGGCCCGCTCCCGCAGCCCTTCGGTAAAGGTCCAAGCGATTTCAATCAGCACGTGCCAAGGATAGGGCCCGTCGACGGGACGTCGCACGTTTGGAAGGTGTTCACAGGCGGCTTCAACGCCGTACGAGCTCACAAGCTCGAAGGATGAGATGAGATCACCAAACACGCCGCGTAAGTGGCGGAACAAGGAAACGGCATCTTCCGTTTGATCAACCGTAAGCCATAGTGTCACGCGCTCACGCGCGGGTGCGACCAGCCTCAGCGTTGCGGCGGTTACGACACCAAGCGTGCCTTCAGAACCGATGAAAAGCTGCTTTAAATCATAGCCCGTATTATCTTTGCGGAGCGGCTTTAAGAGATTGAGCATTTGGCCATCGGGTAACACGACTTCAAGGCCTAAAACGAGATCGCGTGTCATACCATAGCGCAACACATTCACACCGCCTGCATTGGTCGCAATATTGCCGCCGATGCGGCATGATCCTTCGGCACCAAGGGCCAGCGGAAACAGTCGATCAGCTCCCTCCGCCGCTTTTTGTACATCGGCTAAAATAACTCCCGCCTCAACGGTAATATAATCGCCCGCTTCATCAATCGCGCGGATGCGGTTTAATCGCTGCAAGGAAAGTACGACTTCTTTTCCCGAACCATCAGGGATACCGCCATTCACCAAGCCCGTATTGCCCCCTTGCGGAACAATCGCAATGCCAAAGCGCGCGGCGAGTGAAACGAGACCTGCGACTTCCTCCGTTGTTCCGGGCTTAACAACAAGGGCAGCTTTGCCTGAATATTGCTTCCAGAAATCAATTTCAAAGGGCACCATATCGGACCCCGACAAGACATGATGAGCGCCAATTAATTCTGCTGCCTGTTTGGCAAAGGAAGCAATATCAGCGTCGGAAACCTGCGTCATGAGGGTCGGATCCTTGTCGCTGTCACGCGATCTTGTTTAAAACACGATTGGCAATCGCCAGCGATGAGGTAAGGCCCGGACTTTCAATACCGAATAAATTGATGAGGCCCGCTATGCCATGCGTTTCAGGTCCATCTATTCTGAAATCAGGAGCTGGATCGTTGGGCCCTGAAATTTTCGGACGGATGCCCGAATAGGCCGGAATAAGAGAATGTTCAGGCAGGCCGGGCCAATAGCGTTTAATCGCATCATCAAAGCCATCGCACCGCGCAGGGTCTACTTCATAATCGAGCGTATCAACCCATTCGACATCGGGGCCAAACCGCGCCTGTCCCCCAAGATCAAGCGTCAAATGCACGCCTAACCCGTGTGTATGCGGCGCCGGATAAATCAGGTGAGAAAACGGAGCGCGCCCTCGCAGCGAGAAATAATTACCTTTGGCATAGAGCGTTTCCGGAATATGCTCCGACGTAAGCCCTTGCATCGCTTTGGCCGCGCGCGAGGCATGTAAGCCTGCTGCATTGATCAAGATGGAGGTCGATAACCGAACGGGATCAGCTCCCCCAGTCTCGACAAAAATTGCATTGCCGCCGAGCTCCGCACGTACAAAAGGCGTATGAAAGGCAAAGGCGGCGCCATGGGCTTCGGCGTCGCCCTGCAGCGACAACATAAAGGCGTGACTATCGAGAATTCCGGTCGAGGGTGAAATGAGAGCGCCAATGGTGGAAAGCGCCGGTTCAAGCCGCTTCGCTTCCTCGCGCGAAATCATGACGAGATCATCAACGCCGTTGGCACGTCCTTTTTTCTCAAGTGCTGCTATAGCGTTGAGTTCGGCCTCGTCGGAAGCAACGATCAGTTTTCCGCAGCGGCGGTAGGGCACATGGTGCTGATCGCACCAGGCATAGAGCGCGTGTCGCCCTTCGACGCAAAGCTGTGCTTTGAGGCTGCCTTCCGGATAATAAATACCTGCATGGATCACCTCGGAATTACGCGAGGAGGTTTCGGTGCCAATGCCTTCAGCCGCTTCAAGTACAATAACCGAGCGACCCGTCCGCGCCACGGCGCTGGCAATGGCGAGGCCTACAACGCCCGCTCCGATGATGATCGCGTCAATATCCGGCATTTAAACAGGCTCCCTCGGGCGCAATTTCGTGGCTGATCTCGGCGCGGTGGTCAAGGCTGATTGTTGATTATCCTCTTGCGACGCGATCACGCATCGCGCACATTCGCCGCCTATTATCCAAACCGGTGAGGAAAATTCCCCATGTCTCTATCCCTTTTCGATCTTTCCGGGCGGATTGCCCTTGTCACCGGCTCAAGCCAGGGTATCGGACTTGCGATGGCGGCCGGCATGGCGCGCGCAGGCGCTCATATCGTCCTGAACGGGCGCGACCGGACAAAGCTCACCAAGGCGGCGGACGCGCTTAAGGCTGAGGGGCTTAAAGTGTCCGAAAGCGCCTTCGATGTCACGGATTCAGGCGCGGTTGAGGCGGCAATCGTCGATATCGAAGCCAAGACAGGGCCGATCGACATCTTGATCAATAATGCCGGTAAGCAGCATCGCGGCCCCGCTGAAACCTTCGAAGATGAGCATTGGCGTGATCTTTTCCGTACCAATGTCGAGAGCACTTTCTTCGCCGCCCGCTCTGTCGGCCGCCGTATGATCGAGCGTAAGCGTGGCAAGATCATCAATATTGGCTCTGTCCAAAGCGAATTGGGCAGGCCAACAATTGTGCCTTATACGGCGACCAAGGGCGCGGTTAAGATGATGACCAAGGGGCTCGCGGCTGAATGGGCAAAGCATAATATTCAGGTGAATGCGATCGCACCGGGTTATTTTGTAACCGAACTCAACAAGGCGCTCGTTGAAAACCCAGAGTTCTCGGACTGGCTATGCAAGCGCACACCTGCAGGCCGTTGGGGTGATGTCGAAGAATTGGTCGGTGCGGCCATTTTTCTGTCTTCACAGGCCTCGAATTTTGTCAATGGCCATATTCTCATGGTTGATGGTGGCTTGACCGCAAGCGTTTAGCCTTGCGAGTATCGCAACAAGCAGGCATGACAGCTCGCAACAATGACGAACTTGGGAGGAAGAGATGAGCAAACCTTACGACGATATTCTGCCAACGCCTTTTGAAGTCTTGGACCCACGTGGTGCCGGGCTTTTTAACGGTACAGCCAAATTGGATCGCCTCTATGTCGGTGGCTGCCGTTGGGCGGAAGGCCCTGCCTATTTCCCTGCTGGTCGCTACCTGGTTTGGTCAGATATCCCGAATAACCGTATGATGCGGTATGATGAAACGGATGGCAGCGTTTCGGTTTTCCGCTCGCCATCGCAATATACCAATGGCCATACGGTTGATCGTCACGGTCGATTAGTCAGCTGCGAGCATGGCGGCCGCCGCGTTTCGCGCACCGAGTTTGATGGAACGGTAACAACCTTAGCTGATACGTTTGAAGGCAAGCGCTTCAACTCGCCGAATGATCTCGTTGTGAAATCCGATGAGTCGATTTGGTTTACCGATCCCGCCTACGGCATTGACTGGGACTATGAAGGACACCGCTCCGCGAGCGAGATCGGGGGCTGCCATGTTTACCGGATTGATGGAAAGTCCGGAAAAATCACCCGTGTTGCCGATGATTTCGTGCGTCCTAACGGGCTTGCTTTTTCACCTGATGAAAAGAAGCTCTATATCGCAGATACGGGTGCAACCCATGTTGAAAATGGCCCACGCCATATTCGCGTTTTCGATGTGGATGGTGATAAGCTCAAGAATGGTCGTTTGTTTGCAACATGCACTCATGGCTTGTTTGATGGTTTCCGGATTGACGAAGATGGTCGCATCTGGACATCAGCAGGCGACGGCGTCCATGTTTATGATCCAGACGGCACATTGATTGCTAAAGTGCATGTGCCTGAAGTCGTTGCAAATGTTTGCTTCGGTGGTCCAGCACGCAATCGTCTCTATATTTGCGGTACCACATCGCTTTATGCCTATTACGTATTGGTGCGCGGCAATAAGACGTTCTAATCGATGATTGAATAAAAAGGCCGGATGAACGTTTCGTTCGTCCGGCCTTTTTGTGTCTGCCTTATTGCGGGTGCGGATGTTGCACCGTTGATGTTCCGATCAATCGATAGAGAGGACAAAAGCCGACAGCAGCTGTTGCCAGTGGCACGACGCCAATCCAGCCAACCCAGTTCCAGCCTGTTTCAGGGAATCCGATTGGGATCGCATAAGCAATAAGCGCGATGCCGATCAGGGCTCGAATAGCGCGATCAATTGGGCCAATATTGATGTTCATGGAGCATGCTCCTTTTCCTATCCGCCCGCTCAAATGGCGAGCTCTATAAGACGAGCATGTCCTTGCAATATGGGCGATGATCTAGGTCAATTGATCGTGCGGCTGACCCTTAAACCAACCAATAAGACCATCGCGTATAGGGTGCCCCCAGCAAGACTCAGTACCGTAACATAGAGCGCAGGCGCTAAAGCGCCTGATGGTAAGGTTAGTATCTTCGCAGGTGTCATCAGAAAGGGCGTCGCTACGGCCAAAATAATGGATGCAAAAGCCACGACCGATACCATTCGGAAAAATCCTTGATCGAAAACCATCCAGTCTTTCCGTACCGCCAAGAAGACAAGTATTCCTCCATTGATCCACGCCCCTATAGCGGTCGCAAACGCTAGGCCCGGCGCGCCATAATGCCGGTATAGCGCCAATTTGAGTACGACATTCACAGCGATGCCAAGAAACGCCGCGATCAAAGGTGTCATCGTATCCTGACGCGCATGAAAACTTGAGACAAAGGATCGGATCATAACGATCGGTAAGATTCCAATGGCATAGGCCGCAAGAACAGAAGCAGACGCATCGGCATCGGCGATCGTGAAATGACCACGCATAAAGACGCCTTGCATGATCTCGCTCGGGATCATCAAAAAGGCGACAAAAAACGGCGCTGTCAACATGAGCGAAAGCGACATTGAGCGACTTTGCGCTGAATGCGCTTTTTCATGCGCTTGATTGGCTAGATGCTTACTCATTTCGGGCAAGAGAACCGTGCCTGCCGCAATTCCAATTAATCCAACGGGCAGTTGATAAAGCCGATCAGCATATGAAATCGCCGATACAGAACCAGTGGGCAGTAGGGATGCGATAATCGTATCTGCAAAAATGGCGATTTGAACGCCTGCCGATCCGATAACGGCAGGGCCGAGCGCGCGAAAAAATCGCCCCATAGCGGGGGTGATCGCGGGCCATTCAAAACGTGGCAGGAGCTTATTTTTACGAGCCTCATAAACAACCAACACCAATTGCAAAACGCCTGAAATGGTAATGCCCCACGCGGCCGCGTGAGCTGCAGAAGGGAATAAAAAGGCTAAATAGAGGGCCGTCAAAATAGCAAGGTTCAGCAGCACGGGTGCGCCCGCAGCGATAGCAAATCTGTTATGCGCATTTAGAACGCCAGAAAATAATGTAACGATAGAGATCAACAAAAGATAAGGAAAGGTAATACGCGTCAGCGTTACAGCAAGCGCATATTTTTCCGGCTCGTCCGCAAAGCCAGGTGCCAACAGATCAATCACCAAAGGCATTTGCCACATCGCAAGCACACAAAGCGGCACCAAGACAGCTGTAAGCAATGTCAGAATGCGACCGGAGAAAAGCACAGCCGCCTGATTGCCTGCTTCGCTTATTTCACGCGCATAGGATGGAACGAAGGCCGAGTTAAAAGCGCCCTCCCCAAAGATGGCACGAAAATGATTGGGCAAGCGCTGCGCTACGAAATATGCATCGGCTGCTAAGCCAGAGCCGAGCATGGACGCGATGGCCACATCGCGCAAAAAACCCGTTAATCGCGAGAGGAGTGTAAAGCCACTAACGGAAGCAAATTTGCGAAACATCAGGCCTTGCTTGCCGTTTTGGGTTGGCGCGATGAGGATCGTTCGGGCTGAGTTACTTCGAAGCCTATTGTTTGCCCAACGATATAAAGCGGGCGGCGTTTTACCTCCGCAAAGATGCGCCCGATATATTCACCGATAATACCAAGCGAGAGCAGTTGAATGCCCGCAAAAAACGTAATCGAGACCAGAAGCGTCGCATAACCTGGAACATCTGATCCATAGACCAAAGTGCTCACAACAACCTGCAAAGCCATGAGAAGCGCAAGGCCTGAAACGAAAGCACCAATATAGGTCCATAGTCGCAAAGGCACGGTTGAAAACGATGTAATGCCATCCAGCGCAAAGCTGAGCAGGCGGCGCGTGCTGAATTTTGAGGATCCCTGCGCCCGATCAGCCACATCAAACGGCACGCCGATCGATTTAAACCCGATCCACGCATAAAGCCCTTTCGAAAACCGCGCCCGCTCGCCCATTGATCGAAGGGCATTCACCGCGTTTCGGTCGAGAAGGCGAAAATCGCCCGCACCGTCGGGTAGCGGTGTTTCGCCGAAGGCCGCAAAGGCATGGTAGAACACATAGGTAAATAAACGTCGCGCCAAGCTGTCCGTCTGGCGGTCAACGCGCTGGCCATAAATAACTTCATTCCCTTCGCGCCATAATTCCATAAACCGCCCGATCATTTCCGGCGGATGCTGTAAATCGGCGTCCATGATCACAACGGCATCGCCGCGTGCGGCATCAAGGCCGGCAGCAATGGCGATTTCTTTGCCAAAATTGCGGCTGAACGACACGCCGCGAACCCGTTTATCCTTTTGATGCGCCGCCATAATCCAGGCCAGCGTATCATCGGACGAGCCGTCATCAACGAAAATCAATTCCCAGTCGCTAGAAACGCCATCAAGCACGGGAATGACGCGATCAATCAGCGGACCCAAATTGCGGCCTTCATTGAATGCGGGGATGACCAGCGATAATTCGCAGGGATTTTCGATTTCGCGATGAGAAGTCTGTGTTAAGAACGGCACGTCATTATTCCCTGGTAACGGTCTGGCAAGTGCCACGCCCGCGATCTCAGTGGTTTTGTTTCTTCATACAGGTGCTTTTCCGATCATGCCACCCGTTCCTTTCATTCTGATAGCCGATGATTATGGCTTAACCGAGGGGGTAAGCCGCGCGATTTTGTCCCTTTTGGCATCCGGCAGGATCTCGGGCACGAGCTCGATGACCAATCAAGGCGGCTGGCCAGAGCTCGCAAAGAACCTCGCCCCCTACCACGGCAAGGCGGAGCTTGGGCTTCATTTGACCCTGACCTTAGGCCGCCCGCTCGGGCCGATGCCGCTGCTGGCCCCAACGGGCGAGCTTCCGACGCTTGGCCAGATTTTGAAGGCGTCTTTGCTGGGAAACCTCTCAAAGCGGGAGATTTCAGCTGAAATTACGTGTCAAATCGCCGAATTTGAGGCACAAACTGGACGACTGCCGGATTTTATTGATGGTCATCAGCATGTCCATATCCTGCCAACGATTCGATCGGCTTTATGGGAGGCCATCGAGCAATATAGACCCGGCTGGCGGCCATGGCTCAGAAACCCAGCGGACCATTTGGGGGCCATCATGGCTCGGGGTGTTTCGGTAGGAAAATCGCTTTTTATTGCCTTTTTGGCCCAAGGCTTCGCGGTTTCGGCCAAAAAGCGAGGCTTTTTAATTAATGACAGCTTTTCCGGTGTGAGCGATTTCGATCCTAAAGGTGACTTTGCTGGAGATTTTCGTCGTTATCTGCTGGTTTCAGGCGAGAGGCATCTCGTGATGTGCCATCCCGGCCATAGTGACGCAGCGCTTGCCGGCCTTGATCCTGTTACGAGGGCCCGTGACATTGAATTTGAATTTCTACAGTCCGAAGCATTTGCAAGGCTTTTGGCCTCCATGAATATGGAAATCAGCCGATTTCCAAAAGGATGAAATGAATTCACTGATTAACTGGACCATTATCCTAGTGATCAACTGGATATTGCCGAACATTGCATTGTATGGTCTGAACACGTGCCAGAAAGGGCGAAATTTACTCTTTGCCGGGAGTTAAGACGTTATGACGCAGTCCGTGAGCGCTGAAGCGCTGGCCATTTTAGCCCGTTTGGGTGTTCCGCAATCAGCCTTTAAAAAAGGCGGCATGCCAGCTCGTTCGCCAATCACCGGCGAAGTCATCGTGGAATTGGCAGCACATTCAGCTGCTGATGCTACGTCTGCCATTGGCCGAGCGGACGCCGCGTTCAAGGAATGGCGCAAAGTGCCTGCACCTCGTCGCGGCGAATTGGTGCGTTTGCTCGGTGAAGAGCTACGCGCCGCGAAGGACGATCTGGGTCGCTTGGTAACGCTTGAAGTCGGCAAAGTGACGTCTGAGGGCTTGGGCGAAGTCCAGGAGATGATCGATATTTGTGATTATGCGGTTGGCCTTTCGCGTCAGCTCTTTGGCCTGACCATTGCAACCGAACGTCCTGCCCATCGCATGATGGAAACATGGCATCCACTCGGTGTGTGCGGCGTGATTTCCGCGTTCAACTTCCCTGTTGCTGTTTGGTCTTGGAATGCAGCGCTCGCTTTTGTGTGTGGTGATAGCGTCGTTTGGAAGCCATCGGAAAAGTCTGTTCTCACAGCCCTTGCAACGCAAGCGATTTTGAAGCGCGCGGCTGATCGCTTTGGCGGCGTGCCGGATGGTCTATTGGAAGTCCTTGTCGGTGGCCGCGAAGTAGGTGATGCGCTTGTTTCTGATCATCGTGTTCCTGTTGTTTCAGCCACGGGTTCAACAGCGATGGGCAAGCTCGTTGGCCCGAAATTGGCTGCGCGTTTTGCGCGAGCCATTCTGGAGCTTGGTGGTAATAATGCTGCAATCGTTGCTCCCTCTGCCGATCTTGATTTGGCGCTGCGCGGTATCGCCTTCGCAGCAATGGGCACGGCAGGCCAACGCTGTACGACATTGCGTCGTCTGATCGTGCATGAAAGCATCTATGACGGCTTCGTCGCAAAACTGCGCTCTGTCTATGGTAGCGTGAAAGTGGGCGATCCGCGTGAGGCAGGTGTGCTTGTTGGCCCACTTGTCGACAAGGCCGCGTTCGACGGCATGGAAAACGCCTTGAACGAGGCAAAAGCTGCGGGGGGTAAAATTACTGGTGGCGCACGCGTTTCGATTGGCGGCCACGCGGAGGCTTATTATGCGGCTCCCGCGCTTGTTGAAATGCCAGCCCATATTGATCCGGTAACACGCGAGACCTTCGCGCCGATCCTCTATGTGATGAAATACAAAACATTCGAGGAAGCCGTTGCGATGCAAAACGCGGTGGGTGCAGGCCTATCCTCCTCGCTCTTCACGTTGGATATGCGAGAAGCCGAACGCTTTGTGTCCGACGAAGGTTCGGATTGCGGTATAGCGAACGTGAATATTGGCCCATCAGGTGCCGAAATCGGCGGTGCCTTTGGCGGTGAAAAAGAAACCGGTGGCGGCCGTGAAGCCGGCTCGGATGCTTGGAAAGCCTATATGCGCCGCGCTACCAATACGATCAATTATGGAACGACACTTCCGCTCGCCCAAGGCGTCAGCTTTGATATCGGTTAAGGAATAGAAAATGGCAAACACTTCACACGCACCAAAATTTCAGTGGGATGATCCGTTTCTGTTAAACGACCAGCTCACCGAAGACGAACGCATGATCCGCGACACAGCACGCGATTTCGCGCAGGAAAAGCTCCTGCCGCGCATCGTCAAGGCTTATGCGAATGAAACAACCGAGCGCGAAATCTTTAACGAGATGGGCGAGCTTGGTTTGCTCGGCGTCACCTTGCCGGAAGACTATGGTTGCGCGAATGCGAGCTACGTCTCTTACGGTCTCGTTGCCCGTGAAGTGGAGCGGGTTGATTCAGGCTATCGCTCGATGATGAGTGTGCAATCGTCACTCGTGATGTATCCGATCTATGCCTATGGTTCGGAAGCGCAGCGCAAAAAATATTTGCCTAAGCTTGCCTCGGGTGAATGGGTAGGTTGCTTCGGCCTCACCGAGCCTGATGCAGGTTCAGATCCGGCAGGCATGAAAACGCGCGTTGAAAAAGTGGCCGATGGTTACAAGATTACGGGTTCGAAAATGTGGATATCGAATTCGCCGATCGCCGATGTTTTCGTTGTGTGGGCGAAGTCGGCAGCGCATGACAATGAGATCCGCGGCTTCGTGCTTGAAAAAGGTATGAAGGGATTGTCGGCGCCGAAGATCGAAGGCAAGCTCTCTTTGCGCGCTTCGATTACCGGTGAAATCGTGATGGACGGCGTTGTGGTTTCCGAGGATCATTTACTGCCGAACGTATCGGGTCTCAAAGGTCCATTTGGCTGTTTGAACCGTGCACGCTACGGCATTTCATGGGGCGTCATGGGGGCGGCTGAAGATTGCATGCAGCGCGCGCGGCAATATACGCTAGACCGCGTGCAATTTGGTAAGCCTTTGGCGCAGACGCAGCTCATTCAAAAGAAACTCGCCGATGCGATGACGGAAATTGCGTTAGGTTTGCAAGGCTCACTGCAAGTGGGCCGCTTGATGGATCAAGGCAAATTCGCGCCGGAAATGATCTCCATCGTCAAGCGCAACAATTGCGGCAAGGCGCTCGATATTGCACGCGCTGCACGCGACATGCATGGCGGCAATGGCATCAGCCAAGAATATCATGTCATGCGCCACGCGCAGAACCTTGAAACGGTCAACACCTATGAAGGCACGCATGATGTGCATGCACTCATTCTAGGTCGTGCGATCACTGGGCTGCAGGCGTTTTTCTAAACCTTCAACCGTCATTGCGAGCGAGAGCGAAGCAACCCAGTTGGAGGTTTAGAAAAGGGAGCAACCGATCCGTTGCACTTTAATAAGTGTCATCATCTGGATTGCTTCGCGTTCGCTCGCAATGACGGAAATAGTTGTAAACGGTTTCAATCAATGTCCCCACCTAAACCCCTTTCCGGCATCCGCGTCTTAGAACTCGCGCGTATTCTAGCAGGGCCTTGGATCGGGCAGACTTTGGCTGATCTCGGCGCCGATGTCGTCAAAGTCGAGCGTCCCGGTGCGGGGGATGACACGCGCACCTGGGGCCCGCCTTTTGTTGAATCGGCTGATGGCGGTGATTTGTCGGCGGCCTATTTCCACGCGTGCAATCGTGGCAAGCGCTCAATTGCCGTTGATTTTGAAACGCCTGAAGGCCAAGCATTCATCCGCAAACTCGCAAGCCATGCTGATGTGCTGATCGAAAATTTTAAAGTGGGCGGATTGAAGAAATATGGTCTCGACTATGAAAGCCTGAAAGCCATTAATCCACGCCTTGTCTATTGCTCGGTCACGGGCTTCGGCCAGAACGGTCCTTATGCCGAGCGTGCCGGTTATGATTTCATGATTCAAGCGATGGGCGGCATCATGGATTTAACGGGTGCACCCGATGGCGAGCCCCAAAAAATCGGTGTCGCTTTTGCTGATATTTTTACGGGCGTTTATGGCGTGATTGGCATTCAAGCCGCTTTACGTCAACGCGATCTCACAGGTGAGGGCGCGCATGTCGACATGGCCTTGCTCGATACGCAAGTCAGTGTACTGGCCAATCAAGCATTGAATTATCTTGTATCCGGTAAAGCCCCGCGCCGCTTGGGCAATGCACATCCCAATATTGTTCCCTATCAGGTGTTTCCTGTAGCGGACGGACATGTCGTTGTTGCGGTTGGCAATGACGGCCAGTTCCGCAAATTCTGCCATGTTTTGGGTGAGCCAGCGCTGGCCGATAATCCCGATTATGTGACCAATCCTTTACGAGTCAAACACCGCGCACCGCTTTGCGCAAGACTGGCGGATCTGACGGTTTTATTTGCCCGCGATGCTTTGCTTTCCGAGCTTGAAAAAGCAGGCGTTCCGGCAGGTCCGATCAATACGGTTGCGGATGTGTTTGACGATGCGCAAGTCGTGGCGCGCGGTATGCGGGTTGATCTTGATCATCCGGATGCAGCAATTGGCAGCGTGCCCAGCGTTCGCTCGCCGATCATGATCAATGGCGAAGCCATGGTGGCCTCGCGCCCGTCGCCGCGTTTAGGCGCGGATACGGAAGCGGTATTGCAGGACAAAGCGTGGGGCGGATAGGAGCGCGAATCCAATGACAACCAATTCATCCCGAACAGGCGGTCAATTAATCGTCGATGCGCTCGCCGCCCAAGGCGTCGAACATGTCTTTTGTGTGCCGGGCGAAAGCTATCTCGCGGTGCTCGATGCGCTGCATGATGCGTCGATCAATGTAACCGTGTGCCGTCAGGAAGGCGGCGCTACGATGATGGCAGACGCCACCGCGCGGCTAACGGGGCGTCCCGGCATTGCAATGGTTACTCGTGGGCCGGGCGCCACCAATGCCTCGCCCGGTATTCACATCGCCGAGCATGATTCGGTGCCGTTGATTTTATTTGTCGGACAAATCGAAAGTGGCATGAAGGAACGCGGCGCGTTCCAGGAAATGGACTACAAAGCCTTTTTCGGTTCAACCGCAAAATGGGTTACAGAAATTACTGATCCTGCCCGCGTGCCTGAAACCATTTCGCGTGCCTTTCATGTCGCGATGCAAGGTCGTCCCGGCCCGGTGGTGATTTCCTTGCCCGAAGATATGTTGACGTCTGTTGCCGATGTTCAACCGATCCCGCGCGTCGAAGCCATTGAGACATGGCCGGGTCAAACCCAAATGGCCGAGCTGCAAAAAATGCTCTGGGCGGCCAAGCGTCCAATCGCGATTTTGGGCGGCTCGGGATGGTCCGAGAAAGCACGCGCATCGGTCACGCGCTTTGCGGAACGCTTTGAGCTTCCGGTCGCAACTTCCTTTCGTCGCGCGATGTTGTTTTCAGGCGATCATCCCAATTATGCGGGCGAGATCGGCATTGGCCCCAACCCTAAACTCAAAGCGCGCATTGAAGGTGCCGATCTTGTGCTCTTGATCGGCGGCCGGATGGCCGAAATGCCGTCACAAGCTTATACGCTGTTTGACATTCCTGTTCCAAAACAGGCCTTCGTCCATGTCCATGCTGATGCAGAGGAGTTAGGCCGCGTCTATCATCCGACGCTCGGAATTCATGCCAGCCCGAAAGCCTTTGCTGCCGCGCTTGAAACATTGCAACCACCGAATACCATTCCATGGGCAGGTTCGCGTGAAGTCGCGCGTGAAGATTATCTGGCGTGGACCGATACGATTCCAAAAGTGCCGGGCGCGTTTCAAATCGCCGAAGCCATGCGTTGGCTTCGTGACCGCATCCCGCATGATACGGTGATTACCAATGGCGCTGGCAATTATGCGATTTGGCCGCAGCGCTATTTGCGCTTTAGAAACTATGGCACGCAGGTGGCACCTAACTCAGGCTCGATGGGCTTTGGTGTGCCCGCTGCTGTCGGTGCCAAGCGGGCCTTCCCCGATCGTATGGTGATCGCCTTTGCGGGTGATGGATGCTTCTTGATGAATGGTCAGGAATTTGCCACCGCTGTGCAATATGATCTCGGCATCATCGTCATCGTTGTCGATAATGGTATGTATGGCACCATCCGCATGCATCAAGAGCGCGAATATCCGGGTCGTGTTTCAGCCACGCAGCTAAAAAATCCCGATTTTGCGGCCTATGCCCGCGCCTTTGGCGGACATGGCGAGACGGTCATAACAACGGAAGAATTCGCGCCCGCCTTTGAGCGCGCCGTAGCATCGGGCAAGCCTGCCATTATCCATTGCTTCCTCGATCCCGAAGCTATCACGCCTGCAACGACGCTCACCAAACTTCGCGAAACGGCGCAGAAGCCGAAAGACTGGGCGGTATCGCCTTAAGCGGCGAGCTTCGTCGCTACCATATCCTTCAATACGCCGAGGTCCTTCGCAAAGGCGCGAATACCCTCTGCGATTTTTTCGGTTGCCATCGCATCATCGTTCAGCAGAAAGCGGAAACTGGCTTCGTCAACTTTGAGACGATCAGCGCCAGTTTTACCCGCGGTTGCGGGATCCAGCTGGCGAGGCAACGCGCCTTCATCTTTGGCGAGCTGATCCAGCAACGCAGGCGCAATCGTTAAACGGTCACAGCCGGCCAAGGCTTCAATCTCGCCTATGTTACGGAAGCTCGCACCCATCACCACCGTGTTATACCCATGGCGCTTGTAATAGGCATAAATCTGGCGGACCGAGAGCACGCCGGGATCCGTCTCAGCCGTGTAGCTCTTGCCTTCGTTTTTGACATACCAATCCAGAATACGCCCGACAAAAGGCGAGATTAAAAACGCACCGGCCTCCGCGCAGGCGGCAGCCTGAACAAGCGAGAACAACAGAGTGAGATTGCAATCAATCCCGTCTTTCTGCAGAATTTCAGCTGCGCGAATGCCTTCCCAAGTGGAGGCCAGTTTGATCAACACTTTGTCGCGTGAAATGCCATTGGCCTGATAAGCCTTGATAATGCCATGTGCCTTTTCAACGCTTTTCGCCGTATCGAAGGACAGGTCCGCATCGACTTCTGTTGAAACGCGTCCGGGTACCAAACGTGCCAATTCACTACCAAAGGCCACTGCTAATCGGTCGGCTACTGAACCGATTACAGCCTCGCGATTGCCCGCCTGCTTTTTGCCCCAAGAAATGGAGTCCGCAATAACGCCTTCATAAGCAGGTAGTGCCGCAGCTTTCAGCACCAAAGTTGGGTTTGTGGTGCAATCCGTCGGTTTGAACGTCCGGATGGCGTCCATATCGCCGGTATCGGCAACAACGGTGGTAAAGGCTTTGAGTTGATCGAGCTTACTGGTCATTGAACGGCCACTGGGTTGAGGAATAAATTGAAACAGAGGCGCTTCCTATCACGGACAATGATAAAAAGTCAGCCACCTGTCGGTTATTTAAGCGTCTTCTTACGATCAAATCTCGTATTCGGGCTTGGATTTTAGGGGAGCTTAGCGGATAATCAGCCTTTAGTTTCCTTGGCTGCTCATATTCAGGAACCCTCCGAAATGCCCGTTATCAACCGGATCGCCGAATTTGCCGATGAAGTCGTTGCTTGGCGACGTGACCTGCATCAGCACCCTGAACTCAATTACGATGTTCACCGCACGGCGGGAATCGTGGCGGAGAAGTTGCGTGCCTTCGGGTGCGATGAAGTCGTTACCGGTATCGGACGTACCGGCGTTGTTGGTGTCATCAAAGGGCGCTTGCCGGGCAATAAAACCATGGGCCTGCGCGCCGATATGGATGCTTTGCCGATTGCCGAGGTAACGGGAAAACCATACGCCTCAACGGTTGCAGGTAAAATGCACGCTTGCGGCCATGATGGTCACACCGCCATGCTTTTAGGTGCGGCAAAATATCTCGCAGAAACGAGAAATTTTGCAGGCTCAGTTGTCGTCATTTTTCAACCAGCGGAAGAAGGTGGCGGCGGCGGCAAAGCCATGGTCGATGATGGCATGATGACGCGCTTCAACGTCAATGAAGTCTATGGCATGCATAATCTACCCGGCATGCCTGTTGGCCAATTCGGTGTTCGCTCGGGCCCAATCATGGCCGCTGCGGATCAGTTCACGATTACAGTTACCGGCCGTGGGTCCCACGCCGCTATGCCGCATTTGTCGATTGATACCGTCTATGTCGCAAGCCAACTGATCGTAGCTTTGCAAAGCATCGTGTCGCGCAATGTTGATCCGCTCGAAAGCGCTGTTCTCTCGGTTACGACGTTTCATGCAGGCGATGCGTCAAACGTCATTCCACAAGAAGCGGTGTTAACGGGAACGGTACGCACCTTTAATCCGACGATACAAGAACTCGTTGTCAAACGGATGCAAACGGTGATTGATTCCATCGCGGCTATGCATGGTGCCAAGATCCATTTTGATTTTTCGTATGGCTATCCCGTAACCGTCAACCATCCCGATCAAACGGATTTCGCGTCCAAAATCGCAAGTGATATTGCTGGCTCCGATCGCGTTAATCGGTCGATTGCCCCAATGATGGGCGCCGAGGATTTTTCCTATATGCTCAATGAGCGCCCCGGCTGCTTTATTTTTGTCGGTAACGGCAACACCGCAGGCCTGCATCATCCGGCCTATGATTTTGACGATAGCGTTATTCCGATTGGGGTGAGCTATTGGGCGAAGCTTGTTGAAACAGGGTTGGCGGCTTAGCCTTCAACCTCTTCTCTGAGCATTTCAAGCGCTAACCATTGTTCTTCCGAAGCTACGAGATCGGCTTCCGCGCGGGCGAGCAATTCGCTTGCTTTATCAAAGCGTGGACGATCTTTGCTGTAGAGCGCCGGATCCGCCAGAACCACGCGCAATTTTTCAATGTCGCGTCCAAGTGCTTCCATGCGTTGCGGAAGCGTTTCAAGCGCGTGCTTTTCTTTAAACGATAATTTGCGTTTGCCTTGCACGGAGGCTGCGGGCGAATGTGTGATCGTATTCGACTTTTCTTCGCGCGCTCGTTCCGCCACTTTTCTTGCATCAACGCCTTGGCCGCGTTGGGCAATCATGTCGGAATAACCACCGGCATATTCCAGCCATTCGCCGTCGCCCTCTGACACCAAGATGGATGTCGCAACGCGATCCAGAAAATCACGGTCATGGCTGACGACAATCAGCGTACCAGGATAATCGGCCAGCATTTCTTCCAATAAATCGAGCGTTTCCAAATCAAGATCATTGGTCGGTTCATCGAGTACCAAAAGATTCGATGGTGAGGCTAACGCAACCGCCAGCAATAAGCGCGCCCGTTCGCCGCCGGAGAGCACCGACACGGGTGTGCGGGCCTGTTCAGGCGGAAACAAAAAGTCTTTCATATAAGAGATGACATGACGGCTCTCGCCATTAACGATAACTTTGTCGCCACTACCGCCGGTAAGCGTTTCCGCCAAGGTCGCATTGGGATCGAGGCTATCGCGCTTTTGTTCCAATGTCGTCATGGCGAGATTAACGCCCAACCTTACGCTGCCGGAATCAGGCGGCAATCGCGCGGTCATCAGATTGATCAACGTCGTCTTGCCCGCACCATTGGCACCCACAATGCCAAGCCGATCACCGCGCAACAGGCGCAAGGAAAGATCGGATACGATGGTTCTCTCGCCAAAGCTTTTTGCAATGCGTTTGACTTCAATAACAAGCTTGCCGGAAATATCGGCCTCGGCTGCTTCGAGTTTAACCGTTCCGGTTGGCCCGCGTGCATCACGCCGTTTTTGGCGAAGGCCCGCAAGCTCGGACATGCGCCTAACATTGCGTTTGCGACGCGCGGTAACGCCGTAACGCACCCAATGTTCTTCACGAACGATTTGCCGATCAAGCTTGTGGCGATCGCGTTCTTCTTCTTCCAGCACCGTGTCGCGCCAGGCCTCAAAGGCTGAGAAACCTTGCTCAAGGCGACGTGTTACACCACGATCAAGCCACAGCGTGGCGCGCGATAGATTTTCTAAAAAACGGCGGTCATGGCTGATCAGTACAAGGGCTGATTTTAAGCCCTTCAATTCGCTTTCAAGCCATTCAATCGCAGGTAAATCGAGATGGTTAGTTGGCTCATCCAACATCAAGATATCGGGCTCGGGTGCAATGACACGCGCAAGCGCAGCACGCCTTGCCTCGCCGCCTGAGAGTGTCGCCGGATTTTCGTCGCCTGTTAAGCCAAGGGCTTCAAGCAGATATCTCGCCCGCCAAAGATCATCGCCCGGCGCTAATCCTGCTTCAACATAAGCGAGCGTTGTCGGGAACCCTGAAAGATCCGGCTCTTGCGGCAAATAACGGACGGTGGCTCCGGGTTGCACAAAGCGCTCACCGTGATCGGATTCAATCAGTCCTGCCGCAATTTTAAGAAGCGTCGACTTGCCTGACCCGTTTCGGCCCACAAGGCAAAGGCGGTCGCCAGCTGAAACCGAAATATCGGCCCCCTCAAGCAGAGGTGTGCCGCCAAAGGTGAGGCGAATATCTTTGAGAAACAGAAGAGGCGGAGCCATTGGCGACAGATATTCCAATCAATTTGACTTGGCATATGGCGGATTGGGCGAGGCATAGCAAGCATTCTCGCCAAACGGGTGTGATTCCCCGTGCTTGACCATGCGGTTCCGCCCGCGCGATAAGCACTCATCTTTTTCCTCAGGACTGTTTGGGTGACCCATTTGACAAAAACATGCGCGGTTATCGGCGCTGGTCCATCAGGTTTGATGGCCGCCGAAAAATTGGCTGAAAAAGGCTATCGCGTCACTGTTTATGATCGAATGGCCAGTCCGGGGCGTAAATTTCTCTTGGCAGGTCGGGGCGGTCTGAATCTAACCCATACGGATGAGCCGGATGAGTTTATGGCTCAATACCGCGAAGCCTCGTCTTGGCTCTGGCCTTATATCGAAGAGTTTTCTCCGGATGATTTGCGCGATTGGTGTCATGGTTTGGGTGAGGATAGTTTTGCTGGCAGCAGTGGGCGTGTATTTCCAAAAAGTTTCAAAGCCTCTCCGCTGTTGCGGGCTTGGCTTAGACGGCTTGACGCTCTCGGTGTTACCTTCCGCGCCCGCCATGATTGGCAAGGGTGGGATAGCTCGGGTTCCTTGAGCTTTCGTTTAGCCGATGGGCAAGTAGTTGGTGTAAAGCCGGATGTCACGCTTCTCGCACTTGGCGGTGCCAGTTGGCCAAAACTTGGTGCCGACGGGGGGTGGACGCGAATTCTCGAGCAAAGCGGCATTGCCGTCACGCCGCTGCAATCAGCCAATGCCGGTGTCTTGGTTGAGTGGACGGACTTGATGAAAACACGCTTTGCGGGCGCATCCATCAAGCGTGTCGTCGCGTCCTGCGGTCAAAGCCAAGCGAAGGGCGAGGCCATCATTACCGAGAAGGGGTTCGAGGGAGGTGTCATCTATGGCCTTGGCCCGGATATTCGTCGCCAGATCGAGGCCGATGGTCGAGCGTTAATCCATCTCGATCTCAGGCGCGATCTACCTCTGCATATTCTGACAGAACGCCTTTCCAAGCCACGCGGTAAAATGTCGGTTTCGACGTGGCTTCATAAGGCAGCGGGGCTTGCGCCTGCCGCCATTGCCCTTTTTCGGGAAGAGCGCGCAACGGGCATAATCGCCCCTTTTGAAGATCCTGTTGAGATGGCCAAGCTTTTAAAGCATCTGCCAATCCAAATTCAGGAAATTGAAGGGCTTGAGCGTGCCATCTCGACAGCAGGCGGAATTGCGCTATCCCAGCTTGATGATCATCTTATGCTGATCAATCGACCCGGCGTGTTTGTCGCGGGCGAAATGCTTGATTGGGAAGCACCAACGGGCGGCTATCTCTTACAAGCCTGCTTTTCAACAGGCGTTGCGGCAGCATCCGGTATGATCGATTGGCTCAACCGATCACCCTCCTGATTAGGCGCCGGTTGGCGCAGTGCTGAACCGAACAGCATCAGCCATCGCCCGCTCATTGGCGCGGGCTCGTGCCTTGACAATCGACTGAACCAGCTGATTGGCCGAGGCAAACTCTTCGCCTTCCGTCCGGTTGCGCGGCTGGTCGGCTTCCAGCGCCTCGATAGCTTTCGCCATCAAAAGCGTGGCGATCATGGGCATATTAAGGTTGAACCGCTCCATCGCGACCTGTAGCGATTCGTTGAAGCCGGCAACTTCACGACGCAAGCGATTTTCCAAATCTTGCTCGGCCTTTTCTTCGCGGATCTGACGAAATTGCTTGAGCTCAACAATGGTCGCGGTCATGAGATTTGGCCTATCTTCGAGTGGAACGATCTGTACTCAAATAACGGTCTCGCGAACGAAATATTTAGCCTCATTCATCATTATCGTCTAAACGCTAGGTATTCCTTGCAATTTAGGGCGTTGGGCGGCCTTATACCCTTGTTAGAAGCCTCGGGAGATCTAAAGTGATGGGAAAACTTGGACTGGTTTTGATGTTCGGCTTCGTGCTCGCAGGCTGCCAAGGCTTTCCCGGCCTAGAGAATGCCAGTGCCGCGTCAAAACCCGTGGCGGAGGCGACATCCGCTGCATCGGCAGCGCCGACAACAAAGCCATTGGCGAAAGCTGCGGCCCAACCTGCATCTCAACCAGTGGCAGAGTCCCCACCGCCTGCGCCACTACCCGTCCTTCATACCGACGCCGCAGCGGTTACGGCCGGCATCGTCGTTCCGCCTTTGGCGGATAATGACAGCCGTGCTCAGGGGATGGCGTCTGAAAAAGCGCAAGTCGATCAGTTGATCAGTCAAGGCGGATTAACCCGCGAGGCAGGTGCCAAGCGCCTTTATCGGTTCGCTTCGAAAAATGGTCTGCTCAAGGGCAAGGCGGACGAAGATTTTTGGCAGAGCCTTATCCAAGCCTATCGTAATCTCGATGATCGATATATCAGCGCGGAAGATGCGGCATCGGATATCAATGCAGCAGCTACTCGTCGGGCTGAGACGTTAAAATAGAATTTAAAACCATATTTAGGGATAAATAGATGCGTGATAGAGCATCTGGGAAGCTGAAAGATATCTCAGGGGATTTTCGATGACGGTAACGATTGATGGTGTGAAACTCACAATTGAAGGTGTTGTGCGGGTGGCACGTCTTGGTGCCAATGGCCGTTATGAAAAGGCCGCCCTTTCCGCAAGAGCGCGTGAAAAAATTGCCACAACCCGCGCCTTCATCGATCAAAACTGGATGCATGATGACGCTCCTTTGATGTATTCCTTCAATACAGGCGTCGGCCTTTTTAAAGATCAACGGGTCTTGATGGCCGATATGGCGGCTTATCAAACGAAATCCATCTATGCCCACGCAACTGGGATTGGCGAGCCGCTGGATGAAGATGTCGTGCGCGCGACCATGCTGTTACGTGCGAATGCTTTCGCCTCGAATTATTCCGGTCCGCGTGTTGAGGTCGTTGATCGGTTGCTCGATTTTATCAACAAAGGTTTGGTGCCCGTCATACCCGCTAAAGGATCCGTTGGCGCGTCGGGCGATCTTGCGCCGCTAGCCCATATGTCGGGAGCACTTTGTGGTTTTCCTGAAGCGGAGATTATCTACAAGGGCAAGCGCATGCCGGCACGGGATGCGATTAAGAAGGCAGGTCTGGAAGTTGATTTTGTTTTGCATGCAAAAGACGCATCAGCCCTCATCAACGGTTCAACCGTTTCACTCGCGATTGCCGTGTTAGCTCTTTATGATGCACGCCGCATTCGCAAGGCTGCCGATATTGGAATGTCGCTCTCGCTCGAAGCGATGCGCGGTGAATTAGCAGCCTTTGATGCACGCGTGCACAAAGCTCGCCCGCATGAAGGCCAGCGCAAAATCGCAGGCAATATTCGCAAGATTACCGAAGGATCAAAGCGATGCTCGGCTGAAGCGCGTGAAACCCTTTATCCCGACGAAGCGCGCGCTGCTGGAAAATCGCCACCTCCCCGG
>JAPJMW010000141.1 GCA_026461505.1 Beijerinckiaceae bacterium
GTGTTTTACGCGTCAGCCATGTAGCCGAATTAACGCGTTGGCGCCGCGCAGAAGGTAGCCGATCAGTTGAAATCGATCATTTCGGGAGGCTCGATATGCCGCTCTTGGCTAAGGGTTTATCCGAAATTCTTTGAGGCAAAATTTTGCCTCAATTTTTCCAAAGAAAGAACTTCTTAACCTAAACAGAGGTTTAATGTCTCCGTTAACGCGAGTCGTTTACTCGCTTTGTTTTGGAGGTCGCCCGTGTATTCGAAGTCCGCATTGCGCTTTCTCACTACCTGCGGTCTTTGCGTTTTACTGACAGGTTGCGGAACGGATGTTATCCGCGTGTCAGATAAATCGCCGGTCCCAAATCCTTTTGCTGGATCTGCTCGATTTGATCCGCCGACAACGGGTTCGCTTTCATCCAAGGCTGGAGCCGATGTTAATAGCGGCGGTGATGTGATTGCGTCTCCTTCAGCGCCGATAGACAAGGGTTCGATCTCATCTGCGCCGATTGACGCTCCGTCTGGCTCGAACGCCAATTCGGCCTCGGGCCAAACGGCGTTGAAGCCATTGGCCACAACAACGATATCGCAGCCTTCAAAAAAGCTCGCGGCTCTGAATGTTGATCCTGCGCCAAGCCTATCGGTGCCACAAAATTCAAAAGCTGTTCCGGCAGCGTCTGGAAATGGCAAATGGATTGCGCAAGGCGGTACCGAAGTTACGTTGGGCAATGGCGAAACGATCGCAACGCTTGCGAGCCGTTATGGTGTTCCAGAGGATGCTATTCGGGGTGCGAATGGTTTAACGGCAAAGGCTAAACCTCCGCATGGCGCAAAGCTTATCATTCCGGTTTTTGTTGCCGATGGCGGACTGACCGCTGCAAAGACGAAACCAGAAGCCACAAAAGCAGCCGCGCTCGTTACCACTCCTCCCGCTGTTGCTGAGCCCGCCCCGTTAAAGGCCAATGGTAAAAAGGCCGATGCCGCAAAGGCTGCACCAGCAGCGCAAGCTGCGGCTCCTGCGAAAGTTGCTTCACTTGATAGTACCGCACCTGCCGCCGCACCCGTTGAGACAACAAAGCCCGTCGCAGAAGCCGGTTTTCGTTGGCCAGCGCGTGGTCGGGTCATTCTCGGCTTTGGCGATAAGAACGGTGTGAAAAGCACCGGTATCAATATTTCATTGCCACAAGGCACACCAATCAAAGCAGCTGAGGCAGGCGTTGTGGCTTATGCGGGTAGCGAAGTTAAAGGCTTCGGCAATCTCGTCATGATCCGTCACTCGGATGGTTGGGTATCGGTTTATGGAAATGCGAGCGAGATCAAGGTGAAGCGTGGGGATGAGATTAAGCGCGGCCAAGTGATTGCGCTGTCCGGTCAATCTGGCGACGTATCCGCTCCGCAACTTCACTTTGAATTGCGCAAAGGTTCGGTTCCGGTTGATCCGGTTGAACATCTCAGCGACGACTGAGTTCATCCATATAAGAATTAAAAAAGGCGGCCTTTTGGCCGCCTTTTTGTTAGCTTAGATGAACCCCGAGCCGCCCGGCTAAATCTTGAATATATTGAAACGCTGTGCGTCCCGAGCGTGAGCCACGTGTGGTGGACCATTCCAAACTCTCATGCTCCAGCTGAGCAGTATCGGTTTTTATGCCGTAATGCTGCGCATAGGCGCGGACCATTTCGAGATATTCGTCTTGGCTGCATTTGTGAAAGCCGAGCCAAAGACCAAAGCGGTCCGATAAGGATACTTTTTCCTCGATCGCTTCACCCGGATTAATGGCGGTTCCGCGCTCATTATCCATCATGTCGCGCGGCAGGAGATGGCGACGGTTGGAGGTTGCATAAAAGATCACATTATCAGGGCGGCCTTCGATCCCACCTTCAAGAACGGCTTTAAGTGATTTGTATGACGTATCATTCGCGTCAAAGGATAAATCATCGCAAAAGACAATAAACCGACAGTCGGCATCGCGCATAATCGCCATCAAAGCCGGAAGGCTCTCAATATCTTCGCGATGGATTTCGACCAACTTCAGAGGCTTCACACCCGCTACGCCGTTCAGCTTCGCCAAGGCTGAAGCGTGCGCGGCCTTAACGAGCGATGATTTACCCATGCCGCGAGCGCCCCATAACAGGGCATTATTCGCAGGAAGCCCTTGAGCAAAACGTTCGGTATTGTCGTTGAGCTGATCACGAACGCGATCAATGCCTTTTAATAAACCCATCTCAACCCGGTTGACGCGCGGGACGGGGGAAAGCCAGCCGCCATCAGCATGCCAAACAAAGGCATCTGCCATGGACATATTGGTATAAGGCCGCGGCTGGGGTGCCAGACGTTCGAGTGCATCCGCGATTCGCTTGAGATCGGTTGAGATAGCGTCTGGAAGGGTAAAAGGTTCGGACGACATTGGGCTCATAACTCGTTTAAGGGTAAGCCTTTTTCTTAACGGCGAAACGAGACCGCGTCCATAAGCGTTAAATTGAAAGGTTCTAAGCGCTTTGATTTGCAATCCTCGGCTGTCTGGCTATAGTCCCGGCCGACGATCCGGGAGCTTTTCTCTTTTAAGGTTTTCCCGTGTTTTAGATTTGACCGGAGGTTTCTGACGTGATTACGCCCGCCTATGCGCAAAGTGCATCCGCCCTTGGGGGTTCGGATATGCTGATCCAGATCGTTCCGTTTGTTCTCATTTTTATCATTATGTATTTCCTGATGATCCGGCCGCAGCAAAAGCGCCAAAAGGAACATCAAGAAATGATCAAAAATGTCCGTCGGGGCGATCAAATCGTGATGAGCGGTGGCTTGATCGGTAAGGTGGTCAAAGTAACCGACGATAATGAATTGGAACTTGAAATTGCCGACAATGTCCGAGTGCGGGTTTCGCGCTCTGCCATCGCCGACGTCCGCAGCAAAGGTGAGCCGGTCAAATCCTGACCGGTCACGCATAGAGCGACCCGACCCATGCTTCGTTATTCCCGCGGCAAAATTGCTGCTATTCTGCTTTTAGCCTTCGCTGGCTTTTATTTTGCCGCTCCGAGCCTGATGTCACCTGAGACACGGGCATCGATCCGCGCCAATGCACCAGGCTTCATTCCGGGCTGGCTTATCCCAAGTCAGGCGATTGTGCTGGGCCTTGACCTTCAGGGCGGATCGCACGTCTTGCTTGAAGTCGATAGCGGCGCGGTTGTTAAAACGCAGATCAATTCATTGCGGGATGATATGCGCCGCGTCCTTCGTGACGAGAAAGTTGCTCTTGCAGGTGGCATCGCGGTTTTGCCCCGTGGCGTTACCGTTAGAATCGCCGACGCGAACGAGCGCGCCCGGGTATCGCCGAAGCTTAGGGAGCTCGCGAGTTCGGGACCTGCGGTTAATTTAATCCGCGGCGCGGCGCCAACACTGATTGAGTATTCGGAACAGCCCGACGGGTTGATCACGCTCACGGTGACGGATGAAGGTATTACCGAGAAGGTTCGCAAGGCGATTGATCAAGCCATCGAAGTATTACGCCGCCGTATCGATGCTTTGGGCACAACGGAGCCGAATATTCAGCGGCAGGGTGTTGATCGTATTCTCGTTCAAGTACCAGGTTTGCAAGATCCAAAGCGCTTGAAGGATATTTTGGGCACGACCGCTCAGCTTGAGTTCCGCATGGTGGCTGACTCGGGCGCTGCTTCTGCTGATGTCGAGATGTTGCCTCAGGTCGAAGAAGGCTCAGTACAATTGCCGATCGAAAAGCGGATCATTGTACAGGGTGAAGATTTGATCGACGCTCAACCAGGTTTTGATAGCCGCAATTCCGAGCCGATCGTCAATTTCAAATTCAACATTCGTGGTGCGCAGCGCTTTGGGCAGGCGACAACGGAATTGGTTGGTCGTTCATTAGCAATTGTTCTTGATCGTAAGGTCATTTCAGCACCGCGCATTCAATCGCCGATTACGGGCGGACAAGGTCAGATTTCCGGTCGCTTTACGGTCGAAGCCGCCAATAATCTGGCCATCTTGCTTCGCGCTGGCGCTTTGCCCGCACCTCTAACGATTGTTGAAGAACGGACCGTTGGGCCGGGTCTTGGACAAGACTCAATCAACGCAGGCAAAATTGCGTCCTATGTCGCTGCCGTCTTGGTCGTCGGCTTCATGTTCGCGACCTATGGTCTGTTTGGTTTCTTTGCGAATATCGCGCTCGTTATCCACGTCGTGTTGATCTTTGCGATGATGTCGCTGATTGGAACAACGCTTACATTGCCGGGTATCGCAGGCATCGTTCTTACCATCGGAACCGCGGTCGATTCCAACGTGCTGATTTATGAACGTATCCGTGAAGAGGCCCGACAGGGACGTAGTCTCGTTGCTTCATTGGATGCCGGATTTACGCGTGCTTTCGCCACGATTATTGACTCCAATGTGACCATGTTTATCGCCGCAGCCATCCTGTTTTTCTTAGGATCGGGTCCGGTGCGCGGCTTTGCTGTCACGATGGTCTTTGGCATCGTGACAACGGTTGTCACGGCGGTGACGATGACACGGATGATGATCGCGCTTTGGTATACGCGGTCACGGCCACAGAAAATGCCGTTCTGAGGAGAATGCGATCATGAAACTTCTCAGAATTATTCCAGACGATACAAAATTCGGCTTTATGAACTTCCGGAATGTCAGCTTTCCGGTTTCTGCTTTGTTATCAGTTGTTTCCGTCGTTGCCTTTTTATGGATCGGTTTGAATTTCGGTATCGATTTTACCGGCGGTACGCTGATCGAGATGAAGGCAAGTTCGGGTCATGCCGATATCGCCAAAGTTCGCACTACAACGGCTTCGCTCAATCTGGGTGATGTTGAAGTTCAAGAATTCGGAAATCAGGGCGAAGTATCTCTACGCTTTGGCTTGCAGCCCGGCGGCGATAAGGGCCAACAAGCGGTTGTTGAGCATGTCCGCTCTGTTTTTGGCGGCGACTATGAGTTTCGTCGGGTTGAAGTTGTTGGACCGCGTGTTTCAGGTGAGTTGGTTCAATCCGGTATTTTAGGCGTTGTTCTGTCGATCTTGGCCGTTCTCGTCTATTTATGGTTCCGCTTTGAATGGCAATTTGCGGTAGGCGCCGTGATCGCAACCTTGCACGATCTTGTATTAACGATTGGCTTTTTCGCGATCACCCAAATCGAGTTTAACATGACGTCGATTGCCGCCATTCTAACGATTGTCGGTTATTCGCTGAACGATACGGTTGTGGTGTTTGACCGTATTCGCGAATTACTCCGCAAATATAAGCGTATGCCCATCGCGGAATTGTTGGATTTATCGATCAACACAACATTGTCGCGTACAGTCATGACCTCGATGACGACGTCGCTGGCATTGTTGGCGCTTGTTTTCTTCGGCGGCTCGGTGATCAAGAGCTTCTCTTACGCAATGATCTTCGGCGTTGTTATCGGCACCTATTCGTCGATTTTCATTGCAGCACCGGTTTTGATTTATCTCGGGGCGCGTATTGCTGCTGAAGCCAATGA
>JAPJMW010000142.1 GCA_026461505.1 Beijerinckiaceae bacterium
GCCTTCACCCGTGCGGTCGCTAACAAGGCGTGTCATTCGCGCGAAAAAGCCTAAGCCGATGAGGCCGAAGACGGGAAGAACGATCGAAAGAATATGCAGCATAAGGCTCTCAGGAGAGTTAAGTCGATTAGGGTGCTGTCTTTGAAGCCACGCGCACCGCGCCTGGAGCTTTGGCCATTACGTCATTGATGCCGTCTTGCTCGTGTTTGAAGACCCGCAATTCCTTATCATCCAACTCGCGGCTACGCGGAAGCTTGATCGCCATCGGATCTTTGAATTCGCCTTTAACTAAAACTTCATAGTGAAGATGCGGCCCTGTCGATAAGCCTGAGCTGCCGAGATAACCGATCACCTGTCCCTGCCTCACACGCACACCTTCCGTTATGCCTTTGGCAAAGGCAGACATATGGGAATAGGTGGTTGTGAAATCGTAAGCATGTTGAATTTCAACATGACGGCCATAGCCTGTATCCCAATCGGCAAAGGTGACGGTGCCATCGCCGGCCGCCAGAATAGGCGTGCCAACACTATTGGCCCAGTCAACGCCTGAATGAAGGCGCGAAACATGCAGGATCGGGTGGTAGCGCATGCCAAAGCCCGAACGAAAAATGCCTTCCGATATCGGTTTACGCATCAAGAATTTGCGGTTCGATTTACCTTGCTCGTCGAAATAATCGACGCTGCCGTCGTCGGGCGACTTATATTGATAATAGCGCTTGGTTACACCCGATACCGAGAGCGCCGCATAAAGCACCTCATAGCGGCCTGCATTTTCTTCGTCTTCCGCATAAAATACTTCGAAGGAGTCACCGCCTGCAACTTTCCGCTGTAAATCGACATCATAAAAATAAATCTTCACCAGCTGATCGATGATCGCTTTGGGGATGTCGTTCTTTAATGCCGTTTCATAAAGGCTATCATAGAGTTTGAAGCCTTGTGGTTGAGCGGGATCGGCTTCGGGCTGTTCATCTGCTCCGATCGTACCTTCTGAGGAGGGCGGGGCAACCGAAACAAATTGACCCCGATCATCGATAGCGGCGATGGCAGTAATTGTATCGCCATCATAGAGCATAACGCGCATTAGCCTTGGCTCGGCCTTGGGGTCAGGCGGAAGTGATAAGAGGATACGAAGCTTGGCGTTATCCTTAAGCCCGATCTCTTTAATATCTTTCATCAAGACGGCCGCCGCACTTTTGGCCGCCGGGCTTGGGGCTTTGTTGGCGATGAGAACTTGCTCAATGGTTTCGTTCTTACGCATTGTTGCCATTCGCTCATCGCTTGTCGTGCGAGAAATAGATTGAGCGGCAGCCTTTTTTGCCAGTGCTGTCACATTTTCTGGAACAACGCTGATTTGGATTGATGAGAATGCGGTATCGATCGTGGTTGAGC
>JAPJMW010000143.1 GCA_026461505.1 Beijerinckiaceae bacterium
AAAACGGCGTTTCATGGCAGATTCGAATAAATCACCACATTCAGATACCAGCGCTGTCGTTACGGTCAAAAGCACTAAAGGCCACCCTTCGAGCCACCCTACTGCGAGCCACAGTTTGGCTGAATAAACGGCTAAAATCGGCATCAAAGTACCCGAAAGCAACCCACCGAAAAAACCTGACCACGTCTTTTTAGGGCTTACCGAGGGCCACAATTTAGGGCCGCCAACCCGCCTGCCTACAAAAAACGCACCGATGTCCGAAATCCAGACAACCAAGAAAAGCCAGACGATGATAATCAGGCCTTCCGGCTCACGGCCCCTAACAACCATAGGTCCGATGACAACGGCGGCTGCGTAGAGCGGGCCAAAAAAAAGCCACACCCTGCCTGGAGAGGATCGACGAAAAAAAACGATATTGATCAATCCAGCCAATAAAACCGGGGCGAATCCGATGAGAGGCGGCACAAATTTTGATAAAATCAAAATTTCCGCGACAATAATTCCAATGGCACCAATCGAAACCGAAACCCACTGTTTGCGCCCGGAAAAGCCGATGACCCCTTGCCATTCGCTGAATACAGCGATTGATGCGATGCCCCAGACGATGCCGAATAGAATTCCGCCATACCAGGCGCTGCCAAGCGCAACGAAGGCTAGCGCTAGCGCGGATAAAACACGGCTTTTAAGTTCCGACGATTTAGCCGTCCCATTTCCGGCAGAATCGAGGGATGCGTTAGGATTAATCAACGCGATCTGCCAATCGCAGCTGATAATCCACCAAACCGCCGATCCCGCACGCGATAGGCATCGATAGCTTCCAATAGAGCATCACGACCAAAATCAGGCCAAAGGACAGGGCTGAATACCAATTCAGAATAAGACGCTTGCCATAACAGGAAATTGGAAAGTCTCTGCTCTCCCGATGTCCTAATGATAAGGTCTGGGTCTGGAATTCCGGAAGTGCTAAGCCGCCCCGCTATCATATCTTCGGTGATAGCTGACGGCTGAAGACGACCGGTAGCGACATCAGCTGCCAAACTGCGAACGGCGTCCGCGATTTCTCGCCGCGATCCATAATTAAAGGCAACTACAAAGGTGAGCCCTGTATTACTGCTGGTTAGTTTCTCAGCTTCGTCGAGCAAAGCAACAATATCGGCGGATAGCCCGTCATCGACCCCAATCACCCGAATGCGTACATTTCGCGCATGCAAATCGGCAAGATCGTTACGGATGAAACGGCGAAGCAGGCCCATTAATTCAGCGATCTCGGCAACTGGTCTGCGCCAATTCTCTGACGAAAAGCTATAAACCGTCAGGAACCGAATACCCAATTCTTCAGCGGCAGTAATGGTTCGACGCAAGGCATCTACACCTCTCCGATGGCCCTCAAATCTCGGCAGTCCGCGTTGCGACGCCCAACGCCCATTGCCGTCCATGATGATGGCGACATGATCGGGTATATAAGGAATTGCGTCTGACATCGAGGCTGACAAAGGCGTTTACCGAAAGATTTAATTACGTAACGTGTTAGGCCGTCAAAAGGTTACAAAACACTAGACCTGCATAATTTCTTTTTCTTTGGCACCGAGAATTTGATCGATTTCGACGATCGACTGGTCTGTGGCCTTTTGAACCTGATCCGACTGTCTTGAGACGTCATCTTCGCTCATCTTGCCGTCCTTCTCCAGTTTCTTGAGGAGATCAAGCCCGTCCCGGCGTACGTGGCGTACTGCAACGCGGGCTTCTTCGGAATATTTATGCGCTACTTTAACCATTTCCTTGCGGCGCTGCTCGTTTAATTCAGGAATTCGCACCCGAATGATTTGACCTTCCATTTGGGGGTTAAGGCCGAGATTAGCCTCCCGAATGGCTTTATCGACGGCCGCAGCCATGGAACGGTCCCAAACCTGAACAGAGAGCATACGTGGCTCAGGCACCGTTACGGTTGCCACCTGATTGAGCGGCATGGATGAACCGTAGGCATCAACTTGAATGGGATCGAGCATTGATGACGAAGCACGACCCGTCCGAAGCCCCGCTAGATCGTGCTTATAAGAGGCAATTGTCGCCTGCATACGACGTTTCAAATCAGCAAGATCAAAGGTTGCGCTCATGGCTTAGTAGGCTCCAAATACAAAAACAAATGTAACACTTTAATTACGACTTAGGCGAAACCCTTTCAAGGCGTAACCAGAGTGGATTTCGCCTCGCCCCGCAAGATCGCGGTAATTGCCCCCTCGCCATGCGCCGAACCGACTAAAATATTAAGGCGGTTTTCCCGCGCCAACGCAAAGGCGGCCGTATCCATAATTTTGAGGTCGCGGGCGATCGCATCATCATGGGTGAGGCGATCATACCGAGTCGCCGTCTTATCTTTATTAGGATCCGCCGTATAAACACCGTCAACTTGTGTCGCTTTTAGAACCGCGTCGCATTTAAGTTCAACAGCCCTAAGGACGGCTGCCGTATCGGTCGTAAAGAAGGGGCTGCCTGTACCTCCCGCCAGCACAACAATACGCCCCTTTTTCATATGATGCGAGGCCAATTGCCTTGCATAGGTCTCGCATATCGTGGGAACGGCCACTGCTGATAACGTGCGCGCCGATGTGCCATGGGCTTCGATGGCGCCCTCAAGCGCGATTGAATTCATGATGGTTGCAAGCATGCCCATCGAGTCAGCGGTTGCGCGGTCAATCCAACCCGCTGCGCCTACTTTTGCGCCTCTGATGATATTGCCGCCACCGATGACGACCGCGATTTCATATCCCGCCCGCGAAGCGGCTGCTAGATCAGCTGCCAGTCGCGACAGCGTTGCGGGAGCCAACCAATATCCGTCGGCAGCAATCAGGGCTTCACCCGACAATTTTACAAGGACACGCTTGATATCAGCCATGGAAGCCTCCGTTTATTCCTCTATCGTCAAAAAAAAGGCGGTGCCAAGC
>JAPJMW010000144.1 GCA_026461505.1 Beijerinckiaceae bacterium
CAAAAACGCTGGGCATGGGCCAAAGCGGCTCTTGGGCTTTCGATGTTTGAGTCGACCTTAGCCGTGACCCAATCAAAGGCTCATGAGGCGGCAGAATTTGCTTCCCAAATCGCGCAAGGCAATAATCCAGAGCACGCAGCCGTGCTTCTAGCTCAAGCCATCGCTTCTGAATGGACCGTGCTTTTTGCTATTTTCACGCTCTGTCTGGCTCAAACTGCGCTGGGTATATGGCGGCCAAGGCTTGAATTGAAGCGCAGTGACGCTTGATTGCCCTTTTAAACGAATGACCGAGAAGCTAAGACACGAGCCATCCGAATGATAATTTCCCGTGATTTGCCCTTAAATTCTCTTTTCTTATCGGTCGCTTCGACCTAGATAGGAAGCACGGAAATAATGCATATCGACGACTTTTTTTCTGGATTGAGGACTGCATCATGTCACGCCTTTCACCATTTCATCTCGGTCTTGCAGCCGCTCTTGCTTTGACGCTAGGTGCCTGCAACACGACAAGCCAACCTAAAATGTCGAGCGCCAATGTTACCGTGCGCGATCAATCAGCCGAAGGCTTGGCGGCGTTGAACAAGTTCCGCGCCAGCCACGGCCTCGGCCCTGTTGTGATCGACGCCAATCTGATTGAAGTAGCAAAGTATCAATCAATGGCAATGGCTGCACGTGATGCATTGACCCATGAAGTTTCGGGTGATTTCACGAGCCGTATCAATGGCGCAGGCTTTACCAATTCTGCTGCGGTTGAGAATGTAGGCGCGTCCCACGATTCAGCGGTTGATGCCATCAATTCTTGGATTAATTCGCCCTATCACAAAGAAAACATGCTGATGAAGGATGCAACGCGCATGGGAATGGCGCGGGCTGACTCACCTAATTCCCGTTATCGGAACTACTGGACGCTCGACCTGACATCCGATGCAGCGGGTGCGAGCGCTAAAATGGCTTCAAATTAAAACCCGCTGCGAGGAGCAGCGGGTTATATTACCTCATATCCCATTCAAAGCTCCCGCTACCTAAGCGGGGGCTTTTTTATTTAACCATGGTGGCAATAACGCCATCATATTCAGCTTCGCTCTTGCAATAGCTGGCCTCATCATAGTTGAAGCCATAATTGCAGGTCAGCACGCGGGCTTGCTCTTCATTGCTCTTTTTGGCAACACCATAATAGGTAGCGTAAATCTTGCGCTGAAGGGCATCGACCAGAAAACGGGTTGTGACGATTTCATCCTGATGGGAAATCTTGAAGCTCACATCAAGCAGGCACTTCTTTTCCCACGACTTCTCATGTTGCACATGTTTGAAGTCGCGAATGGTGCCACCCATTTTACCCCAAATGATACCCTGCTCATGCTCGTAATTTTTGGCTGAAGCTTCGGCGGCAGCCGAGCAGGACGGATCTGCCCATGCAGGCGAGGAAAGGCCGGCCAACACGACCAAGGCGAAAGCAGAAGCTAATTTTGACATGGTGCCTCTAATTATCTGTTTTAAGCCCGTCCGCTGCACATTTACCCGCGTGCCGAACGAGTCACGTTTAAATCAATAAGCTGATTATAAAGGAAATGCTTAGCTCGGCGCAATGGTCCGTGTTGCTTAGCTCGCCGGAAAATATCGATAAAACCCGGTCACGCCCCGACGGAATTAGGCTGTAGCCAAAGCGAGCCGACAATCTCACTGCCGCGATCCATCTCGATTGTTTCATAGGCGATATTACCTCTGATTTTACCATTCGCTGAAACGGTAGCTTCATCGCAAATAATATTACCGTTCAACGTCCCCAAGATTTTCACCGATCGCGAATTAAGATTGCCTTCGACATAGGATCCAATTTCCAAAACGATCCGAGGCGCCGTTACATTCCCGTTCACGCGTCCAAAAATGACACAGGCGCTTTCGCTTTTCACATTGCCTTCCAAATTCGTGCTAGGACCGATCACGGTTATTCCGGAGTTTTCAAAAAATTTTGAATGTTCGGATGGAATGATTGCAGGCGTCGGAATCTGCGACAAGCGATTAGACGATGCGATAGGCAAATTTGACGCCGCGAGAGCTTCTAAAATGGCCGCATTAAAATCCGGCATTTCTGCTTCAGTTTCATCGAAATTTTTTAAGGAATTTTCCATCGTATTGACCTAAACTCGCAGCCCATAAATCAGCGATTTTGCGGCTTTAAATTGCTAATGACATGCGCGCCGCGTTCCATTGAAATCGAGCCATATAATATATCACCAGTGACATGCGCATCGGCCAGAAGCGATACACTATCTGCGGTTATATTGCCTGTTAAACTACCCTGAACCTGCGCCGTATTGGCTTGAATATTGCCACCCATCGACGACCCAAGATCTAAGATTACTTCTATCGCGGTAACGTCGCCTTCCATACGGCCAACAACGCGGCAAACACCCTTACTCGTGATCGAGCCTTTGAATTCCGCATCTGGTCCAATAATCGTCTGGCCGACGGGCACGGGCTCGACATGCAGAATGGGGGTCCGAGGCGGAAAAGAAAGCTCGGCTACAGACGCTTCATTTTTGAGGCCATCAAAATGAGCTTCCTCATTGACCAGAGCCGATGGCGTTAACCCGCCAGCTGCAGCCAAATCCTTTCGATTTTTCTTACCAAACCAAACCATAACAACCCCGCACCCAAAACCTGCACAAACCAACTGGTAGAAAAGCCAGACAGCCCGTCCTAAAGCCTGAACTTATGAGCTCTATCTTCATCCTCTGTCGGATGCGGTCAATGGAAGGAAAATCGAGCCTATAAATACTCTAAATCACAGAAATGCATGAATTTGGATGTCACAATGCTCAATTGCAGCAAATTATCGGTATTTTTAACGGCTGGAGATGAGCAACATCCTCCATAATCGTCTAATTGCGTGATTGTGACACGTGTAGCCATCCCCTGTAGAATTGCAGTTAATCACCGTCATCCACAGGTAGAACGACGCAATAACGTCTCATTTTTCAATTAATGCTCGCCACATGGCTCGTTGGTTTTCATCATTTTGTTAGCAAGAACAGGCTTACGTGAGCGCGTATCCATGGCATAAGGGCGCCGCATTACCCAAAAAGGTTCTTTACCCATCATGATCCGCCTCGAAAATATCAGCAAACAAAACGGCCACCAAATTCTCTTTATCGAAGCCTCAGCATCTCTGCTCAAAGGCGAGAAAATCGGACTGGTTGGTCCTAATGGCGCCGGTAAAACAACGCTTTTCCGAATGATCACGGGGCAAGAGCTTCCCGATGAAGGGCAAGTTGCTGTCGATCGCGGTGTATCGATTGGCTATTTCAGTCAAGATGTTGGCGAAATGTCGGGCCGAAGTGCAGTTGCCGAAGTCATGGAGGGTGCAGGCCCTGTGAGCGCTGTTGCAGCGGAGCTCAAAGAACTTGAGTCTGCGATGGCTGATCCTGATCAAGCCGACAAAATGGACGAGATCATTGAACGTTACGGCGAAGTCCAAGCCCGATTTGAAGAGCTCGATGGGTACGAGCAAGAAGGCCGCGCGCGCGAAGTTCTCTCCGGCTTGAGCTTCAGCCAGGAGATGATGGAAGGCGATGTCGGCAAACTCTCCGGTGGTTGGAAAATGCGCGTCGCCTTGGGCCGCATTCTTCTCATGCGCCCCGATGTTATGCTGCTCGACGAGCCATCGAACCATCTTGATCTTGAAAGCCTCATCTGGCTCGAAGATTTTCTAAAAAACTATGATGGTGCTCTCTTTATGACCTCGCATGACCGCGAATTCATGAACCGTATCGTCAATAAAATTATCGAAATCGACGGCGGCGGTTTAACGAGCTATTCCGGAGATTACGAATTTTATGAGCAACAGCGCGCGATGGCGGAAAAGCAGCAACAGGCGCAATTTGAACGCCAGCAAGCGATGCTTGCTAAGGAAATCAAATTTATCGAACGGTTCAAAGCGCGGGCTTCACACGCCGCCCAAGTGCAAAGCCGTGTCAAAAAACTCGAAAAAATTGATCGTGTTGAACCACCAAAACGGCGTCAAACCGTCGTGTTTGAATTTCCCCCAGCGCCCCGCTCGGGTGATGCTATTGTCAGCTTGAAAAACGTCCATAAAAGCTATGGCAGCAAGCGCATTTATGAAGGCCTCGATTTTCAAATCGGTCGACGCGAGCGCTGGTGCGTGATGGGCGTGAATGGCGCAGGCAAATCCACTTTGTTAAAACTCATCACCGGAACAACAGAGCCGGATGATGGTCAAGTCTCGGTCGGCTCCAGCGTCAAGATGGCCTATTTCGCCCAACACGCGATGGAATTGCTCGATGGCGAACGCACCGTCTTTCAATCGTTAGAAGACGCGTTCCCGCAAGCCGGCCAAGGCTCGCTGCGTTCGCTTGCCGGTTGCTTTGGTTTTTCCGGCGATGATGTCGAAAAGCGTTGCCGCGTTTTATCGGGTGGTGAAAAGGCACGGCTTGTGATGGCAATCATGTTGTTTGATCCACCCAATTTTCTTGTGCTTGATGAGCCGACCAACCATCTCGATATGACCACCAAGGAAATGCTGATCTCCGCCCTTTCGCAATATGAGGGTACGATGCTTTTTGTCTCGCATGATCGACACTTTTTAGCAGCCCTCTCCAACCGTGTGTTGGAGCTTACGCCAGATGGTATCCATCAGTATGGCGGCGGCTATACCGAATATGTGGAGCGCACGGGCCAGGAAGCGCCGGGGTTGCGGGGGTAAGTAGGATTGTCCTCATGGTGAGCCACGAAGCATCGTGTCGAAACACGGCTACCGTCCTTCGACTCACGGCTATGCCGTGGCTCAGGATGAGGGGGTACTTATCTAATGCCCGCCGCCTAGATATGCAGCCTTAACAGCCGGATCATTCTGCAACGCGCTGGCTTCGCCTGACGTGCGAATATGGCCGTTTTCCATCACATAGCCAAAGTCTGACACATCCAAAGCCGCCGCTGCAAATTGCTCAACCAGCAGCATCGTAATATTGGCCTTTTTCAAGCGCTCAATCGTGTGAAAAATTTCTTCCACCAATCGCGGCGAAAGCCCCATGGATGGCTCGTCCAATAAAAGGACATCAGGGTTCAACATCAGCGCACGGGCCATCGCCAGCATTTGCTGTTCGCCGCCCGAAAGCGTTCCGGCCAATTGGGCTTTGCGTTCTTTCAACCGCGGAAACAGTTCAAACATCCGATTGATGTCACCATCCACATCGCCTTTGGCCCGCATACCCGTGAGGCGGGGAAAGGCACCGAGCAGCAGATTGTCCATCACAGGCAAGGTCGAAAACACGCGTCGACCTTCAGGGGAATGCGCGAGGCCAAGCCGCGTAATATCATGCGAGGTAAGCCCCGTAATATTCTTGCCGCCCAATAGAATGGAACCGCTCTCGGGCTTTAGCATACCAGAAAGTGCGCGCAGCGTTGTTGTCTTGCCCGCACCATTTGAGCCAATGAGAGCAACCGTTTTGCCTTTCGGCACATGAATGGATATGCCGTGCAGCACCTTCACTTTGCCATAGCCTGCAACGAGATTGTCGATCTTCAACATGACTCTCTCCCTTTAAGCAGGTTGGGCAGCAGAGCTGCCGCCAAGATAGGCTTCAATCACGCGCGGATTACGCTGCACATCAGCTGGCAATCCTTCGGCAATCTTCTGGCCGAAATCGAGCACCGTCACCGTATCGCAAAGGCTCATCACCACATCCATGTGGTGTTCGATCAGCACAATCGTTAATCCGGCTTCGCGGATTTTGCGGATGATCGCCATGAGTTCAACAATATCGGGCGCGGTTAATCCGGCCGCTGGCTCATCGAGCAATAGAAGGCGCGGATCAAGCGCCAGCGCGCGGCTGATTTCGAGCAGGCGTTGCTTGCCATAAGGCAGGTTGCGCGCCTCCTCTGTCGCTAAACCATCAAGTCCCGTAAAGCGCAAAATATTCATCGCGCGTGCACGCGCCCTCGCCTCTTCATTCCGCGCCAGAGAGGTTCTTAACGCCACGCTGAAAAAGTCAGATTTGTAGGAATGGTGTAAACCCACCATCACATTCTCCAAAACGCTCAACTCACCAAAGAGCTGAACATTTTGGAAAGTACGAGCAATACCCTTCAACGCGATTTCGGGACTTTTCAAACCAGCCATCGCATGTCCACCAAAGCTAATGGCACCGGATGTCGGCACATAGATACCGGTGAGCACATTCATCATCGTGCTTTTCCCGGAACCATTCGGACCAATCAAACCATGGATCGTACCGGGCTTCACCGACAGTGAAACACCATCAATGGCTTTGAGGCCACCAAACTGCATCAAGATGCTTTCAACCGAAAGAAGGGCATCGGCTTGAGCAGTAGATGCAGCTTGTACGGTAATCGCCTGCGTTTCTGGCGCATTGGATAACGCTGTATCGATATCCAATACTTTGCCACGTTTCGCCCAAAGTTGCGAAAGGAAGCCAACAATTCCTTCCGGCAAATAATAGACGACGAACAAGATCATTACCCCGAAAATCGCGAGCTTGTAATCCGTGATTTTCTGGAGCAGTAGCGAGAATACGAAGAAGATCACACATAAAATAACGGGTATCAAAATCCGAACGGCATTCTCCCGATCGCGATAAAGACTAATGCCACCGACAACAATCGCCAAAGCGGCAATCGCGCCCGCGATCATTCGGAACAGCGCAATATCGGCCAAGAGATTAGGCAGGAATACGATGATAACGGCACCAAGAATTGGCCCTAACCGTGATTTACGGCCACCCATCGTAACAGCCAGCAAGAATTGAACAGAGAGTTCAAAGGTAAAATTATTAGGCGCTACATATTGTTCCGAATAGGCAAAGAGAACGCCCGCAAGCCCGGATAATGCGGCAGACAGAACAAACGCGATCACTTTGTGTTTATAAACACTCACCCCCATGCAATCCGATGCAATGGGACTGTCGCGCAAGGCTTCAAAGGCGCGGCCATAATGAGAGGCCAATACACGATTGATCACGATGATCGTTAGCAGTAAGGCCGCAGCTGTTACATAGAAAAATTCCATCTCCTTCATGCGTTTGAAGGACATGTCGAGGAAGGGCAGCATATTGCTGTAAGGCCGAAGGTCTAAAAAGATTGGCGTATTAAATTTAACGCCCAACGGGCCATTGGTGAGATCAACCATCTCATTGATCAAGATTTGAATAATCGTACCAAAGGCCAAGGTCACCATAGCCAAATAAGGCCCTGTCACCCGTAACGCAGGCAACGCCAATAGCGCGCCAAAACCTGCTGTAACCACAATCGCAATCGGAATGGCTGCCCAAAATCCGATGCCAAAATGCATCGATAAAACCGCGGCTGTATAGGCACCAATGCCAAGCAGTGCCGCATGACCAATCGAAACTTCGCCCGTATAGCCAAACACGACATCAAGGCCGAGCGTAACGATGGAGAAAATCGCAATCGTGACGCAGAGATGGAGATAGTAAGGGCTCGTCATGCCAAAGGGGAGAAGCGCAATCGCCGCAATGGCAAGGATCCAGAAGAGTCTCGACATCGTGCTCAAACCTTCTTAATGGCCGCTTTGCCAAAGAGCCCCGAGGGCTTTAGCGAAAGAACAATCAACAACAGTAAAAGGCCGGGAACATCTTTATATCCCGTCGAGATATAGTAGCCCGTGAGCGTCTCGGTGATGCCGAGGATCAAGCCACCGATTACAACGCCAAGTCCGCTCGACAATCCGCCAATAATCGCGACCGCAAAGGCTTTAAGGCCCAATACGGCACCCATCGAAGCACCTGTTAGTGTTACTGGTGCAACAAGCACTCCGGCAAAAGCGGCGCTCATGGATGACAGCGCATAAGAAAACGTAATGATCCGGTTCGTGTTGATGCCCATCAAACCTGCTGCATCGCGGTCATTTGATGTAGCCACAACCGCTTTGCCATAAATCGAATAGCGGTTGAAAAGCTCAACAGCGACCATCAGCACAATGGCACCGATTACAACAACGATCTCCATTGGCTGAATTCGAATGCCACCAAAGGAAAGCGAGGCTTCCGGCAAAGGTGACGGAAATTTAAGGGCATCGCGACCCCAAATATTTTCAGCCAGATTTTTAAAAATAATACCGAGCGCAATCGTGGCCATAATCCAGCCCGCCTCGGATTTGGCCCGCATCGCAGGTCGTACGCCAAGCCATTCGACAACACTGCCCTGCAAGGCTCCAAAGGCCAACACCACGGGAAGCATTAGGACATACGCCCAGAAATTACCGAGCGCATTGCCAATTAGAAAATTGACGGTCGTTAAACCAACCAACGCGCCCAACATCAGCGCTTCGCCTTGGCCAAAATTCAATGTTTTAGAAGTGGCAAAGGAAAGCTGATAGCCGAAAGCGATTACGCCATAAATCATCCCGACGGATATGCCGCTGACGATCAACTGCATCAATATCTGCATGGCAAGGCCCCATAAGAAGCCCGCCCGCTGAATACGGGCGGGTTATGATTTGAATGCGTTTAAGTGGCTTATGCCTTTGGCTTGATACGAAGGGCCTTATCGCCTTCAATATCTTCCGGATGCGCAGGACCTACGCGACCACCCTTAACGAGGCCGAACACCGGAATATTGTCCGAGATCGCCTCGTGATCAGCCGCCGAGAACGGATGATCATAGGTCGTCACTACGCCTTCAACCTTCGTGTTCAGGTTTTCAAGCGCTTCACGGATCGCGCGGCCTTCCGTGCTCTTCGCCTGTGTGATGGCAACTGCTAGCAGGTAGATCGAGTCATAGCCTTGAGCTGCCGAAACCGGTGAAGGCATACGATCAACATTATAGGCCTTCTGATAGGCTTCAATGAAGGTCTTCCGCTTTGGTGTCGTTGGCTGTTGGATGAAGGTCTGCGGCATCATTGCGCCATCGCCATTCGGGCCAGCTGTATCAATGAAGCTGGCCATCGAGAGCGTCCATGAACCAATCATAGGCACTTTCCAACCAAGCTTTGCCATACCATTGGCAATCTGTGCGAGTTCAGGACCGATCGCATAGGTGAGAATGACATCAGCACCGGCCTCTTTTGCACGCAAAAGCTGGGCTGTCATATCGGTATCGCCGACATTGAATTTTTCGGTAGCAACCGGCGTGATGTTCATCTTCTGCAAAGCGTTGGTCAGATCGGTTTTGCCGAGCTGGCCGTAATTGCTGGCATCGGCAAGAATAGCAGGCTTTTTAAAGCCCTGACGCTTGACGGCTTCTTCCGCAATCATCGCGCTTTGGATCGTATCATTCGCGGCATTACGGAAAATGTAATTGGCCTTGAAATCAGCGCCTGCGAATTGCTTTGTTACGATCGAACCCGTTGCAACATTGTTGAACACGGGAATTTCAGCTTCTTGATAGAAACGCTGCGATGCAAGCGCGACACCGGTATTGATGTAACCAACGGTTGCAACGACGTTTTCTTTGTTGATCAACTCTTGCGCGATCTGCACACCGAGTTCGTTTTTGGCTTCGTCATCGCGCTCAACGAGCTCGATCTGACGACCCATCACGCCGCCTGCGGCGTTGATTTCGCTGGCGGCCAATTTAACGCCGTCGCGCATGCTGACGCCCATAGACGCCGATCCGCCGGTAAATGGTCCCGACACACCAATTTTAATCGAATCTGCAGCCAAAACAGGCGCAGTCATCATGCTGGCAGTAATGAGCCAGGCAAATTTCATCTTCATTCGGCGTTCTCCCCTTTTTATGCAACGCTGCCCATCGTTTTACGACGATCAGTTGATTTACGGAAGAACCCTAGGGTCAGATTAGTCTAAGACGATAGGAGCATAAAAAATCATTTTCGATCACGGTCACGATCAAAAATAGCCCATAAACCCTTTATGCCGTGGGACTAAGACTAGCGGCGAGCAGTTTTTTTGCCAAAATTACGGCTGTCGGGCCATTTGTCGCCATTCCATCGGCACCGACCCGCGCAACAAGGCTGGGATCGGCCGCAAAAGCGGGCCCGCCCACCATAATGCCAATCTTTGGGTTTCTCGAAGTACTCCGCACAAGCGCAATCACATCGGTTAGCTGCTCGATATGCGTTTCACCCGCCAACGAGAAGCCGGCGACACTAAACCATTCGCGCGATACCGCTGCTGCGATCTGCTCAGCGGTCATGTGGATATCGGTAAACACGTTCCAGCCGCCCGCCGTTAAAAATCGGCGGATCATTGTAACGCCAAAACTATGCGCCTCGCCGGGTGTTTGAACGACCAGAACGCGGCGCATCTCATCATAAGGCGGAATTTGATCAAGCCGCGCAAAATAGTGGACCATGCGCTGCAGGCGCGCGACCCCAATTGTCACATCTAAAAAATCAAGCAGATCTTGGGTCCATAACTCGCCTAAATGGCGCGCCGTAGGCTCAAGCAATTCGTGATGTAAGAGATCAAGCGACAATCCACGCTCACGCAATGATTCAAGATAGCTGATTGTTTCGGCATCATCAGGGCCAAGCACGATCTCGGCAAGCCTAATGATTTCTGCCTCTCCCGCATGGGCCAACAACGGATCGGGAATTGCGAAGGACGTTTCTAATTTTGCCAAAAGCTCCGGAATAACCGATTTGGCAACGACATCGACAAGCTTTGTCGTGCGCTCATCAATATCGTCAACTGGTACGCTAAAGGTCGCGTGGTCAACGCGGTACTCCGCATCGCCCCCAAGCCCATTTTCCGTCAACATATCGTTAGGGTCGTCAGAAACATCTATCATGGCTGTTTCTCCCCCGGGCTTATGTATCGTGTTCCACCATTTCATTGTCTCGAAGTCTTAACGCTTCGAATTGTCACAAATGCTATAATTGAAACGGTCACTTAGCAAGCAAGAACTTAAGTATGCGTCAGTTAATCGCATAAATTTGATTTTTTACCTTAAAGCTTAGCAAATCGACCTTATATTGCACTGCAACGATTAGGAAACCTGCAAAAATGATTTCGTCAAAGATCAAAGCTACCATCAGAATTGCGGCGATTATCCTCGCGGCGCTGGTACTTTTGGCGGGCGCTTGGGTCATTGGTCTTCGCTTAACGGGTAATATTCATGAGGTGGAAGCAAGCCGCATCTTCCGCTCCGCTCAATTATCCCCTGCTCAACTGACTGAGCTGGTTAACGAAAGGGGTATCAAAACCATCCTCAATCTTCGTGGGCAAAATCTTGAAGACGGCTGGTATCGCGATGAGTTTTCCGTCAGCGAAAAACTCGGTCTGGCTTATGAAAATCTGGCACTTTCGGCGAACCATGAACCAGATGACGCGACTTTAAAACGGCTCGTTCAACTGATGCAGAAAGCCCAACGGCCATTGCTCATTCACTGCGAGGCGGGCGCAGATCGTTCAGGCTTGGCCTCGGCGCTTTATCGACTGGTGATTATGAAGGATCAGCCTGAAATCGCCGCGCGCCAACTCTCGTTTCGCTATGGGCATTTCCCATGGCTTTGGAGCGGCACTGGCGCAATGGACAAAGCATTCTGGCGCGTTGTTGCCGCGCCAGAATTGGTGACATCAAACGACTAATTATTCCGCGTGGTTTGAACGCTGCAAGAATGCGTGCACGAGCGGCATAGAAGCCGTTGCCAATGCAATCTTGAGCGCTTCAGCTGGAAGAAACGGGATCACGCCAACAGCAAGCGCCTTCTCAGCACCGATTAATGTCGAGAGCCAAGCAAAGCCCATGGCAAGAATAAGCGTGTCGGCAATAATAAACACCGCTGCTGCACCGATCAGCGTTTTTGCCAAACCCTTTTCAACCGCATAAGCGGAGAGAAGTGCTGCTCCAAAAAAGCCCGCAAGATAACCGCCCGTAGGTCCTGCCATGAAAGCAAGTCCGGCACCGGTTGAGAACACAGGAAGGCCAGCAGCGCCCTCAAGAAGATAGGCAAGAACGGTTGCGGCCGCTAGACGAACGCCACCATGCGCGCCAATCAGCAACACAACCAAGGTCTGCATCGTCATAGGAACGGGCCAGAAAGGAACCTGAACCTTCGCGGAAATCGCCAACAGAGCCGAGCCGACCAAAGCCAACACGCCTGTCCGAATAAGGCTTTGCCGGGCATTAAGCTCAGCGGATGATGCGAAGATGGTATCAATCATGGACTTTCTCCCTACGAGTCGCGCCGTTCCTGAAGAACGCTATATGTCTAATGCCTTAGCCTGAACGGCGCAGACCTTCAAGGCTTACCCCGTCACGCTTTCGTCGCGGGTCAGGTGCCACAAAAGGTCTGATAAACCCTCTCGGAGGGCTCTGCAGGCAAAGTATAGGCCTCAAATCCTTCTTTTTCATCAAAAGGATGCGCCAGAACATCATGGAGCTTTTTGAAAGGGCCGAGATCACCCTCGTCAATCGCCGCCGATAACGCCGCCTCCACCAGATGGTTGCGGGGAATATAAATCGGGTTGATTCTTTGCATAGCCGCCGACCGCAGCTCGGCATCCCCGCCATCACGCGTCGCACGGGCCCGATAGCGATCAAGCCAGTCCACCAACAAGGCATCGTGTTCAACAAGATGAAGAAAGGCTTGAGCAGAGACATCTCGATGCACCTGACCTAGACGCCTAAATGCCAGAGTGAAGTCGGCACCCTTCCGGTGCAGCCCATCAAGCAGATCGCCGATCAAGGCGCGGTCATCCTCTTCTTTTTGAACAAGCCCGAGTTTCGCCCGCATGCCATCAAGCCAGATCTCGTGATAGATCGGGGCAAAATCAGAAATCGCGGCAGAAGCGAGTTCAACCGATTTTTTCTCATCTTGATCGATAAAGGGCAGAAGCGCTTCGGCGAGACGCGCTAAATTCCACTGCGCGATTCCGGGCTGACGGCCATAAGCATAGCGACCAAATTGATCAATGGAACTAAACACCATGTCGGGGTGATACGCATCCATAAAGGCGCATGGGCCGAAGTCGATTGTCTCACCCGATAAGGCCATATTGTCCGTATTCATCACGCCATGGACAAAACCGATCATCATCCAGTGTGCGATCAATTTCGCCTGACGTTCAATCACGGCTTGGAGCAAAGCAAGCGCCGGACTCTCTGCCTTAGCCGCTTCGGGATAATGCCGGTCGATCACATACTCCATCAGGCGCTTGATGGCGGCCTGATCATCACGAGCAGCAAAATATTGAAAACTGCCAACACGAATATGACTGGATGCAACGCGCGTCATCACACCACCGGGCTTATAGCCTTCGCGTAAAACCCGATCGCCCGATAACACGGCAGCAAGCGCGCGTGTCGTGGGCACACCCAATCGATGCATCGCTTCGCTGATCAAATATTCACGTAACACAGGACCAAGTGCTGATCGTCCATCGCCTCGGCGCGAGAAGGGCGTCGGGCCCGAACCCTTTAATTGTAGATCGCGCAAGCGCCCTGCTCTATCGCGGACCTCACCCAATAAAATCGCGCGACCATCACCGAGCTGCGGTACAAAATTACCAAATTGATGCCCCGCATAGGCCGCGGCCAATGGCTCTGCTCCTAAAGGAACAGCATTGCCGGAAAACACCAAAGCCAGCTCATCCCGCGAAAGATGCGACGTCTCAAGGCCCAGCTCGTCGGCAAGCTCGCTGTTAAACGCGAGCAGAACGGGCTCACTGACAGGGGGCGGATCAAGCCGCGCAAAAAAGCCATCTGGCAAGCTTGCAAAGCTATTCTCGAATGTGCCGATGGAGATGTCCTTACGCGTCACAGCCAAGATCCTTTAGCTTGATGATAAATCCGCAACACTGGCCTTAAAGCGCTCGCTAAAATCAGGATGCCACCGCGACAAAGGCGGTCGATTTTCAATAATGTCCCCCGCAGCCCATGCGATGCGTCGCTCGTCAAGCGCGCGGCTTACATCATGATCAGGGCAGAGAATATAAAAGTCCCCCGCATGAATACTTTGGATCATGAACTCGACGGTTTCTTCCGGCGTCCATGCGGCTGCTGGCTTTTCCGTTCGACCACTGGCAGTCAAAGGCGTGAAGACAAATCCGGGAATGAGAAGATGCGCTGTAACCTTGCAACCTTCTTTGTTTCTCAATTCATGCTGCAAGGCTTCGGTAAATGCTTTTACGCCCGCTTTAGAAACATTATAGGCCGGATCACCCGGCGGTGTTGTAATCCCTTGCTTTGATCCGGTATTGATAATCAAAGCAGGTTTGCCCGAGGCCATCATGCTCGGCGCAAAAATGCGGCTTCCTTCGATAATCCCCCACAGGTTCACATCGATAATGCGACGCCAATCACTGCTAGCATCTAAAATAGAACTGCCAGGCTGAATGCCGGCATTGTTCATCAGCACATCCACATCGCCATAAGCGGAACGCGCAGCCGCTTCTAGCGCGCGCAAATCGTCGACCTTGCTTACATCGGTCGGAACCGCTCGCACGCCCTCAGCACCCACGCTTGAAACGGCACGCACCTCACGCACCGCGGCCTCTAGCCGGTCACCGCCAAGATCGGCCAGAACAATTTTCATTCCCAATGCAGCGAACCGTTTGGCTGCTGCTAACCCGATGCCCGACGCCCCGCCGGTAATAACCGCGACATTGCCTGCCGATAATGCTGCATGCTGGCTCATCTTATAAAATCCACTCTCGTGCTATGATGGTTCATACCGCTATACGTTCCTGTTCATGGCCCAGATTGCCCATAAGGGGCAAGGCTCCTCCGCCCAAAAGAGTGAAATTCGGGTTCTAACGGGTGACAGGGCGGATCGTTCAATGGTAACCAACGGCATTGTTGACCCCCTGTCCGGATGAGAGCATGACTCGCGTAACAACCCAGGCCTTTGCTGATCTTGCCCATTATTTCGACTCGATCCGGACGCGCCCCATCACCCAACTCTTCGAATCGGACCCGAAACGGTTTGAACGCTTTTCAACCAAAGTCGGTCCTTTTCTCTTCGATTGGTCAAAGACATCGATTGACGATCAAGCTCTTATAAAGCTGATCGAATTAGCCCGTGTCGCTCAGGTTGAAGCCAAACGCGACGCGATGTTTGCGGGCGAAGCAATCAACACCACCGAAAAGCGTGCTGTGCTTCACACGGCTTTGCGCCGGTTTGATGGCGAACAAATTTTGGTCGACGGCCACAATGTCATGCCGGATATCGCCGCCGAGCGGAAACAAATGCTCTGGTTGGCCGAACAGATCCGTAGTGGTGAAATCGTCGGATCAACCGATAAAATGTTTACCGATGTCGTCAATATCGGCATTGGCGGATCGGATTTAGGCCCGGCGATGACGATAGGAGCATTAGCACCCTACCACACCGGACCGCGCCTGCATTTCGTTTCGAATATTGATGGTGCCCATTTAGCCGATACGCTGCAGCACCTTTCACCAGCACATACGCTCTTTATCGTCGCCTCCAAAACCTTCACGACGATTGAGACCATGACAAATGCCAATTCGGCGCGGCGATGGATTGAAGAAACCTTGGGCGAAAGTGCGGTTGCTGATCACTTTATGGCCGTATCAACGGCGGTTGATAAAGCCGTTGCATTCCCCATCCGTCCGGACAGGATCGTCGGATTTTGGGACTGGGTGGGTGGACGCTATTCGATTTGGTCCTCCATCGGCCTGCCACTCGCCATTGCTCTTGGTAAAGATCTTTTTGAGGAGTTTCTCAAAGGTGCTGAAGCGATGGATCAGCATTTTTGCACCGCTCCAATTAAAGCCAATCTGCCCATTCTTTTTGGCCTTGTCGGCATCTGGCATCGCAATATAGCAGGGCACCCAAGCCGCGCGCTTATTCCCTATGATCAACGCCTCGCGCGACTACCCGCTTACGTCCAACAGCTCGATATGGAATCAAACGGCAAGCGTGTTGGCCTTGATGGCTTACCATTAACGCAGCCCTCCGGCCCCATCGTATGGGGAGAGCCAGGAACCAACTCGCAACACGCGTTTTTCCAATTGCTGCATCAGGGAACAGATATCATTCCGGTTGAATTTTTGATCGCTTCGGAAAGCCATGAGCCCCATCTAAAGGAACATCATGATCTTCTGATTGCGAATTGTTTGGCCCAATCCGATGCTCTTTTAAATGGCCGCACCGAAGCGGAAGCCAAGCGTCAGCTCCTTGCGATGGGCCGCGCGCCGGAAGCCGCCAAGGCGCTCGCGCCCCACCGTGTCTTTCCAGGCAATCGTCCGTCAATGACACTGGCTTATCCAAGGCTTACACCTGAAATTTTGGGCGGTCTCATCGCGCTTTACGAGCATCGCGTCTTTGTTGAAGCCACTATTTGGGGCATAAATGCCTTTGATCAATGGGGCGTTGAATTGGGTAAAGAACTTGCGACCCAATTCCTGCCTGTTGTCAAAGGTGATAAATCCCCATCGGGTCTTAATGGTTCAACCGCCGGGCTCGTGCATTGGCTGAAAGAAGCGTCCCGCTAATAAAATTGCGATAAATTTAATTAAAAATAAAAGAACAACTTTACCTAACGTCAATCTTCTTTAAACTACTCGCTGCTATCGTTTGCCAATCCGGTAAATGGGCAAAATGGGTATGAAGAATTTGGCGTTAGGGCATGAACTGCGTGAATCTCCCGAAGAGAGCCTTCACCTTCTAAGACAAGAGCTGGCAAAAAAACGGGAAACCCACCAGCCAATCCCGATTGAGCTTTATATCGAACTGGCGCGACTTTCTTTCAATACAGGGCTCTTAACCGACGCGTACACCTATCTTCAAGATGGTCTAAAAAGTCAGCCCCGGCATTTTGATCTTTGGAACATGTTGGGCGTCACCTTGCGGCGGCTCAACCGTCCGAATGAAGCACTACAAGCGCTCGATAATGCCGCTAAGATCAATCCCAAAAGCGCCTCGCCCCTAATCAACAAAGCCAATATTTTACTCGATCAAAAGCGCTCCGTTGAAGCTGCGGAATTAATGGGGCAGCTTGTTCGTCTTAATCCCAAAAATCATGAATTTCAGCGGCTACTCGGTAATTCCTACGTTCAAATGGGTGATCTACAAAAGGCTGTTGCGCGGTTTGAAACCGCTCTTCGTTTAAAGCCTGATGATCTCGCAAGCTGGATTGATCGCATCAAAGCAGCAACCGATTTCGAACATCACGACGAGGCTATTGAACTCGTCGAAAAGGCCCTTGAAAAATTACCAAATAATCACCGCCTGATCGAAGCGCGCATTATGGTCTTGCGCCGCGCTGGGCGATTTAAAAAAGCGGAAGACCTTTTGTTGGCCCGCATCGCAGAAGCGCCAGACGACGCTTGGGCACATTTTCAATGTGCAGAAACGGTTGGCCGATTTGATCGTGAAACGGGCAACAAACATTATAAGCGTGCGGTAGAGATCGAACCCGATAACGCCATCTATTGGATGAATTACGCCAACAGCCTTGATCGGTCACGCTATGGCAATGAGGCGGAGCATATTCAAGCGGGCTATGAGGCGGTCACAAAAGCGTTGAGCATCGGTCCCATTCCATCGCGCTTCGTTCGCATGGCGCACAATATTTTGGTTCGTATTGGGCGATTTGATCTCGTCGAAAAACTCGGAACCTTCAAAGAGTTAGGACGCACTTGGGCGAATGAGAGTTTGCACGATGCGTTGCATTATCATCTGGCCCGCGTGGAGACGCCGGAAGATCGGTATGAAATCTTGGAACAGCATCGTATTTGGGGACGGATTGAACAGGCCAAGGCCGATATGAATCCCTTGCCGCGTCCGGCCATCATGGAAAAGCGAGCAAAAATCCGTCTTGGTATTATGAGCTCGGATTTAAGAAATCATCCGGTCGCCTATTTCGCTATGCCGTTGTTTGAATTTCTCGATCACAATCGGTTTGAAGTCTATTGCTATTCATGGTGCCGCAATGAGCCTGATCAGGTTCACAAATATCTTGAAACCCGTGTCAATGCTTTTCGCTGGCATAAGGCGATTTCGGATCGTGACGCCGCCGAACTCATCGCGAAAGACCGCGTCGATATACTCTTCGAATTGGGTAGTTCGACCGATATGAACAAGCTTGAGGTGATGGCCTATAGGCCCGCCCCCATTCAGGCGAGCTGGCTTGGCTATCCGCATTCGGCAGGTCTTGAGAGCATTGATTATATTTTAGTGGACCCTTTCATCAATCCACCCGACCCTGCTCTCTTGATCGAAAAACCCTTCATCATGCCGCATTCATGGGTCGCGATGGGCAATCTAGGCTTTAATGAACAAGAGCAAATCAACCCGATCATTCCCTCGCAACGCAATGGTTTCGTTACCTATGGAACGGCGAATAATCCTTACAAATATAGCCCCACTGTCTTGACGACATGGGCAAAAGTGGTTGCGGCAACGCCTCATTCTAAATTCATGTTTGTGCGGCCTGAATCAGGTGTCCCCTCGTTTAAAGAATCGATGATTGCGGCCTTCGCCCGACAGGGCGTGAGCGAGGATCGGCTTATCTTTGCTGCTGTTCGCGGGCGTCATATGCGTTGGTATAATGAAATGGATATTTCGCTCGATACCTTCCCACAAACAGGCGGCACCACCACATGCGAATCCATGTTCATGGGGGTGCCCGTTATCTCGCTTGTTGGTCCTGCCTTTTTCGAACGCTTAAGCTATTCTAATCTTTCCAATGCGGGTTTAGGCGATCTGTGTTGCTTTACAATTGATGACTATATCCGAAGAGCCGTTCAACTGGCGGGCGATAGCGAGCGACGTAAGCTGCTACGCAATGGATTGCGGTTTGATATACGGGATCGCCCACTCGGCCAGCCGCATGTCTTTGCTCGGGATTTTTACAATATGGTCGAAAAAACAATTGCCGCTCACGCCTAGCGCAAGGCAAATCTTTCAGCGCCTGAGCGATGCATATTCCAATTAGCAAGATAGGATTTTGCCAAAATGGCGTCGTCTAAAATTAGCAAATTTTCAGCGTTTTTTGATTCCGCCGCTTTGGTAAAATTATAAGAGCCCGTCAGCAGTCGATGCTCGTCAATGATGATCACTTTGTTATGCGCGATCGCACAGCAATAATCGACATAGACCTGCAAATGGGCATTGCTTAAATCATTGAGCACCGAGTAACGCTCGCTTGTCTGGCTTTTATCGACGATCACCGCAACATCAACTCCGCGTCGGGACGCTTCAATCAGCGCATCGGCAATATCATGTGAAGTAAAACTATAGGCCTGCACGCGAATAGTATGGTGGGCCGCTGCAATCTCGTCGAGAATATAGGTCGAACAATGCCCCTCAGGTGAAAAGCAAACTTGCGGTTGCTTCATTGCCGTCTCGGCATTGGCAGGCGTTTGCGTCGCAAGCACTCCGAAAAGCGCCACGATCAGCAAAGCCAAAAGGCTCAATGCTTTTACGCGTCCCAACGGAAAAAAGCGCCACTGTGCCATTGCCAAAATAAGCCCAAACCATCGGAACGAGCCACGAAACGATCATGGCCACTCAAAACCTAGATGGTGGGTGTGTTACAATCAATGGGTGTAAATAAGATTTTTACAACCTGACTTTGGCGGCAGACGGACTAATGCTCCGCCGAAGGATCGATCATATCCGCTTCTGACAGATCGGTTTCCTCGGCCGGAATAGCATAAGATCCGCCAATCCATTTCGCGAGATCCAGATCCGCACAGCGCTTCGAGCAAAAGGGCCGATAATCAAGTGTCGCGCGTTTCTTGCACATGGGGCATCGGCCGAGCATCACAATATCGGCCGATGGTTTATCAGAGGTTGGATCGCGTTCACTCATGGCGTCTGTTCCGTCTTAAACCCAAGTCCGGTTAGCACTTGCGCCGTTTCATAAAGCGGCAGGCCCACCACGCTTGAATAGGATCCTACAAGGCTGGTCACAAAAGCCGCTGCCCTTCCTTGGATCGCATATCCGCCCGCTTTACCGTGCCACTCGCCGCTTAAGAGATAGGCCTTACGCTCCTCATCCGATAATCGCTTCATCGTCACGCGGGTTTCAACCAATCGCTGACGCAAAGTGCCATCCAATTGGGCGATACAAAGGGCGGTATAGACCCGATGCGCGCGACCAGAAAGCAGATCAAGGCACGCCTCGGCCTGTTCTTGCGTTTCCGCTTTCGGTAAATTCCGGCGGCCAACAGCTACCACCGTATCGGCGGCTAACACCAGAAAGGCGTCATCCTTGGCCAAATCACGCGCCTGCGGCAAACAAGCCAAGGCTTTTTGATGGGCAAGACGCGCAGCCACCTCGCGCGGCAGCTCGAGCGGCAGCGGCGTTTCATCGATATTGGCAGCTAAACATCCGAAAGGCTCAATCCCGATCTGTCGTAACAGATCAAGACGCCTAGGCGATGCGGAAGCCAAAAAAAGTTTGAGAGAGTGCACGCCGTTTCCCGCCCAATGCTCTTATTCGATAGGAACCAATGGCGGCTTCCGCCTTCAAGACAATATTACTTGAAGCGATAGGTAATCCGCCCTTTGGTCAGATCATAAGGCGTCATTTCAACGAGCACCTTGTCGCCTGCCAAGACACGGATCCGGTTCTTGCGCATTTTGCCCGCCGTGTGCGCGATGATCTCGTGATCATTTTCAAGCTGCACGCGGAACATCGCATTCGGCAACAATTCGGTTACCGTGCCCGGAAATTCAAGAACTTCTTCTTTCGCCATTCAAAACCTTCAATCGACACAGGGGACGAAATGCCCGCCCCTTCAAGTTGGGCGGACCCTAAACGAAACCAATCCGTTTGTGAACCGCTTCAGTTTACCGGATGCGCTGCTTTTTGCGCCTGTTCCAAAGCACGGTAGCGGCTGGCCCCCAAAGGGATCAAAATCAGATACATTACCGTCACCGAGGCCAGAAACTGGAAAGGATACGTGACAAGAAGCCCTACAATCGCAATAGCGATCACAAAAAACGGCACAACCCATTCCCTCGGCACACGGCTGCCAAAGGTCTTTCCGGCAAAAGTCGGGATCCGGCTGATCATCAAATAGGCGATAAACAGCAAATAAAGCGCCTCAACGACCGAGAACAATGGCGGCGGTGTAAAACCCAATTGAATCACATAAGCGGGCAAAAGCCCCGTCAACGCCCCGGCAGGCGCCGGAATGCCGACAAAAAAGTTCTTTTGCCACTCAGGCCGCTCGGGATCGTCGATCATCACATTGAAGCGCGCGAGCCGTAAGGCCGCGGCCGAAGCAAACAGTAGCGCCACAATCCAACCGATCGATTTCAGATTATTGAGCCCATAGCTGTACAGTATAATCGCTGGTGCCACCCCAAAACTGATGAAATCCGCAAGACTATCCAGCTCCGCGCCGAAACGGGACGTGCCTTTTAAAAGCCGCGCGATACGCCCATCAAGCCCATCGAGAACCGCTGCGACCAAAATCGAAATGATCGCCTCGCCCAATTGGCCTTCAAACCCAAAGCGAATTCCGGTCAAACCCGCGCAAAGCGATAATAGCGTAATAACATTCGGCACCAAAAGCCGGAGCGGCACCGTGTTAAACCGACGCGGCCGAGATTGTTTATCGGGCTCGAAGGGCGGAAATAAATCGGTCATTGCAGCGTAAATTCCCGCGCTGTCGCGGCCTTGCTCTTCATCGCAATCACCGTCTCGCCCGCTACCATCGTCTGCCCCACGCCGACCACAGGCACAACGCCGTCTGGCAGATAAACATCCACGCGCGAACCAAAGCGGATCAAACCAAAGCGTTGGCCAACATCGAGATGATCGCCTTCATCGACAAAGCTCACAATACGGCGCGCTACCAATCCAGCGATCTGGACAACACCATAGCGCTCTTTGCCGGTATCGACCACAATAGCATTGCGTTCATTGTCTTCACTGGCTTTGTCCAAATCTGCGTTTAAAAACAGGCCTGGACGATAGGCAATCTTCTCGATCGTGCCCGACACCGGAACCCGGTTCACATGGCAATTGAACACATTCATAAACACCGAAATCCGCGTCATCGGCACGTCCGAAAGGCCTAATTCCGGCGGCGGCAGTGCCTGCATGATGAGCGAGACGACGCCATCGGCAGGCGAAATTACAAGCCCCTCGCCAACCGGCACGGTACGCACGGGGTCACGGAAGAAATAGGCGCACCAAGCCGTCAAGATCGCGCCAATCCAGCCCAAAGGCCCCCAAATCCACGCCAAAAGATTGGCGACAACCGCAAAAATCGCAATAAAAGGCCAGCCCTCGCGATGGATGGGAACGAAGGGTTTGCGGATGGAATCAAGGATCGACATTTAAGCTCCAATGGGTGCGGACACCCGTTTAAAGATCACTTATCGGCTGAAAGTGCCGCAGGCGTCAATATTTCACCCGTATTTTCAAGTGTTTGACGCGCTTCATCCACCTGACGCTGCTTTTGCCAGAGGCTCGCATAGATGCCCTTGGCATCGAGCAGCTCCTGATGGCGTCCGCGCTCGGCGATTTTACCCTTTTCCAGCACCAAAATCTCGTCGGCATTGATGATCGTGGAAAGGCGATGCGCAATCACCAGCGTGGTCCGTCCGCGCGAAATCGTATCCAGCGCGTTCTGGATCTCGCGTTCGGTGAAACTGTCGAGCGCCGAGGTCGCCTCATCCAAAACAAGAATCGGCGGGGCTTTCAAAATGGTGCGTGCGATGGCCACGCGTTGCTTTTCGCCGCCCGACAATTTTAACCCACGTTCACCCACACTCGTCTCATAACCATCCGGCAGAGATTTAATAAAGCGGTCGATCTGCGCAAATTTGGCCGCCTCTTCAATTTCCTCATGCGAGGCATCCCAGCGTCCATAGCGGATATTGTATAAAATCGTATCGTTAAACAGCACCGTATCTTGCGGCACCATACCAATCGCGGCACGCAAAGAGACTTGCTTTACTTCCGTGATGTTTTGACCATCGATCAAAATCCGACCCGATTGTGGCTCGTAAAAGCGGAACAGCAAACGCGAGATCGTCGATTTACCACCACCCGATGGCCCCACCAGCGCAACCGTCTTTCCGGCAGGAACGGTAAAGCTGATCCCGTCCAAAATCGTGCGTTGCGGGGTATAGGCAAACCGCACATTCTCAAACACCACTTCGCCGTTAGAAATGTGCAAAGGCTTGGCACCTGGCAAATCAGCAATTTCGGGCTCTTGATCGAGCACATCGAACATCTGATCAATATCGATGATCGCTTGCTTAATTTCGCGATACACCATGCCCATGAAGTTCAAGGGTTGGTAGAGTCGCAGCAACATCGCATTCACAAGCACAAAATCACCGATCGTGTGCCGCCCCTGCCGAATGCCATCGACAACCAACACCATGCAGATCGTTAGCCCGCCCGTGAAAATAATAGCCTGTCCGGCGTTCAGCACCGCGAGCGAAATATAGGCTTTGACGCTGGCCTTCTCAAAACGCTCCATGGCTTTGTCGTAGCGCGAGGCTTCACGCGCCTCCGAGCCGAAATATTTCACCGTCTCGAAATTCAACAAACTATCAACAGCCTTGCCGCTGGCGTCTGTATCGCTCTCATTCATGGAACGACGAATATTGATACGCCATTCCGTCGCCTTGGTCGTGAAATACATATAGGCAACAATCATCAGCACCGTGATGATCGCGTAGCGCCAATCAAACTCATACAGCAGCACGGCCAAAATCATCACAAATTCGATGATGGTCGGGAACAGCGTTAGCATCGTCATACGCACGATGGATTCAATGCCCGCCCGCCCGCGCTCCAACACGCGCGTCAAGCCGCCCGTCTTGCGCTCCAAATGGAAGCGCAAGGACAAACGATGCATGTGCTCGAAAGTCTCATTCGCCAAGCGGCGCACCGAATGCATGGCAACAGCGGCAAACAGCGCATCGCGGACCTGGGTTAACAGCGCCATCAAAGCGCGCGTAAACCCGTACATGACCGTCAAAGCCACCGGAATACTGATCAACCACCAATCCGAGGCGCCAGAGATCAGCGAAGGCGCCAAAGCATCCGTTGCCCATTTAAACGTATAGGGCACCGCAATCGTCACCAGCTTGGCGAGAACCAGCAGCAACGTCGCCCAGATAATGCGCATCCGCAAATCGGCGCGGTCTTCCGGCCACAGATAAGGCCAAAATCCACGAATGGTCCGCCACATGGAAGAGTCGGATCGCGAAGAGGTAGCGGGTGGGGTCGAACGACCCCGAGACATGGAACGAGCCATTAAATATCCTGATCACGCGGAAAACGCACTTTGCCGGACAAGATCACCAAATGATCCGCCGATCCTAAGGGAGAGATGCGTCAATCGGACGAAAGGTTCAACCCGCGCGAGAAGAATTTCCCGTGCGGAGGTGCAAATTTACTAATTTAATTTTGGAAGCACGAAGATTTGACCGGGATAAATCAAGTCAGGGTCGCGAATCTGCTCCTGATTGGCCTCATGGATCACCGTGTAGCGATAGCCCGAGCCATACGTTTTACGACTGATCCGCCACAGGCTATCGCCCCGGGACACGGTCGCCGTCTCAATCGAATCAACTACAACGGCAGCTGAGGGCTTGGTTGTCGTATCCGCAACCGTAGAAACAGACGGGGTTTCTGACGCTTGCGCAATAGCTGTTTGAGCAATTTTAGCTGCAAAATCAAAATTCACTTCCGCACGCGACAACACTTTGCCGGTGGTCGAATCCACGTCATCAACACGGACTTTGTATTGCCCTGGCACAACACCCTTGGCGATTTTAAGCGACCAAGCGGCATCGGGACCAACATCGGCTGTCGCAAGATAGGTATCATTGAGATAGAGACGAACTGTCGCACCTGCTGCAGCCTTACCTGCCGCATAAAGCGTTCCCGTATCCTCCGCCTCGACAACCGTAATGGCAACGATCGCGCGGCCTGCTAAAGCGTCCGGCGTTTTGGTTGAGGCATCAGACGCAGCAACACCAGAAGAGCTTGCCCCTGCAGCTTTCGTTGACGTTCCCTGAGCGGGCGCGTTTGGCGTCGTTTGCGTTAAAATTTGCGTGGGCTTGCCAGCCTCTGTCTTGGCAACCAGCAACGGGGCCTTTTTCGTCTCAGGCACATCAACCGCAACATTTTGGGTTGAAAGAACGGTTTGACCATCCACCGTCTTCATGGAGAGCGTTAAATTATGAGGGCCGGGTGAGAGCGGCTTCGGCACCATCGCAAACTGGCCGTTCGAGCCAACTTTTGCTCCGTCAAACGGCTTGCCATCGCTGAGCAGGGTCATTTCAGCGCCAGGTTCGCCCCGACCGCCAATCACCATTTCACCCGTTGGCTCCACCCGAACAATATCAAAGCTCGGCGGCGTTAGAGAGGGTGCTTTGGCCGCAGGCTGCTCCTGTACAGGCGCGACGACTGGCGCTGGAGATGCAGCCTCAACAACCGGCTTCTGGGCATCCGAATTCATTTTTGAGGGAACATTCAAATAGGCAGCAATTCCAATCAGCAGCACAGCCGCGATACCAAGCAAGAGCCACTTTCTCATGAAATCTGTCCCTACCCTTAAAGCCTATTTCTCATACTCAACCACGAATCGGCGAGAATCGCTATATCCTTCGACCCAACACCCTTGACGCTATCTCTATTGCAGTGCGAAAAAACATTTATGAACACCATCAAATCAATTTGCGTCTATTGCGGCTCCGGCAACGGATCGGACCCTGCCTTTGAACAATCAGCCTTTCTTCTCGGTAAGACGATGGCGAAAGCGGGAATTCGCCTCGTTTATGGCGGTGGCAATACCGGTTTGATGGGAACGGTTGCCCGCTCGGTTATTGATCACGGTGGATTGGTAACGGGCATCATTCCTGATTTTCTTAAAGACCGCGAAGTAATGCTGAAAGACGCTGACGAAATGATCGTCGTGCCTGATATGCACACGCGCAAACAATTAATGTTTGAAAAGGCAGATGCCTTCGTCGCCCTGCCCGGCGGCGTTGGCACGCTTGAGGAATTGGTCGAGCAATTAACATGGGCTCAGCTTGGCCGTCACACCAAACCGATTTTGATCGCCGACATTAACGGCTTCTGGAAGCCGCTTCTATCGTTGTTTGATCATATGCGGGAGACGCGCTTTATTCGTGACGGGTTTCACGTCAATTATCTGATAGCTGAGCAGGTTGACGATATTGTACCCATGCTAACGGCCGCAGCCCGCCAAGCTATGCCTAGCGTCGAAAATCTTGCGGTCGTTGAAAAATTATAATCCGCGAGGCCCAATTCTATTAAGACCCATTCGCCCTGCAAGCGAGCGTTTGCACAAATGGGCCTTTAAGCCCAACACTTTCCCTCCTATTTCTTACCCATCATACGGCACCGTTTTCAACAGGATCCATCATGTCCATCCGCCCCGTTCGTCACATCTCCGGCACAACCCCGCATATGGAAGGCGCTGGCGTTAGCCTGCAACGCGTATTCGGTTTTGGTGACCCTAGCCTGACCGACCCTTTTCTGATGATGGATGACTTCCGGAATGACAGGCCGGAAAACTATCTGAAAGGTTTCCCGTGGCATCCGCATCGCGGCATCGAGACGATCACCTATGTGCTCGCGGGTACGGTTGAGCATGGCGACAGCCTTGGTAATCAAGGCACATTGGGCGCGGGCGATGTGCAATGGATGACGGCCGGTTCCGGCATCCTGCATCAGGAAATGCCCAAAGGCGATGCGAAGGGCCGTATGCATGGCTTCCAACTCTGGGCCAATCTACCCTCGAACCTCAAAATGACAACGCCCCGCTATCAAGACGTCGGCTCGAAAGACATACCGGAAATTTTCGAAGATGACGGCACCCGCGTGCGCGTCGTCGTCGGTTCCTTCTGGGGCAAGACAGGTCCTGTCGATGGCATCGCGGCTGATCCGCAATATCTCGATATTTATGTACCACCGGGCAAACGCAAAGTATTTCCGATTGATACCTATCGCTCGGCGTTCGCCTATATTTTCGAAGGCTCAGCCAGTTTCCGCGATGCATCAAAGCCGTTCGGTATATTGGTTGAAAAAGAGATCGACGGCGAAGAAATCCACATCCGCGACATGAGCGGTAATCGTACGCTTGTTGTGTTCGACAAAGGCGACGAAGTTGTCGTGCAAGCAGGCGAACACGGCGTACGCTTTTTGCTGATCTCCGGCGCACCGATCCGCGAACCCGTCGCTTGGCACGGCCCGATTGTGATGAACACGCGCGAAGAGCTCATCACCGCCGTCAATGAATTGCGTTCCGGCACCTTCATCAAAGAAGGCGTTCGGAAGAGCTGATCGAATTAAAGGATGCAGGAACCGAACTGGCCTTAGTCAGGCCGGTTCCTTCAGCAAACGAGACGCCGCAGCGTCGAGAATTTCCGCGCCCCATTCATTCATGCTTTGGCCCGAGAGCTTAGCCGCAAGCGCCGCGCGGGCATGGATGGCAGGTGAAACCCGCAACATTAAATTGCCGGAATAAGGCTTATCGGGCGCCTTTCCTGCTTTGGCGCATGTAGCCAGATAGTCATCAACCGCCTCGTGAAAGGCCTTTTTAAGTCCCTTAACGCTATCGGCATGGAAGCCGACAACATCTTCAATATTGGCGATATGGCCGACAAAAACTTCGTCGTCGGCATCAAATTCAACACGAGCCATATAGGATTTATAACTTAAGATACTCATGGCTTTACTCCCAAACGCACCAGATAGTCTCGGGCGTCACGGACCTGATATCGCTTGGCTTCTTTCGACGGATGAGGACGATGAAACATAGCGATCATTCCGTTCTTCTCGAAACGAACACGCGAGCCCGCCCCCTCAATCACCCGACATCCCGCCGCAATCAACAGCGCCTCGATATCGCCCCATTCAAGCGACGCTGGCGTGGGGTACGTAAACAGTGCTGCAAGCGTCTTGCGATGGCGCGCATTCATGCTGACCATTCAACACAAACCTATCTAAAATGCAATCAAAAAATGATTGCATTTACCATCAAACCACCGCGCCGACCCGCACGAGCTTATAGGTGATTGAATCGATCAAGGCTTGAAAGGATGCGTCGATGATATTGCCGCTAACGCCCACGGTCGTCCAGCGCTCGCCGGTCTCATCCGCAGTTTCCACCAAGACGCGCGTCACAGCATCCGATCCGCCTTGGAAAATTCGAACCTTATAATCCACCAATTCAAGGCCTTTGATATGGGTTTGATATTTGCCAAGGTCTTTGCGTAAAGCGAGATCAAGCGCATTCACCGGACCATTGCCTTCGGCCGCCGAAATCAGCGTTTCGCCATCCACATCCACCTTTACAAAGGCTTCGGCAATCGTCTCCGCAAGTCCATCATCGGAGAAGCGGCGTTCTACATTCACACTGAAGCGCTGAACGCGGAAAAATTCCGGCACCTCGCCCAAGATCCGTTGCGCCAATAAAAAGAAGCTCGCATCCGCGCCTTCATACGAATAGCCAAGCCCTTCGCGTTCTTTGACTTCTTCGAGCAAGCGCGAAATGCGGTGATCGTCTTTTTTAACCACGATGCCAAGGCGTTCGAGCTCTGCCAAAATATTCGAGCGGCCCGCTTGATCAGACACCAAAACCTTGCGTCTGTTCCCCACGCTTTCCGGCTCCACATGCTCATAGGTATGCGGATCTTTCATCACGGCTGAGGCGTGGATCCCCGCCTTTGTGGCGAAGGCCGAAGCCCCCACATAAGGCGCGTGTCGATTGGGAGAGCGATTTAAAATTTCATCCAGCGCGCGGGAGACTTGCGTCAAACTTTTCAGCGCCTCATCGCTGACGCCGATAGAGAGGCTCTTTGAAAATTCCTGCTTCAATTTGAGCGTCGGAATAATGGTCGCGAGATTGGCATTGCCGCAGCGTTCGCCCAATCCATTCAATGTGCCTTGAATTTGCCGTGCACCCGCTCTGACGGCAGCAAAAGAATTGGCAACCGCCTGCCCCGTATCATCATGGGCATGAATACCAAGATGCGAACCTGGTATGTGCTTTGCGACTTCACCAACAATGCTTTCCACTTCATGGGGCAGCGTGCCGCCATTGGTGTCGCATAACACAACCCACCGTGCACCTGCTTCATAGGCTGCTTTGGCTACCTGCAACGCATAATCGGGATTGGCTTTATAGCCATCGAAAAAATGCTCGCAATCGAGCATCGTCTCGCGCCCTGCGGTTACCACAGCCGCAATGCTTTCACGCACCGAGTCGAGGTTATCCTCAAGCGTTGCTTCAAGCGCAACACGCACCTGATAATCCCAAGCTTTACCGACAAAACAAATCGCATCGCTCTCAGACGCCAAAAGCCCCGCAATGCCGGGATCATTTGATATCGAGCGCCCGATTTTCTTCGTCATCCCGAAGGCCGTGAAACGCGCTTTCTTCGTGCGTTTTTTCGAGAAGAAATCCGTATCCATCGGATTGGCGCCGGGATAGCCGCCTTCGACATAATCAATACCCAATCCATCGAGCATGGTCGCAATTTGGATCTTATCCTCAAGCGAAAAATCAACTCCCGTCGTTTGCGCGCCGTCGCGCAAGGTTGTGTCGAAAAGATAAAGGCGATCCGTCATGGTCAAAGCCTATCAGTGAAGCGGCGCAGGAGATGCGCCAAGGGTTTTTGTCATAGAAGTATTGGCAAGCCACTCATCGCCCAGCGACACGCTGCTGCGCCGTTGCGGCTCATAGCCCCGAACAGAAAAAAGCGGCACCGCACAATCGCTCGCCTCGACGTGAAGCGCTGAGACACCGCGCGCTTGCGCAAGCTTTTCAATCGCATCCACCAGCGTCGTCGCGACACCGCGGCGCGCAACGCCGGGGGCAACAAATAAAAGATCAATCTGGTCTTTGCCCTTCAGCGCAATAAAGCCGGCAGGCAAGCCTTCAAGCGTTGCAACAAGTGTTAATCCGCTCTCAAGCCGCTTGGCAAAAGCAGGCTCATCGTCAAAGGCCTCGATCCACGCTTTGATTTGGTTCTCGGAATAATCCTCAGACGCCAATTGCTCAATGCTCGCCCGCACAATGCGAAGCAATATCGCAAGGTCTTTTGGGAGATAAGGCCGCAGCGCAGGCGCAGACCATTTGGGAGTTGCGGAGAGGATCATAGGAGGCCTCGATCATTTAATCCGTCATTGCGAACGAACGTGAAGCAACCCAGTTGATGGTGCAAAAAAGGTCTGGATTGCTTCGTCACTGCGCTCCCCGCAAGGACGGATAATAAAGTGCATTTCATCGTTTCACCTCCCACGTCGTTGTGGGATTACCCCCGGCATCTTTACCGTCTTTGATCTGAATATCCATCGCCACAAGCTCATCACGAATGCGATCCGATTCAGCGAAGTTTTTAGTACGGCGCGCTTCGATACGGGCTTCGATCAGCGAGGTAACGCTGTTTAGCCATTCAGGATCACGATCCGCCATCGCCTCCGTTACATCGGAATTTGAAAACCAAGCTTTTGTATTTAATCCAAGAAAATCCGCGCAATAGGCAAGCTGTTGGGCATCTTGTGAATTAACCTTTGCTTTGCGAGCAAGATCAGACAAAACGGCAAAGGCTGATGCCGTATTCAAATCATCGCACAACGCGTCAAGCAGCGCTGGATCGACAGAGCCAGATGTAAGCGAAACATGATGGCGTCCTGCCAATTCAGCCCAATTGGCAAGCGTCTTTTCCGCCTCTTCCAACGCCTTCACCGTGAAATCAATCGGCTGCCGATAATGCGTCTTCAGCATTGCTAACCGCAACACGTCACCCGGCCAAGAACGCCCGCCAAATTTATTCGTCGCCAGCAATTCATTGATGGTGACAAAATTTCCCAAGCTCTTGGACATTTTCTGTCCTTCAACCTGCAAGAAACCATTATGCATCCAAACCTTCGCCATAACATCTTGACCGAAGGCGCAGCAGCTTTGCGCGATTTCGTTTTCATGATGCGGAAACACCAAATCAATCCCGCCGCCATGAATATCAAACATCTCGCCCAAATAGCGATGGCTCATCGCCGAGCATTCAATATGCCAGCCGGGGCGACCATAGATAGAGACCTCAGCGCCAGCTTCAACAAACGCGCCGTTCCAGCCAGGCTCTGAAGGCGAGGATTCTTTCCACAATACAAAATCCGCCGCATGGCGCTTATGCACTTCCACTGCCACGCGAGCGCCTTCGATCTGCTCATCGAGCTTGCGGTTCGACAACGCGCCATAAGCAGGCATAGAGCCAACCTCAAACAGCACCTCGCGTCCCTGCTCGCCTTTAGCGATATAGGCATGACCATTGTTGATGAGCCGATTGATGATGCCCACCATCTCTTGGATATTGTCCGTCGCCCGCGGCTCCACGGTCGGCGGCAAGCAGCCCAAGGCCGCGACATCGGCATGAAATTGCGCGGCGGTGCTTTCGGTCACTTTGCGGATGGCTTCATTCAGAGCCATATCGGGATAATCCCGCGCTGCGCGGTCATTAATCTTGTCGTCGACATCCGTGATGTTGCGGACATAGGTGACATGGCTCTCGCCATTAACATGCCGCATCAGGCGGTACAGCACATCGAACACAATCACGGGCCGCGCATTGCCGATATGGGCGAAATCATACACCGTAGGGCCACAGACATACATCCGCACATTCACCGGATCGATTGGCGTAAACGGCTCTTTCTTGCGGGTAAGGGTGTTGTAAAGCGTAAGTGCCATGGGGTTTCCTGCCTTAGCTGGCTATCGGAAACCTTTGCTCTGTAATCAAGAGAAAAACGGCCCCGGCCAGCAAAAATGCTAGCTCATAATCTCGCAAATGCTGAGCGCTAAGGGACAATTCATGCTTTTATCATGCCGATGAGCGAGCCTCCCGTCAAGCGCGACACACGGTTTGAGGGCACTGCCTTAACCTTATTGGATAAAATTTAAGAGGCAGCGATCAAATTTTAACCAAATTGCAATGGTTCGGATGGATTTTCGCGCAATTGTCAGTCTTCCGGAATGGTTTCATGCGTGGTTTAAAGATTCTGTCGGCGTTTTCGATTGTTTTAGCACTTTCCTCGGGTGTGTCTCTCTCGGCCAATACGGCGCTCCGCGATTTTGTGGTTCCGGCTGATGATGGGTATGGCATGGATGATTGTTTGGCCGAAGGCGGCCCTTGCGCCAAGCTGATCGCCGATTCGTGGTGCCAACTGAACGGAATGAGCGCCTCGGTCAGCTATATTGCCGCCGATATGACTGAAATTACGGCATCCTTGTCCAAAAAGGCCTCAAATAAGGCCCCTGTACCGTCCTATATTGTAACCTGCGCCGAGTAATCCGGCGTCCATTAAAGGCCTAGGTTCGAACACCGCTTGACGCCTGCAGCCGGGAATGGAAAGACGCGTATCGGATCGGTCATCTTTTTGACGCGATCGTGAGGCCCATACGTCTTCTTCTCTGGTACGAAAGTTTGATGCTCAACCGTAAAGCCTACGTTTTATTATCCCTGACGGCGCTCTGGTCGCTGAGCCTTGGGCTCGCGCAAGCGCAGGGCGTGGGCTATTGCGACCGATTAAAAGCCGAGCTCGCCGCCGTCGAAAACTCGATTTCGTCGAATGTGAACGTCGATTTGTCAGCAACGCTCAAAAAGACGCAGCGGGAGCTTGATCGCACCGCAGCTTACGCCAAGTCGATCGGCTGCAACGATATGCGCATACCCCTTTTATCCGGCCCCGCGCCGGCAAAATGCCCGTCGCTTGAGGCTCAAATCGGCCAGCTGGAACAAGATATCGAATCCTTGAAGCAGGAAGCGGCGCGCGACTCCTCTGGTGATTTGGAAGTACGGCGTGATACGCTTAAAGCCACGCTCGATGGCAATTGTACTGCGGGAACACCATCGGGTAATGGCCAAGCCAAGGGTGGTGCCAATACGCCCTTCGGTGGCGCAACCGATGGCCTGCAAGCGTCCGAAATGCCGGATGATCCGATGGCGCGTCTGGGCTCTTCCGTCGCTAATGGCTTCCGTACGATTTGTGTTAGAAAATGCGATGGCTTTTTCTTCCCCATCAGCCAATTCGGTTCCAATAACCGCCTCTCAACCGATGCCGATCTTTGCCATGCCTCCTGCCCCGGCGCGGAAGTTAGCCTCTATGTGCAGCCAGCGGATAAAGAAGTCGATAGTGCCGTCTCGGCCGAAAATGGGCAGCTTTACACCGCCCTTCCAACCGCTTTCCATCATCGCAACGCGGTTGATCCCACCTGCTCGTGCCGCGTGCCTGGAAAGAACTGGGCTGATACATTGGCGGATGCCGAGCGCATTCTGGGCGTCACAGGTCAATCCGATGCACTCGTTACCGAATTGAAGGCGCAGGAATTATCCCGTCCGCGCGATATGAAAGCTCCGGTCAAGGGTAAGAAGGGCGATCCCGCCCCCGCGATTTCGCCTGCTGCCGATTTAATCGCCTTACAAAACGCTATTCCCGCAGGCACCGATATCGTGCCGGTTGGCCAAGGCGATGTGCAAGAAATCACCGCGCCCGATGGCAGCAAGCGTAAAATCCGAATTCTGCGCGCCCCAGGTGCCGCAGCCGTTACAGCCGTTCAATAAACGCTTGTTTCAAGCGAGCCTTAAGCGCGCTTTTTCTTCGCCAATCAACGGCAAGAGCAGCTTCAATTCCGGCCCATGCTCTAGACCCGTTAAAGCAAGACGCAGCGGCATGAAAAGCTCTTTGCCTTTTCGTCCCGTCGCCTCTTTCACTTTATTCGTCCACGAGCCCCATGTTTCATGATCCCACGGTTCGGATGGCAAACAGGATAATGCAGCCGCCATAAATTCAGCGTCTAACCCATCAGGCTTTGCAATAGGTCCTGCAACAATATCGGCCCATTGAGCAGCATCGGCCAAGCGTGCAAGGTTACCCCGCACCGCGAGCCAAAACGCTTCGCTTGCCGCAACACCAACATGCGCCAACCGAGCAGCAACAGCGTCAAACGGCAATTGATGCAATAGCTTTGCATTCAAGCCATCAAGCTCGTGCTCATCAAATTTGGCAGGCGCGCGGGAGAGGCGCGAAAGATCAACCAACGCACCAAGTTCATCCATCGAAGGCACAGCACGTACGGCTTCAGAAGAGCCAACGAGAACCGCTAAAGAAGCAACAGCCATCGGCTCCATATCGGCTTCACGCAAGGAGGCAATCGAGAAATGGCCCAAGCGTTTTGAAAGCCCCTCACCGCTCGCATTGGTCAGTAAATTATGATGTCCGAATTGCGGCGATTTTCCTGAGAGTGTTTCGAAAATTTGAATCTGCACGCCGGTATTCGTGACATGATCCTCACCGCGAATAACATGCGTAACACCCATCGCAATGTCATCAACGACAGATGGGAGCGTGTAGAGATACGTACCATCGGCACGGATTAAAACCGGATCCGACAAAGAAGCACTTTCGACATGCGATGGCCCGCGCACCAAATCGGTCCATGCGACGCTGCGATCTTCCAACAAGTATCGCCAATGCGGCTTGCGGCCTTCGGCTTCAAGCGCTGCTTTTTCTTCATCGGTGAGTTTCAATGCAGCGCGATCATAAACGGGGGGTAAATGCCGCGCGGCTTGGCGCTTGCGTTTGCGCTCCAACTCTTCTTCCGTTTCATAGCACGCATAAAGCCTGCCCATGGCGCGCAAGCGGTTAGCCGCTTCGTCATAAAGATCAAACCGCTCGGACTGACGGATCACATGATCGGGTTTAATCCCGAGCCAGTTGATATCGGTAGCAATGCCATCGGCAAATTCGCGCGTCGAGCGTTCGAGATCTGTATCATCATAACGCAAAATAAATTGCCCACCTGCCCGCTTGGCAAACAGATAATTCAACAAAGCCGTGCGGGCATTGCCAATATGGATACGGCCCGTAGGCGATGGAGCAAAACGTACGATAGGAGCCGTCATTAAAAATCCACCACATCTGTTCCCGCCGATGCGCGACGGGGCGTAAGCGACGGGTCGGGCGTAAACGATGCCCTTCCCTGATCGCGGAAACGGTTGACGATCGGATAGCGCCGATCACGACCAAAATTCTTGAGCGTCACTTTCACGCCGGGGGCCGATTGCCGACGTTTATATTCCGCTGAATAAAGTAGGCGTTCGATCCTTTTGACCGTCTCAAGGTCAAAGCCCTTCGCCACCAAATCGGACACGCGCATTTCGTTTTCAACCAAGCCTTCGAGGATCGCGTCGAGCACATCGTAAGGCGGCAAGGAATCCTGATCGGTCTGGTTTTCACGCAATTCAGCGGATGGTGCCTTGGTGATAATCCGCTCGGGGATCACAACGCCCGATGGCCCCTTGGCGCCTTCGGGCTTCCAATGGTTACGCAAGGCCGACAGGCGATAGACCTCCATTTTGTAGAGATCCTTAATCGGGTTAAACCCGCCATTCATATCGCCATAGATCGTCGCATAGCCCACCGACATTTCGGATTTGTTGCCTGTTGTTACAACCATCGAACCAAATTTGTTCGAGATTGCCATCAACAAAGTACCGCGTGCGCGGCTTTGCAAATTCTCTTCCGTAATATCGGCAGGCCTACCTTCAAATACCGGCTTTAAAATCTGCTCGAAACCATCCACCGCTGGCGCAATCGGCAACACATCATAACGAATACCCAGAGCCTTCGCGCAGGCTTCTGCGTCTTCAAGACTATCAGACGATGTGTACCGGAAAGGCAGCATCACCGCATGAACGCGATCAGCCCCCAAAGCATCAACAGCCATCGCGGCGCAAATGGCGGAGTCGATGCCACCCGAGAGCCCAAGCACGACACCGGGGAAGCGATTTTTATCGACGTAATCTTTAAGGCCCAACACACAAGCCGCGTAATCAGCCTCGTCATCCGCGCCCGTTAACGCCTTCGCACCTTCCGCGCAGCGCCAGCCTTCCGGCCCGCGCGTCCATTCGGTCAGCACGAGATCGGATCGGAAAGACGGCATCTGGCAGGCGAGCGAGCAATCGGCATTGAGCACAAAAGAAGCGCCATCGAATACGAGATCATCCTGCCCGCCAATCTGGTTAAGATAGACGAGTGGCAAACGGCTCTCGGTGACGCGCGATACCGCGATGTTCAAGCGGATATCTGCCTTCGCACGGAAATAGGGCGAGCCATTTGGCACGAGTAAGAGCTCGGCACCTGTCTCGGCGAGGCATTCAACGACATCCTCGCCCCAGATATCTTCACAAATCGGCAAGCCGACGCGCACGCCTCTCAGGGTCACCGGACCGGGCATAGGACCCGGCACAAAAACGCGCTTTTCGTCAAACACGCCGTAATTCGGCAAATCGACCTTGAACCGCACCGCCTCAATTCGCCCGCCATCTAGCACCGCATAGGCGTTATAGAGTTTGTCCTTCTCCGCCCAAGGCAGGCCGATCAGCACCGCTGGCCCGCCATCCGCCGTCTCCCGCGCCAAAGCCTCACACGCCGCGCGGCACGCGTCTTGGAAAGCGGGTTTGAGCACCAAATCCTCCGGCGGATAGCCCGCGAGGAAGAGTTCCGGAAACATCACCGCGTCCGCGCCAAGCTTTGCAGCCTCAGCGCGCGCAGCACGCGCCAGAGCAAGATTTCCCTCCACATCCCCAAGGGTGGGGTTGAGCTGGGCAAGCGCTAGGCGAAGCGAGTTGGGTGCAGAGGTCATACCACCCGTTTAACGTCCCAAAGCCCGTTGGGCAATGCGGCGTTATCGCTTCTAGCTAAACCGATAACAATCCATCATCAGCACGCCATATTCTTGGCTCGTATGGATGCGCTTGCCATGGGGATGATCGCCCGCCGCCCCCATCGCCACGAAAAGCGGCAGGAGATGTTCTTCTGAAGGATGATTTTTAACCGCATTCGGCGCGGCTTTGCGATAATCAACCAAGGCCTTTGTGTCGCCCGCTTCAATTCTGTCATCAAGCCAATCGCCGAAGCTTTTAACCCAATCAGGCGCGGGTGAATCAGGGCGATAATTGCCTCTGAAAAACTCATGCAGATTATGCGTTGCAGCGCCCGAGCCGATAATCAGCACGCCGGAATCGGCCAAAGGCTTTAACGCCTGCCCGAGTTTGAAATGATAATCGGCGCCCTTGTTCGGCTCGACGGAAAGCTGCACCACCGGAATATCCGCCTCGGGCCGCAGGAGCACCAAAGGCACCCAGGTTCCATGGTCGTAGCCGCGATCGGCAAAAGCGGGCGCAAGCCCCGCTTTATCGAGCAAATCAAACGCCTCTTGCGCCACATTCGGCGAGCCGGGGGCGCGGTATTTCACTTCCCGCAATTCCGGTTCAAAGCCGCCAAAATCATAAATCATCGACGGTTGTGCGCCATTGGTCAGCGTTGGGCGGCTCGCCTCGAAATGCGCGGTCACCATCAAAATGGCGCGTGGCGTGCCAATCTCCTTACCAAGGCTTTCCAGAAAAACCTTCGCTTCCGTATTGTGCAAAATCAGGTTGGGGGCGCCGTGCGAGACAAAAAGCGTAGACATGATCAAGGTTCCATCGTGGATGACACTGCATCATAAATGGCCCATGCCCGGCGAATTACAAAGTGCAAAGGCGCAAGCCCGTTTTTGCGAGCCCGCGCCTTCAAACACCCTTAGACTTTAGAACCGCTAATCTTTACTCAGCCGCCTCAACCAATGGGCGCCCTTTAGCGAGCCGCTCCTTCTTCAAAAGCTCGGCCACCAAAAACGCCATTTCAAGCGCCTGTTCGGCGTTCAAACGTGGGTCGCAATGCGTGTGGTAGCGGTCGTGCAAATCCATATCGGAAATAGCGCGCGCGCCGCCCGTGCATTCCGTCACGTTCTTGCCCGTCATTTCGAGATGGATGCCGCCCGCATAGGTGCCTTCCGCCTGATGCACGTTGAAGAAGGTTTTCACTTCCGACAGGATCATGTCGAAGGGCCGCGTCTTATAGCCCGAGCCCGCCTTCACCGTATTGCCATGCATCGGATCGCATGACCAAACCACCGAGCGGCCTTCACGCTTCACGGCACGCACAAAAGCAGGCAGATGCGCTTCAGCTTTATCCGCACCAAAGCGCGCGATCAGCGTCAAGCGGCCCGCTTCATTGGTCGGGTTCAACACATCGATCAACCGGATCAATTCTTCCGGATCAAGCGACGGGCCGCACTTCAAGCCGATCGGGTTCTTGATGCCGCGGAAATATTCCACATGGCCATGGTCCGGCTGGCGGGTACGGTCGCCGATCCAGATCATGTGTCCAGAGGTGGCGTAATAATCACCTGTCGTTGAATCGACCCGCGTCATCGCCTGCTCATAGCCAAGCAACAGCGCCTCATGCGAGGTGTAGAAATCCGTCGTGCGCATTTCAGGATGCGCCTCAGGGTCGATGCCGATAGCGCGCATGAAATCGAGCGCCTCGGTAATACGATCCGAGATTTCCTGATAACGACCCGATTGCGGGCTGTCCTTCACAAAGCCCAACATCCAGCGATGCGCATTTTCCAAATTCGCATAACCGCCATTGGCGAAAGCGCGGATCAAGTTCAGCGTTGCGGCCGATTGGCGGTAGGCCATCAATTGCCGCTCCGGATCCGGAATACGTGCTTCAGGGGTGAATTCGATGCCGTTGACCACATCACCGCGATAGGATGGCAATTCGACATCGCCGATCTTCTCATTCGGTGCCGAACGCGGCTTGGCAAATTGGCCCGCCACGCGGCCCACTTTCACCACGGGCGAAGAGCCGGCAAAGGTCAGTGCCACGGCCATTTGCAAGAAAAGGCGGAAAAAATCGCGGATATTGTCGGCAGAATGCTCAGCAAAGCTCTCGGCGCAATCGCCACCCTGCAGCAAAAACGCCTCGCCATTGGCCACTTTGCCCAAGGCGCGCTTCAATTTACGGGCTTCACCAGCAAAAACGAGCGGAGGAAAACCGGCCAATTGCGCCTCAACCGCCTGCAAAGCTGCCGGATCAGGATAGGCTGGCACCTGCTGCACAGGCTTTGATCTCCAGCTCGAAGGGCTCCAACGTTCCGTCATCATCTCGCTCCATACCGCGCCATGCCCCCGTATAAATAAGGGCTTCTCAGGCGAAAGCGGTTCTATAGCGGAGGAGAGTGGGTAAGGCTAGAAAAGATTGTGTTCACGCTCACGCCTCCAGCAACACCTCCAAAAACGCCTCGCCATAGCGTTCCAGTTTGGCCGTGCCTACCCCATAAATCCCCGCCATCTCGCGCAAGGAGAGCGGCCGTTGGCGCGCCAGCTCGATCAGCGTACGGTCGGCAAACACGACATAGGCGGCCACGCCCTCCTCGCGCGCCAGCTCCAGCCTTTTGCGACGAAGGGCGGTGAAAATCCGCGTCTCGTATTCATCCAGCCCTTCCGGTGCATCTTGACCCTTACCCACTTTCGAGCGTGCGGGCTTGGGCGCTTTCGGCGGGTCTTTGCGCAGTTGAATGCTCTCTTGGCCTAACAAAATCGCCTCGCCTTTGGCGCTCAGTTTAAATCCGCCATGCTCTTCGCTCGCCGTCTCAAGCGCGTCAGCTGCAAAAAGCTGGCGGATAATGCCGCCCCATTCGGTGCGCGTTTTATCGGCGCCCACGCCAAAGGTTTTAATCGCCTCATGGCCATTGCGCGAAACACTTTCGCTGGCCGTTCCCGTCAACACATCGGTGAGGTAAGTCGCGCCAAAGCGTTGGCCGGTACGATACACTGCGGAGAGCGCCTTTTGCGCATCCACCGTGCCATCATAAAGCGCCACCTCACCGCGACAAATATCACAGCGCCCGCAAGGTGGTGCTTTCTCGTCAAAATAAGAGAGCAAAACCTGCCGCCGACAAGAGGCCGCTTCGCACAACATCGCCAAGCGCCCGAAGCGCGCATGCTCAATGCGTCGACGTTCTTCGCTGATTTGCTTTTCTGCAATTTGCCGACGCCTCAGCGCCATGTCTTCCACGCCGAAAAGCGTTAGCGTTGCAGCGGGCAAACCATCGCGCCCCGCGCGGCCGATTTCCTGATAATAGGCCTCCACACTGCCCGGCATATCGGCATGCACGACAAAGCGCACATCGGGCTTGTTGATGCCCATGCCGAACGCGATCGTGGCTGCCACCACAATGCCGTCTTCCTGCAAAAAGCGATCTTGATTGCGTGCGCGTTGATTAGCCTCCATACCCGCATGATAGGCCACCGATTCAAAGCCGCTGTCTTGTAACCAAGTTGCCATTTTCTCGGTACGGTCGCGCGAGGAGCAATAGATAATCCCGCTCTGCTCACGATGACTTTTTAAGAAATGCTCAATCTGCTTGCGCGGTTGATCTTTCGGGGCAAAACGTAAATCAAGATTAGGTCGATCAAAACTATGCACCACAATATGCGGCGCACGATCAAATAAACGCCCGGCAATATCGGCACGCGTGTTGCGATCCGCCGTTGCGGTAAAGGCAATCACCTGCACATTGCCCATGGCCTCTACGGCCGAACGAATCTGCCGATATTCCGGCCTGAAATCATGGCCCCATTCAGACACGCAATGCGCCTCATCAATCGCAACCCGTTTAACGCCAGCGCGTGATAACGCGTTATGCAACCCGTCCATCGCCAGACGTTCGGGCGATAAAAACAACAGACGCAACGAACCTGATTTCAGCGCGCTCCACACCTCGTCCGACTCATGGGAAGTATTGGATGAATTGAGCGACCCCGCATTCACCCCCACATGTCGCAATTGCTGCACTTGGTCGCGCATCAACGCGATTAACGGAGAGACAACAACCGTCAATCCCTCATCCAACACGGCAGGCAATTGGTAGCACATGGATTTACCGCTACCCGTCGGCATCACGGCAAGCACAGGCCCACCCGCCAGCACAGCAGCAATCACTTCCTCTTGGCCGGGACGAAACTCGTCATAGCCAAAAACGCTTTTCAACAGCGCATAGGCTTTGGGATCAAGGACAGACATCGGCTCACAAGGTCAGAAGGAATCACGCAGAAGGCGCGGGAATGAGCTTCATAGCGGGGGTTGGGTGATTGGGGAAGAGTTTACAATCTATCAACCGTCATTGCGAGCGAATGCGAAGCAACCCAGTTGATAGTTATCGTGAATGTGCCATGGCGATATCGCACTCTTACGGTTTTTCGCCAGCTGGGTTGCTTCGCTTATCGCTCGCAATGACGGTTAACGATGGTGTCACAGTGCCAAAGTCGACGGACCCTGCCGCCCAAGCAAGCACCACATATGGAATAGCACGATATTTCCACCGTCATTGCGAGCGAATGCGAAGCAACCCAGTTGAGGGTTATCGTGAACGTGCCATGGCGATAGCGCACCCTTATGGTTTTCCACTAGCTGGGTTGCTTCGCTTTCGCTCGCAATGACGAAAATTAAAGCGCGGCGGGAGGCGCGCGGTCCATCCCCCCATCTTAATCCCCCATTCACCAAAACCGCCTATG
>JAPJMW010000012.1 GCA_026461505.1 Beijerinckiaceae bacterium
AGACAGCGCGACAATCGCAGATCTATGAGCTGAAACGTCCTTATAAGATCGACCAGCAACCTATTGGAATTAATGTTTTATTAACCATTTAAGTGGCTGATACCGCCTCCATTTTTAAAGTCCCTTGCAGAAAGCCACCAATGGCGAAGAAAGAAACAATGCATCAATTGCCGTCGGGCTCTGATGGCGATCCGGCTTCGGCCTGTCTTGGTCTAGATTTCGGCACAACGAATTCTGTCGCCGCGATGATCGGGGCGGGGGGACGTATCGAGACCGCGCAGTTTATCCATGATGGTGTGGCCGATTCCGTTTGCCGATCGGCGTTGAGTTTTTTCAAATCGGATAATGAGACCCAGGTCGAGATTGGACCTTGGGCGGTGGACCGTTATTTGGCCGACCCTATGGATTGCCGTTTCTTGCAATCCTTCAAAACCTTTGCAGCAAGCGGCTCGTTTCGTTCAACGGCAATTTATGGTCGCCCATGGCGCTATGAAGATTTAATGGCAAGTTTTGTTGAAGGCCTATTGTCGAAGTGCCAGCCATTGCCGCCTACGTCGTCGAATCGATTGGTAATCGGACGACCCGTCGCCTATGCGGGCCATGCACCCGATGCAACTTTGGCCCAATCACGTTATGAGACGGCATTGGCGCGATGCGGGTTTGATGATGTTCATTTTGTCTATGAACCTGTTGCGGCCGCGTTCTATTTTGCTCAACGCCTCGAAAAGGATGCGACCGTGCTCGTGGCCGATTTTGGCGGCGGCACCAGCGATTTTTCGATTGTGCGCTTTTCCTTCAGCAAAGACGGTATACGCGGCATCCCCCTTTCTCGGACAGGGGTAGGTTTGGCGGGCGATCGGTTTGATTACCGTATCATCGATCATGTTGTCTCCCCAAGGCTCGGAAAGGGAAGCCAATATAAAAGCTTTGGCAAGATGCTCGATATTCCCATTCATTATTTCGCAAATTTCGCCGCGTGGCATCAACTTGCCATTATGAAGGCAGGGCCGACGATCCGTGAATTGCGCCAATTGGCTAATGCCAGCGACAATCCCGAACCGCTCGAGATGCTGATCACGATCATTGAGAACGATCTTGGCTACCCGCTTTACAAAGCGATCTCGGAGGCAAAGCTTGCTCTATCCCATCATGCTGAGGCAGCCTTCTCTTTTCACAGCGACGGGATTTCAATTGACGCTACCATCGAACGAGAAGAATTCGAGCGCTGGATCGCACCTGATCTCGACCGTATCGATCTGGCCGTTGATCAAGCGCTATTGGATGCAGGCTTAACACCGGCCGACATCGATAAAGTCTTTCTAACGGGCGGCAGCTCTTTTGTACCTGCCGTTCAGGAGCGTTTTAAGCGCTTTGGTGAGGAACGTTTGGAAACCGGCGACCAGCTTTTATCGATTGCCTCGGGTCTTGCTTTGATCGGGCAGGAAAGCAACATTGAGCGTTGGACGGTTCGTGAGGTCTAAAGGCTTATATGAATACTTATCGTCTTATACATCGATAGGAGAGCGGTATGCAGGCGACATTTCTTGGACTTGATATTGGTACATCGTCCATCAAAGCGCTTTTGATTGACGAGCAGCAACGCCTTGTTGCGGAAGCGTCTGTGCCACTTTCGATATCGAGGCCTGAGCCGCTTTGGTCTGAGCAAGATCCGGAGGAGTGGTGGCAGGCTTGCTTGACGGCGATCGAACAGGTGAGGAACGACGCTCCGCAAGCCTTCTCCGCCCTGCAAGCGATCGGCTTATCGGGCCAGCAACATGGTGCTGTGTTTCTTGATGTCGATGGCCATGTGCTTCGGCCTGCTATTTTGTGGAACGATGGACGATGCGGTCGCGAGGCGGAAGAATTGCAGGCCAGTCTGCAGGACTTTGTTGAACGCGCGTCGAATATCGCGATGGTTGGGTTTACGGCTCCGAAAGTATTGTGGGTCCGTCGGCATGAGCCGGATATTTTCAAGAAGACCCGCAAGATTTTGTTGCCGAAGGATTATATCCGCTTCCGGCTTTCAGGAGCTTATGTTGCCGAAATGTCCGATGCGGGCGGCACACTCTGGCATGACATAGCATGCAGACGATGGGATGACGCCTTGCTGGCCGCAGGCGGCATTGACCGCTCATATGTTGCGGATCTCGTTGAAGGTTCAGACGAGTCCGCACGATTGAGCGATGCACTATCGACGAAGTGGGGATTAACGAAAGGCCCTGTGGTGATTGCCGGAGGCGCTGGCGATAATGCAGCGGCAGCTGTTGGCATCGGTGCCGTTAATGCAGGCGAAGGCTTGTTATCGATGGGCACATCGGGCGTTTTGTTCGCCGTGACAGATCGGCTTTTAACCAAGCCCGCGCGCGCCTTAAACGCTATGTGCCATGCTCTGCCTGAGAGGTGGCATGTGATGGGCGTATCTTTGTCGGCCGCGTCAGCGCTTTCATGGTTTGCCGATGTTATTGGCAAGGGCGACCGCGTCGGTGATCTGATTGCTGAGGTTCAGGCATTCGCATCGCACCCCACACAGCGCGCTAATGCGCCGATCTTCGTGCCTTATCTGACAGGTGAACGAACGCCCCATAATGATCCCGAAGCGAATGGTATTTTCGCAGGCCTTCGTGCACAGCACGATCAGATCGCCATGGCTTATGCAGTAATGGAAGGCGTTGCCTTTTGTTTCGCCGATGATTTCGACGTTTTGGCGGATTCAGGCACTCAGCTTAACAGTTGTTTTCTTGTGGGCGGTGGCGCCCGAAGCCAATTTTGGGGGCAAATGCTCTCTGATGTTCTGCAATTTCCGTTAGACCTTCCGGGCGGTGCTGAAACAGGCGCAGCGCTTGGCGCTGCACGGCTCGGCATGTTGGCCGCGCGTGTAGGGAACGAAGCCGATATTTGTTTCAAGCCGGATATTAAATCTCGGTATTCGCCCGATCCAAAAGAGCAGTCTTTTTATAAGCCACGCCTTGATCGCTTTAGAGCGCTATATGCAGCCGAGCACCAGATTCGAATGAGATCAAGATAATCCTTCGACTATTATAGCCCTTCAACGCTGCTGTTCGGCAGTGATAAAGGCCTCAAGGGCTTCAACCTCGTGCGCTTTTAACCGTAGCCCCAGTTTGCTACGACGCCATAAAATATCATGCGCAGACATGGCCCATTCGTGCGCCATTAAATATCGAACCTCCGATGAAGAAAGTGTCTCGCCAAAAAAGGGTCCGATATCTTCTTCAGTTGTAGCGTTTCCCAAAATCATAACGGTCTTGGTGCCATAGGCACGGACAAGGCGTCTGATGAGTTCTTTTCTGAAGTTCGGATATTGAAGATGATAGAGATCGACTAGTTTTTGAAAATCTGTTTTTTCAAAATCGCCACCCGGTAAGGCTGCTTTACCCGTCCAGCCTGTTTGGCTTTCGCTAGCGTGTGGAAGATAGGGTGAAAGCTTTTCAAGGGCCGCCTCAGCCAAGCGGCGATAGGTTGTTATCTTTCCACCAAAGATAGAGAGCAGCGGCGCCTGATGGGTTGGGGCATCAAGTTTGAGAACATAATCGCGCGTTGCTTCTTGGGCTTTTGAAGCACCATCATCATAAAGCGGCCTTACGCCCGAATAGGTCCAGAGAATATCATGTGGCAGAATTGGCTTGGAAAAATATTCACTCGCTGCAGCGCAGAGATAATCGATTTCTTCTTGGCTTATCGTGACGTTCGAAGGATCACCCAGATAGTCTCGATCCGTTGTACCGATGAGCGTGAAATCTTGTTCATAGGGAATAGTAAAAATAATCCGACCATCTTTATTTTGAAAGATATAGCAACGGTCATGCTCGTATAGGCGCGGAACAACAATATGCGAACCTTGCACCATACGAATTTTTGCTTTGGTGTTTGATCGAATTTTTCCCGATAGGACGTCTGCCACCCATGGTCCCGAAGCATTCACAAGAGTTGATGCACGTATTGATTTTGATTGACCTGTTGATTGGTTAAAAATCGTCAAATTCCAAACGTTTTCTTCACGATCAGCAGAAACGAGCTTGTGCTTTGTTTCAATAATTGCACCGTGATCGCGGGCATCCATTGCGTTTAAAACAACCAAGCGCGAATCCTCGACCCAACAATCAGAATATTCAAATCCGATTGAGGAATTACCTTTCAGAGGTGCACCCGAAATATCAGATGTAAGATCAAGCGTTCGCGTCGGGGGCAGTTTTTTACGTCCACCAAGATGGTCATAAATAAACAGGCCCAATCGTAATATCCAAGCAGGGCGCAAGCCGCGGTGATAGGGCAACACAAATCGAAGCGGCCAGATGATATGGGGAGCTATACCCCACAAGATCTCGCGCTCAATCAGCGCTTCGCGTACCAGTCTGAATTCGAAATGCTGAAGATAGCGCAACCCGCCATGGATAAGCTTTGTCGACCATGACGATGTACCGGATGCCAGATCATCCTGCTCGCACAGATAGACGCTCAAGTTTCGCCCCGCGGCATCGCGAGCAATTCCGGTACCATTAATGCCACCGCCAATAATGGCGATGTCGTAAATCTGATCCGTCAGATGAGCCTCCAAAGCTAAAATGGGTAGAATCCGAGCGCGTCTTAATGCTAGCCCGGAAGACAGGCGCCCGTCGATGCGAAATCAATTTCGCCGCACGTAACGCCATCTTAAGCCTTGTATTCGTTCAATCTTAGATCAAAAGGGGATAATATGGTGCCCGGGGGCGGGACATGTGTTATTATATAATTCAATAACTTAGATTGTAGTGGGACACATGTTCATCGCCTAATTTCCAACGCTTTTTTTATCAAGTGTCCCACCAAACTTTGTCAATAGAGGTGGCTCGGGAAAACTGAACACCTATGATAAGTGGAATTTCTGCCTGAACGCGGCATAATGCCGACGACAGGAGAGAGCGATGAGCAGACGACCGCGCCGGAACCATAGCCCGACATTTAAGGCAAAAGTCGCATTAGCGGCGATCAAGGCCGAGAAGACATTGGCAGAGCTTGCCGAACAGTTTGACGTGCACCCCAATCAAATCACAACGTGGCGATCGCAGCTTTTAGAAGGGGCTGCCGATGTGTTCGGCGAAGAGACAAAGCCTGATCCTGCGACGACGGTTGATCTTAAATCACTTCATGCCAAGATCGGAGAGCTTACGCTTGCAAACGATTTTTTAGCCGATGCGCTCGGGAAGGCAGGACTATTGCCGAGCGCAAAGCGATGATCGATAAAATGCATGGACTATCAATTTCCAAACAGGCTCAGATCCTGGGTATAAGCCGGAGTAGCGTCTATTATCAGGCTGAACCGGTATCGG
>JAPJMW010000145.1 GCA_026461505.1 Beijerinckiaceae bacterium
CGAAGCGTTAGCGAAGGGAAATTGGCCTGACGCCGCATTTCCCCAAAACCTCATATCATTTGACATGCGCCCTAACCCGATGGATGAATAATTTGTCAGCACCCAAGGCTCGCTGCGCGCCTTCCTTGTTTTTGTTCCGGTCGAGCGGTTCCGGAAGAAACGCTGAAATCCCTTTATTTTGATCTGATAAGAGAGATCCGCTCATGATCCGCGTCCTTCGCCTGTTTGTTTGGATCACTGTGGCCCTGTTTCCGTTTATAGGCCCCGCCAGCGCCCAATCTTCACCCGTTACCGTCTTTGGAGCCGCATCCTTAAAAGACGTACTGGAGGAGGCTGGCAAAGCCTTTACCGCTTCAGGCGGTCAAGAGGTGCGCTTTTCCTTTGCGTCTTCGGCATTGCTGGCCAAGCAGATTGAGAATGGGGCGCCTGCGGATCTCTTTGCGTCGGCCGATCTCAAATGGATGGACTATCTCGTCGAGAAAGATCGGGTTCAGCGGGCGAGCGTCACGGCCTTGCTCGGCAATCACCTTGTTCTCGTCGCACCTTCTAATTCTCCACTTACGGCGCTTGAATTGAATGAGGCGGCAGTCGGCCAGACAATGGGCGGGGGGCGCTTGGCCGTCGCGGAGGTTACGGCCGTGCCAGCCGGCATTTACGCCAAGCAAGCGCTACAAAAGCTCGGCCTATGGGGCATTGTCGAAAACCGTCTTGCCCAAAGCGATAATGTGCGCGCCGCACTGATGTTTGTGGAGCGCGGAGAAGTACCGCTCGCTATTGTTTATAAAACAGATGCGTTGGCTGATCCGAAGGTTAAAGTTGTGGCGCAATTTCCATCTGATAGCCACGAGCCGATCGTCTATCCCTTTGCCGTAACGAGTATGGCTGTAGGCGAAGGGCCGCAGCAGTTTTTGACCTTTTTAAAAGGCCCTGTCGCCAAATCGATTTTTGATAAAGCGGGCTTCCCCGTCCTTCAACCGTAAGAGGGGCTTCAGGCCCGCTTGGCCAACACCTCGTCGAGCCAGTCGGTGCGCATCTCGGGCACGGATGAGAGAAGCTTTTCGGTATAAGGGTGAAACGGTGGTGCGAAAATATCCGCCGTTGGCCCTTGTGCGATGATCTCGCCCTGCAACATCACCGCCGTGCGGTGCGCTATGCGGCGCACAATGCCAAGATCATGCGTGATGAACAAATAGCCAACGCCCAGCGTGTCTTGCAGCTGTTTGAGCAGTTTGAGAATCTCATCCGCCACCAATTGATCAAGCGCCGAAGTTGGTTCGTCGCAAATGATGATATCAGGCTCGGCCGCAAGCGCACGCGCAATGCAGATACGCTGCTTTTGCCCGCCTGAAAGCGCGGTTGATAAACGGCCTGCATAGTCTTCCGGCAAGCCCACAAGGCGCAACAATTCGGCAACGCGTGCTTTGACTTCCGAAGGCGAGCGATTGAAGTAAAATTCAACGGGACGACCAATAATCTCGCCAATCGTCTGGCGTGGATTGAGTGCCACATCGGGTTGTTGGTAAATCAGTTGCACTTTGCGCAGCGTGTCGCGGTTACGGTCTTTAAGCGAGGGTGGCAGTACCTCGCCGTGAAGTTTCACTTCCCCCGTCACGCATGGCAGCAGACCCACCAGCAACCGTGCAAGCGAGCTTTTGCCCGAGCCTGATTCACCCACTACGGCCACCGTTTCACCGCGCGCCACCGAGATGGACACATGCTTGACCGCTTTAAACGTGCCGTAAATGCCTGTCACATCAACGCCTTCAAGCACCGGCTTTTCGCGGGTTGTTGTAGCAATCATGGCAAGCTTGTCCGCAGCCTTACGCTCGGCCACAAGCGCCTTGGTATAATCCATATGGGGCTCGAGCAAGATTTGTCCCGTCTCGCCCAATTCCACCATCTTGCCATGGCGCAACACCATCACACGGTCGGCAACTTGCGCGACCACCGCGAGATCATGCGAGATATAAAGCGCTGCCATATTATAATCACGGATGAGCTTTTTTAAGAGCGCCAAAACTTCAATTTGTGTCGTCACATCAAGCGCCGTCGTCGGCTCGTCGAGCACCAAAATATCGGGGCGGCACGACATCGCCATCGCCGCCATCGCGCGTTGTAATTGTCCGCCCGACACTTGGTGCGGATAGCGGTTGCCAAACGTATCGGGGTTAGGCAAATCAAGCGCCCGGAACAGCTCAAGGGCCCAGGCTTGCGCCTCGGCTTCTGTCATCAGCCCATGGCTGATCGGCATTTCGGTCACCTGATCCATCAAGCGATGCGCAGGGTTGAACGAGGCCGCAGCACTTTGCGCGATGTAGGCGATGCGCTGGCCGCGCCGCTCGCGGCGTCCTTCGGCATCAAGCACGCGAACATCTTCGCCCTGAATTTCAATCTTACCGCCGGTGATGCGACATCCCGCGCGGGCATAGACCATGGAGGCGAGGCCGATGGTGGATTTACCAGCGCCCGATTCACCAATCAGGCCCATTACTTCGCCGCGCTTTAATTCAAGCGAAACATTATCAACCAGCACCGCACCTGAGAGCGCCTCAACGCGCAGATCGGTGAGTTTAAGAATGGTTTCATTCATATCGCGCGTCATCGTCTTACATCTCCGCCGATGCGCCAGACGGACGCGAATTGATCGATAAGATCCAGTCGACAACGAGGTTGACACCCACCGTCATCATCGCAATCGCCAAAGCGGGCCAAAGTGGTGCGGGAAGACCAAAGCTGATCGCCTTGCCATTGTCGCGCACCATGCCGCCCCAATCCGCATATGGCGGCTGAATTCCAAGACCCAAAAAGCTCAAGCTCGCGACAAACAAAAAGTTGAAGCAGAAGCGCAAGCCGAATTCTGAAATCATCGGGGGCAGGGCGTTGGGCAGAATTTCCCGCCGCATGATCCACCATAGACCTTCACCGCGAAGCTTAGCGGCCTCGACATATTCCATCACGACAAGATTGGTCGCGACCGCGCGCGCCAAACGAAACACGCGTGTTGAATCAAGCACCGCCAGCGTCAGGATCAAGGTCATGATCGACGAGCCAAACACCGAGAGAATAATCAGCGCGAAAATCAACAGCGGGATGGACAACATCACGTCAACGATGCGCGACAGAATTTGATCGATCGCCGTGCCACCGACAGCCGCCAGAAAGCCCGCAGTGGTTCCAATCAAGAACGACAAAACGGTTGTCACCAGAGCCACGCCAATCGTCATGCGCGCTCCGAAGATCAAGCGCGAGAGCATATCACGACCGATATTATCTGTGCCCAACAGAAAATCCCAAGACGGATCATCCCATGTTTGGCCAACCGACTCCGATTCCGAATAAGGCGCAATCACATCGGCAAATACCGCAACCAAGATAAAGAGCGTGATGATTGCGAGGCCAAGCCAAGCCGTGGATGTGGGCTTGTAACCGAACAGTTTCATTCCAAAATCCTTACCGAGGATGCCTGAGCCGCGGATTGACCATAATCGCCAACACGTCAGCAACGGTATTCAATCCAACAAACGCGCCCGCAAAAATTAAGCCGCAGGCTTGAACCACGGGAAGATCGCGTTTTGTAACGCCATCGACCATGAATTGACCAACGCCCGGATACACAAACACGACTTCAATCACGACAACGCCAACAATCAAATAAGCGAGGTTCAGCGCAATCACGGAAATGATCGGCGCGGCAGCATTCGGCAGCGCATGGCGCACAATCACTTGGCTGCGCGTGAGCCCTTTAAGAAAAGCCATTTCAATATAGGGCTGCGACATGATTGAGAGCACCGAGGTGCGCGTCATGCGCAGCATATGCGCCATCACCAACATGGTCAGCGTGAAAGCGGGCAGGGCCGTTGTGTAGATTTTTTCAGCAAATCCCATCTCGGGGAACACCGTCGACAGCGACGGGAAAATTTCAAACTGCACCGCGAGATACAGGATTAAAACATAGGCAATGAAAAACTCGGGCACCGAGATGGTCATCAGCGAGAGAATATTGACGAACCGGTCTATGAATTTGCCTTCATTGATCGCAGCAATGATGCCCAACACCACCGAGGTCGGCACCGCGATCAGCGCGGCATAGCCCGCCAAAAACAACGTGTTCATAAAGCGCGGCGTGATGACTTCAACGATCACGCGCTTATTCGTCATAGCGATACCAAGATCGCCATGCAGCGCGTTAAAAAACCATTCGAGATAGCGGACATAAGCGGGCCGATCGAGGCCCAATTCGTGGCGGAAAACCGCCAAGGTTTCGGGCGTCGCCCCTTGGCCTAAAATGGCACTGGCAACGTCACCGGGAAGAACTTCGGTCGCAGCGAAAATCAGTACGCTAACAGCCCAAAGCGTAATAATGCCGAGGACGATCCGAATGGCTATCGTTTTTAGCATCGGATCGTCCCCCTTAGTGCATTATCTTATTCTAAATCAGTTCGCTTGATTTAAGCGAACCAACCCTTTTCTGCGATACGGTCGTCGTTCATGTCGTAACGAGCATGTGGGTCTGCACCCATGACGTTCTTCGCATAGCCGTCGAGATAGTCGGTGATGGCGAAGCAGATCATGCCGCCGTCTTCCGAAATCATTTCCTGCGCGTGGAAATAGAGTTCCTTACGCTTCTTCTCGTCGAGCTCTGCACGAGCTTCGCCGATCAGCTTGTCGAACTCTGGAACGCGCCAGTTGGAGTCATTCCAATCCGAGCCCGAACCATAGACCTGCGTGAAGGTTTGGTCAGCCGAGAGACGACGGCCCCAATACACGGCGCAGAATGGAACCTTAAGCCAAACGTTATCCCAATAACCGTCAGCCGAGACCTTCTTCACATCGAGGTTGATCTTGGCCTTTTTGAGGGATTCTTGGAACAGAGTGGCGCAATCCACAGCCGAACCCCAAGCGCCTTCAGACGCCTGCAATTCGATCTTGGCATCGCCAAGGCCAGCCTTCTTGAAGTGGAACGCGGCTTTATCTGGATCATATTTACGCTGTGGCATTGCCGTGTTGTAGAACGGGTTCAGCGCGTCGAGCGTGTGGTCGTTGCCCGGCGTTGCGAAGCCATTATACACTTGCGAAATGATCTTCTCGCGGTCGATGCCGTATTTCAACGCAAGGCGCAGGTCCTTGTTGTCGAATGGCTTGTCGGTGACGCGGGAGACGAAGCAGAAGCGGTTACCCGTACCCTTGGTACGAACAACATTGAGCTTCTTGTCCTTCATGAGAAGGTTCACAGTGCGCGGGTCGAGGCGGTTGATCGCGTCAACCTGACCGGACTGGAGAGCAGCCGTACGGGCAGCCGGATCCTGGATGTTGCGGATTTCGACCATGTCGAAGTTCGCGCGGCCAGCCTTCCAGTAATCGCCACGGCGCTTGAACACGAGGCGAACGCCTGGCTCGAAGCTTTCCAGCGTGTAACCGCCGGTGCCGATTGGCTTCTGCCAGTCGGTGAAACCATCAGGAACGACAACGATGTGGTAATCGCCGAGAATGACAGGGAAGTCGGCGTTACCGGCTTCGAGCGTCACAGCGATCTGGTTCTCGTTGACCTTCTTGATTTCCGTGATCTGCTTCAAGATGCCCTTGGCAGGCGACTTCGTTTCGCCGCGATGGATCGCGATCGAATAGAGAATGTCGTCGGCGGTCAGCGTCTTGCCGTTCGAGAACTTCACGCCCTTGCGGACATTGAAGACCCATTCCTTCGCGCCTGGCTTGGCTTCCCAGCTTTCGAGCAATTCGCCGGTTGGCTTGCCCGATTGGTCGAATTCAACGAGGCCGTTCATAACGCAGAGCGATGCAGCGATCATGACGGAGTCAGAATAAGTGCGTGGATCGAGCGAATCGGTAGCCGAGCCGCCTTCCATACCAATGCGGAACGTGCCGCCAACCTTCGGTGCTGCAGCTTGTGCGGTACCCGAGAGCAGCGATGGCGCAACCGCCATGCCGGCGCCAATCATGGCAACGCCGCTCATAAAGTCGCGACGGGACAAGGTGCCCTTGTCAAACATGTGTTTCAGCTTGTTGTACTCTTCCACGGCGATCCCCTTTTTTGGTGTCGGCCAACCGATTCAGCGAATCGGAGACCCATTGCCATTTCTCTGTTTCCACGACGCCGATCCTGCCCATGGTTTATGACCATTAAGCCTTACCGGCATCCTCCCAAAAGGGTGCAACAAGGCACCCTATGCTCTATCGTTGCCGAAGCGCGCGAAAGAAACAAGCCAAAGAATCACTTTTTTTATCGTTTCAAGTGATCCAATTGCTCATTCACGCGTCATATGTCGTATTTTGATAAAATCAGGCCGGATTTTTAAAGTGTAAACCGCGCGATTTTAATCGAAAGCGAGCTGAACCTTCATCGCTTTTGTCCGATCGGACGCCAATTCGAACGCCGAGCGTGGGTTGGTATAGTGAATCGTCGCGCTCAAAAGCGGGGTCACATCAATCGCCCGTTTGGCCAAAAGCTCGACAGCCCAGTTGAATTCTTCAAAGAATCGGAAGGTTCCGGCCAATTCTAGCTCTTTGGATGCGAGCAAATTAAGCGGAACCGCCACTTCGCCGCCCATGCCGATCTGCACGATCCTGCCCCTCGGCATGACGCAAGCAATGGCATCGGCCAACGCCCGCCCATTGCCAGAAGCTTCAAAAGCGACATCGAAATAGCCCTTGTCGGCTTTGTACGGTTCCAGCGAGTCGGGCGCATCCTTGGTATTAAGCGCTGCATCCGCGCCGATTTTCATCGCAATCGCCAGCGCAGGAGCAGCAATATCCGTCACGACGATTTCTCGCGCTCCCGCATGCCGCGCCGCCAGAATGGTCAGCGCCCCGATCGGCCCGCATCCGGTAACAAGCACGCGACGCCCGGCAATCGGCCCCGCCCGACGAATCGCATGGAGGCAAACAGCCAAAGGCTCCGCAAAGGCCGTGATATCCGGCGGCGTTGAATTGCCTGTCGGCACGGCCTGCGCCGCCGTGCAAACGAGCTTTTCCCGAAACCCGCCCTGAACATGGGGAAACCGCATCGCCGAGCCATAAAAGCGCATTTGCAAGCAATGAATGGGCTGGCCTTCAAGGCAAAAGCGGCACGTGCCGCAGGGCAGGCTCGGATTAACCGCTACCCGATCGCCCGGCTGAACCGATGTAACCCCCGCTCCAATGGCCGTCACCGTTCCGGCAATTTCATGGCCCAACACCATCGGCTCTTTGAGACGCACGGTGCCAAAGCCACCATCGTGATAATAATGGAGATCTGAACCACAAATGCCGCCGCGCGTTACCGATACGGCCACTTCACCAGGGCCGGGATCGAGCAAAGGCACATCACCAATTCTCAAATCATGCGCCGAGTGAATGATGATCGCTTTGGTTTGATTGGTCATGATGGTTCCACTTTCAAAATTGACTACCCGTAACACTGAACGATTTTTGCGTATTCGGAAAGGTTCAGTTTCGGACTAGGCACATCGCGCGATCATGATATTGATTCAAGATCTGAGTAAACGCCTCTAACCGGATGATTTCGTATGTATTTTATTGTGTCGAAACTTCTATGGTTTGTCTTTTGCCCGAGTAATTTTCTGGTGCTGATGATGGCGCTTGGCACAGCTCTGAGCGTCTTCGGTCATGCCCGTAAGGGACGTTATTTCCTCATTCCCAGCCTTCTTGCTTTTCTTGCCATTGGCTTTTTGCCCATTGCCGAATGGTCCGCCCGAACGCTTGAGATGCGGTTTCCGCCTTGGCATGACGATGGCCGTCCGGTGGACGGCGTGATCATCTTAGGTGGCAGCATCAATATAGGTTCATCAGCGGCGTGGGATAGCCTGTCGCTCAATTCGGCAGCCGATCGGATTATTGCGCTCACGGATCTAGCGCGGCGCTATCCCTCCGCCAAACTCGTCTTCACCGGAGGATATGGTGCTTTGTTGGGTTGCCCAATTTCCGAAGCCGATATTTTAGATCGTCACATTGCTACTTTACGCCTTTCTACTGACCGTGTGATCTATGAGCGGCAATCGCGCAACACGCGCGAGAATGCGGTCTTCACCAAATCGATGCTTGATCCAAAGCCCTCGGAACATTGGCTTCTCGTAACCTCCGCCTGGCACATGCCTCGCTCTATGGGGCTATTCCGTAAAGCAGGTTGGAACGTTGAGGCCTATCCCGTCGGATGGACAACCGCACCGGGCTATGAGGACACAGGATCTTCGATAGAGATCAGCAATCACCTTGCAAAATTCGATATGATGTTCCGCGAATGGATTGGTTTAATCGCCGCCCGCCTTGCCGGATATTCGGATGATCTATTGCCCGGCCCTTAAAGGCTAATCGAGCCTTGGCAGCCCCAGCCGATAAACCCCTTTGAAATCGAGCGGATCGACGGGACGACCTTTGCGGTAAATCACCAGCCTTCCTTCAAGCGCCAACGAAACCGCTTCTTTGCGAATGGGTTGCATCATAGGGCCCCAGCCATCGGGGTGTGGCCCACCTAAAAGCCGCGCGGCCTCCGATGGGCAATAGGTCTTGTCGTTGCCACGCGCGGTGGCAAGCGCCATCAGCGTTTCGCGAAGAGTAGGCAGTTCAGCGGAATCACTCATATCTCGACATCGCGCATTCAATGCCAGCGCGTCAATGAAGCTTTGATCAATCCCATTTATCCGACATGACCAATTCCTTGACCGCATTATGCGAGGCGGAGCGGAACTGTCGGTGTAACATCGCTGCCAATGAGGCGATGGTTGTTAGGATCAAGACGATGGGCGAAACAAACCAACCCACATAGGCAAGCGCAAAGAAGAAAGCGCGTTGCCCACGGTTAAACTGTCGGCCGGCATCGGTAATCACAGCCGCAAGCGCTTTCGAATGCCGCTCGGATTCCGGCGCTTTTTCAGGTTCATGGCTTGGCGAGGCACCAATCAAAATGGCAGCGTAGTTGAACAACCGATACGACCACGCAAATTTGAAAAAGGCATAAACAAAAATAACGGCTAATCCCGCGACTTTGATTTCCCACATTGCACGGCTCGTATCGAGGCCTAATGGCAAATCGGCAAAAATCTTGATCACGTCATCGGCTGCACGAAGCAGGGCGAACGCTCCACCAAAAGCAAACAGGGACGTCGAGGCAAAAAACGCCGTTCCATTTTGCAAGCCAGCCATCACTTGCGTGTCAAAAATCCGCTCCTCGCGCTCATGCAACCGTTCGATCCAGCGCTTACGATAGCGATCCATAAGACCATTCAGGCTCTGCTCCCGCGCGCGCTCGGATTCAACAATCCGGTGGTATAAAAACCATGCCAGAACAAAGGTCAGAAAAGCGAAAGCATCAAGGAGCGAGAAACTGGACATGGCAGGAGTATCGCGTGAAATATCGGCAAGTTGCAAGGCACAATCCATAGCGCGGCTTGAAAATGCGCCCCACGATCCCCGCTCGATGAGGTCTCATCAGTTATATGAATGGGACCTGCTCACATCACTCGAGCGGTTGTTAATCAGATTGCCGCCAGGGCCGGACCAAGTTAGTCCAAACAATAAAATTTCCCATTATGGGAAAAATGCTTTGACAGAAGGCTCAGAATGGGCGAATTTCATCTCATGCAGGTGATCGCCAAACGGACACTTCGAGAGTTTTGGGGGCGTCATCCGCAATCGGAAATGCCGCTCCGGGCTTGGTTTGGTCTCGTCGACAAAGCCCTGTGGGACGGACCGCAGGACGTTAAGGATATATTCGGAACGACGGTCGATTTTATCGCCGATAACCGAGTTATTTTTGATATTGGCGGCAACAAATATCGTCTGATTGTTCACATATCCTATCGATATAAGCGGGTTTTGGTAAAATTCATTGGCACCCATCGCGACTATGACCGCGTTAATCCGGAGAAGATTCAATGAAAAATATTCGCGCGTTACGTTCCGAGGCTGATTATGACTGGGCCTTAAGCGAAATAGAGAACTATTTTGTCGATGAGCCTGCGCCCGGCTCTGAAGCCGCCGAGCGGTTTGATGTGTTGTCGGCGCTCATCGAGGTCTATGAATCCCGCCATTGGCCAATTGAACCGGCTGATCCGGTTGAGGCGATCCGGTACAAAATGGAAGTCGCTGGATTAAAGCAATCCGATCTCGCAACCCTCTTAGGTTCTGCTTCCCGCGCGTCGGAAATTCTAAGCCGAAAGCGGGCTTTGACAACCGATATGATTTATAAAATCAGCCATCAATGGGGCATTCCGGCGGATAGCCTCGTCAAACCCTATCAGCTCGAACGGGCCTGAACCTATTCAGCCGATGGCGCCTGATCGTGTTTACTGTTTCAATAGGTATTATGAAAACGAGCAATTATATTCGTTGCCGTTCCACTCGGTAAAAGCCAATAGGCTTTTTACACTTGAAGAGGTCTTGATCCCATGCCGCAAACCATCACCAAAGGCTATAAAGCGCTCGTCGCCGAGGCCAATAGCGCTGTCCGCACGCTGAGTGTTGAGGAGACGCAAGCGCTTCTTGGCCGCGAGGATACAGTGCTCGTCGATCTCCGCGATCCGCGCGAATTGGAGCGTGAGGGTAAAATGCCCGGCGCCTTCCATTGTCCGCGTGGCATGCTGGAGTTCTGGATTGATCCGGAAAGCCCTTACCACAAGCCGATTTTTGCTGAAGACAAGCAATTCGTGTTTTTCTGCGGCGGCGGTTGGCGCTCGGCATTGGCCGCCAAGGCGGCGCAAGAGATGGGTTTAAAGCCCGTGGCCCATATGGATGGTGGTTTTACGGCGTGGAAAAAGGCCGGAGCGCCGGTGGAGACGAAATAGGCTTATCCACATCGATCCTTCAAGAATGCTTTAATTGGCGCCGCGGCTTGGCTAGGGTCCCGCCATGGCCCTACATCTCATCAAGCTCTGCGTCGGTTGCGAGTCCATTGCCGATCTGACCGGTTGGATTGCGGAGAATTCCGCCGCCCGCCGCGCACGTAAATTGCCCGACGAGCAGGTGCATGTCACCCGCATGATGCCCAAGCGCATCGAGGAAATTTTGGATGGCGGCTCGCTTTATTGGGTCATCAAAGGCCAGATTTCCTGCCGTCAGGCGATTATCGACCTGCGCGCGGTGACGGGATCTGACGGCATTGGCCGCTGCGCCATCGTGCTCGATCAGGCCGTCATCCCCGTCGAGCCACGTCCATGCCGTCCATTTCAAGGCTGGCGCTATCTTGAGGCATCATCCGCCGGACGCGATTTGAACGCCATAGGGACCTTTGATCAGGACATGCCCGAAAGCCTCCGCCGCGAATTGGCCCAATTGGGCTTGCTATAATCCACGATCCGAGGCGACACTGTCTTTGATTGATGTTGGAGTCGCTTTGCCGTGCCCGTTCTCGTCGGAATCTTAGCCATCGCCTTGCTCGTCTGGCTTGGAAAATCATACATCAAGTCCGATCCGACGCTTCTGGCGCGCTATGGGCGCAGGGCAGGCGGCATTGCAGCCTTTGCGGTCGCGGCACTCCTGCTCCTAAAAGGCCGGATTGATGTCGCTTTGATGCTGGCAGGGATTGGCGGTTGGCTTTGGGGCATAAGGCTTCCGATCTTGCCCTGGTATATGCCCTCCGGCCCCTCGGAGACGGTAGCCCGCCAAAAGACTCCGGCCACCGAAATCTATCCCGACCTCAAGGGCCATATGGATGGCCGCTTCTTGGATGGCCCCTTTGCCGGTCGCGGCTTTTCAAGCCTGTCGGAGGAGGAGCAGAAGATTGCCGGGGCCGATTTGGCCGCCCGCGATCCGGAAGGTTACCGCTTATTTCAGGAGTATATCCACCGC
>JAPJMW010000146.1 GCA_026461505.1 Beijerinckiaceae bacterium
CCCTAGATAAGGCCCGTGTTTATAAGGGGTCGAAGTCATTTGTTGCGTATGTATATGGCATGCGGTCATCGATTTCGCCCTTAAAGCCGGATGTTTGGACGATTGCTGACGAAGTAGAATTTGCGCCTATTTTTGAAGTTGTTCGCCCGCCTGATAACAAATAATGGGCAAATTCGCTTAAAATTAGCCGTTCTTAAGGTTAAGCTGCATTATTAATGCGCCGTCTGGCATGAAAATTGTAAGAGTGAACGGGTCTGATCTAGGCTTGCCTAGAGCGGGAGTGATAGCCTGATCCTTGAAATAGGGATTTGCCCTCACAATTTTAAGGTAAAATCGATCAATTGTGATAATGATTGTCGTGTAGTTTTTTTGAAAGTGATTCAGTTGAGCGGGCTTTTTACGATTTGGCTCAAAAACTGATCGAACGAGGCGTGTATGTTCAGTATTATTGGTCTTGTAATTGTGATGGGTGCCGTGTTCGGCGTGTTCGTTCTACATGGCGGTAATCTTGAGCCTATTATTCATGCTGCGCCCTCAGAATTGGCATCGATCGGTGGCGCCGCAATCGGCGCTATGTTCGTTGGCAATGGTTTAGACGTTATCAAGGGTGTTGGTGCGGGTATTGGCAAAGTTTTTGCCGGCCCAACCTATAAAAAGCAGGACTACCTGGATACAATCTTTCTTGTATCCAAGCTTTTGAAGATCCTTCGGGTTGACGGTCCGGTGGCACTCGAATCCCACGTGGAAAGCCCAGAAGGTAGCGCGATTTTCGGTGAATATCCCAAGCTTCTCAAAGATCACGCCCTGATCCATATGATTACCGATACCATTCGCTTGATGGTGATCTCCTCGGGGTCACTCAACCCTTACGCGGTTGAAGAAGTGCTCGATAACGGCATTAAGGCTCATCATCATGCCGCATTAAAGCCGGTTGAAGCGCTGGCAGCTACGGCTGGTGCCTGCCCGGCGCTCGGTATCGTTGCCTGCGTGTTGGGCGTCGTGAAAACCATGGGCTCCATCGATCAGCCGCCAGCTGTTCTGGGTGCTCTTATCGGTAGTGCGCTCGTCGGCACCTTCATGGGCGTGTTGTTAGCCTACGGCGTGATTGAACCGCTCGGTGGCCGTTTGAAGCAAATTATCGATGAGGATAGCGAGATATACATAGTCGTTAAGCAATTGATCGTTGCAACTTTGCATGGTCATCCTCAGCCGCTGGTGATTGAGGCTGCTCGTTCGGGTATCAACCATCACAATCAGCCTGACTTCGGTGAAGTCTTTGACGGCCTGAGAGGCAAGTAAGGAATGGCCTCTCCAAAGAAGGAGAAGGAGCCGGAAGCCCCGGCGGAGGCCGAAGAAAAGCCCCTTCCGATTATCATCAAAAAACATGTTGGCGGACATGGCGGTGGCCATGGCGGTGCGTGGAAGATCGCACTTGCTGATATGATGACGGCTATGATGGCGTTCTTTCTATTGATGTGGCTGTTAGGGTCAACCAATTCCGAGGCCCGTAAATCAATAGCAGATTATTTTAAAGCGACGCCTCTCTTGAAGATGACCAGCAATGCCGGTTCAAACGGCGTGTTTGGTGGTCGTTCAATGATCAGTCCAGAAGGCTTGCCGGATTCCATCGCCCAAACGAGCGTGGCCAATATCATGCCTCCAACTACAGAAACTGGCGGTAGTGATCGTGACGAGGGGCCCTCTGGTCAATTATCGCCAGATGGCAAAAATAAAGACGGAGAGGGTCGCTCCGGTCAAGCGAAGGGCCCAGCCGAAGGCGGCCAGGTTGATGATGTGGGAGAGGGTGCGCAAGCCTCCGACAGTACGGCTCAAGAAGGACAAGCGAAAAACGGCGACAAGCCAGATCCAAAAAACGCCGGCGGCAATGGCCAAACCGATGAGGCCCAAAAGCAAGCTGCGGCTGAAGCGGATCAGAAAAATTTCGATGAACTCCAAAAGAAAGTAACGGAAGCAATTTCAAAGGATGCAAGCCTTTCAAAAATTGCCGATCAAGTGCAATTCGTTAAGGTTAAGGATGGTCTTCGAATTGAAATCGTTGATAAAGCTGACTTTTCCATGTTTTCGGTTGGAACGACGCGCGTTTTGCCACGCGCTTCGGCATTAATTAGCCAACTGGCAACGGCTATTTCCGAATTACCGAACCAGGTCGTTATTCGTGGCCATACCGACAGTTTGGCCTTTGCACTAGATGGTGAAACGAACAATTGGATTCTGTCGGCAGAACGCGCCGAGAGCACTCGCCAAGTACTCATCAAAGCGGGGGTGCCAGAAACACAAATGGCTCGTGTCGAGGGAGTCGCAGATACCGAACCTTATAACGGGTCTGATCCGCTCGACGTTCGTAACCGTCGTATAAGTATGACGCTCCTATTCCGCGAAGGTGATAAAACAGCCCCAACCCTGAAGGCTCCGCAATGAGCGAAAAGCCAAAGGACGGCGCTGAACCGAAGCCAGAAATCATCTTCAAGAAAGTCGCGGGCGGTCACGGTGGCGGCCACGGGGGCGCCTGGAAAATTGCGCTTGCCGACATGATGACGGCTATGATGGCGTTTTTTTTGTTGATGTGGCTGCTTGGGGCTACCAATAAGGATCAGCGCAAAGGGCTTGGTGAGTATTTCAGAGCCAAGACCAGTCTTCTCACCCTCAGCAATACTTCCGGCACGGCCGGCCTAATGGCGGGTAAAACCATTGGCGAAACCGATGGCTTTCCCGATCCCGCCGTGTCTAACAATAGGATGCAGCCGGTTGTTCCGGTCGCCTCAACCGATTCAACCGACCGCAACAAGGCGCCCGAGGGCGTCCAAACTCAGACCGAGCAGAACGATGACGGGGTCGGCAAATCGGGTTCGAGTGACGGCAAAAAGGCCGGCGGCGACTCCTCTCAATCGGGTACTGGAGCCAAGACCAAGGATCCTGAGGGCAAATCGGGCACATCAAAGACGGGCGAAGCCGAGGGTCAAGGTAAGGCCGACGCGGGTCAGGCCTCTGGCGATCAATCTAAAGCAACGCCCGGTGAAATGACCGAAGAGCAGAAAAAGGCCGCCGCCGCGGCGGCTGATCAGAAGGCTTTTGAGAAAATCGAAAAGGATATCAAGGCCACGCTGGATCAAAATCCGGATTTGAAAAAAATCGCCGGGCAGATGAAATTTGTCCGCGATAAAGAAGGTCTAAGGATAGAAATTATCGATCAATCGGATTTTGCCATGTTCGCCATCGGCACCACTAATTTCCTGCCAAAGGCGCAGGAAGTTATGGCGGACGTCGCAAAATCGATCAAAGACATCCCGAACAAGGTCGCTATTCGCGGCCACACAGATGGGTTTGCCTATAGTCAGGCCGACAAGATGAACAATTGGCGCCTATCAGCCCAACGCGCCGACTCCACACGCCGTTTCCTCAATGCCGAGGGAATTGATGAGAAGCGGTTTATGAAGATTGAGGGCGTTGCCGACCGTGAAGCGTTCAATGCGGAAAACCCGCTCGATCCGCGCAACCGCCGGATCAGCATCACCGTTTTGGCTCAATAAAGGTCAGGCGGTTTAGCCGCCTGCCTTACGGGAGAGGCGTTAGACGCCTTCAACAATCCGCATATCGCGAACGACCGACCCCTCGCCAAGCGCTTTGACGGCCTCTTGGTACATCGGGCTGTCATAGAGCGCCATCGCGGCTTCCAATGTTTCAAATTCGATGATGACGGTTCGGTCCATAATGCCGTCTTCCATGGCTTTCGAGGCTGGGCCGCGCGCCAAGAATTTTCCGCCCGCCGCCAAGATTGCGGGGCCTGCCAGCTTGGCATAATCGACCAGCTTTTCGGGGTTAGAAATCGAGCGGTAACATGAAATCATATAGCCTTTAGCCATAATGGGTCATTCCTTATCTAAGATGGGCTTGGGACTATCGCATCCCGCATATCCATTACTGCATATTGCGGGGTCGACGGCAATCTCGCGGAACGGCCAAACCTAGCCGTGCTTCACGCGGCGGATGTAATCGTCTTGTTTAATTCAAGATATTCCATCGCCGTATCGCGATGATAGGTCATAATGACGACCCGCGTTCCAAGATAAACAACGTAATAGGTCTTGCCGCTCTTTTGGCGACGTTTCTCTGCGACCGTATACATGGCAGTACTCACGACATTTACTTTCACTGACGTTCGAAAACGTCACCACAGTACTGCGCCTTGTTTACTGATTTGTTAATAGGGAAACCTTGATCTTAAACAAATTTTTTAAGGATCTTAAAAACAAAAGGGCAGGGAGATTTTAAAATTTCCCTGCCCTTTCAATGGTTTAAATAATTTACAACGATCAGCCCGTAGTGCCATCCGCACTGTTTTGCTGCCCAAGTTTAGCACTCAGGTCGAGAACTGTATCCGCCACTTCCGTGACCCTTGGCGCGCCTTCCGAGCGGACCAATTCGCGCTGCAACGCGCCGCGTTCCTTACGGGCCATTTCGAGGGCGCCTTCGGCGACTGCGCGGGCCATACGCTCGGTTTCAAGCGCTGCCGTGAGCTCATCGACACGCGATTGATAGGTGGCTCGGTTGGCCTCGGCCATGGTTTCCAGCTGATCGATACGACCCATAAGAACCGGGATACGGTCATCAAGTTTGGCCAAAGCCGTGTCACGGGCTTTCAGATTTTTGGTAAGCGTATTCGCCCGCTCGATCAAGGTAACGCGGGATTGCTCCAACTCGCGAACCTGACGTTCCAATCCGTCAATCGTGGCCTTTTGTTTCGAAAGACGTTGCTCGAAGCTCGTAACCGCCACGTTATTTTCGAGAATGCGACGCTCAGCCGTCCGCATTTCATCGGTCTTGGCGATCAGCGCATTGCGGGCTTCTGTCAGCAGGCGCTCGCCCAGCGTGACGCGCGACTGCATCGCGTCGACTTTCATCGTCAGCGAAATCTTTTCTGCCTGGAATTGGGCATTAATCTCGTCGATTTGGTCGGCGAGGGCCTTCCGCTCATTTTTAGTCTCATTGAGCAGGGTGCGCGTGTGGTTGAGGCGATTTCTGGTCGATTCGAGGTCGTTCTCGACTTCAGTAAGGCGACGTGACGTGCGGTTGAAGTCGTCAACCCGGCCAGCCAGTGTCTCCGAGAGATTGGTGTTTTCGCCTTCAAGGATCGCAATTGTTTCGTTGAGGCGTGTAATATCCGCATCAAATTGCGCAATTTGCGTGTCCTTCGTGACAATCATGTCACGAGCGGTCTGCTGGTCCTGTTCGAGCGATTTCTGGTATTCGGTCGCGTAAAGCAGTTGCCGCTCGAATTCGAGCAATTTGCTGCGCGCTTCGGTTAACTCTTGAGACTGCTCGTTCCGGACAGCGTCAAGCGCGGTGATTGTTTCTCGCGAGGCGCGAATATCTTGGGCGAGGGCCAGCTTCTCGTTGTCGAGCTCATCAAGCTTGCGCTCAAATGCCGCAACATCATTGCGGAGCATCGTAATTTTTTCGCGTGCCTCTACCAGTCCGGACCGGAGGCCCGTATTTTCAATCTTTAGACCTTCAATTGTGCGTAGGTTGCGCTCAAGGGGCCCATTTAACTGGTCAAATGCAACTTTAAGTTTATTGAGTTCGTCAATCTTGTTTTGAGCGCTCAGAAACAGCAGCCGGAAGGTCTCGTTTTCCTGACCAAGGCGCTGAATCGAATCAAGTCCTGATTCTGGCTCGACTGCATCGGGCGCGGCATCAAGAAGGGCAAAGGCTGCCTCCGCGGCGTCGCCAGCCTGGATCTCGGGCGAATTATTGTCCCTCTTCCACAAAATATCGATAATACTGCGCATATTCGTGGCCTTTTTGGCGGTGTGTGCGATCCAGACGGTGACTAATTGATCACAGAATTACTCGCCTAAAAGTATATGAAATTCTTTCCCACTCGTCAAAAGAAACGTTTATTTTCGTTAGTTGTCATTGGCGCTTTCCCCCAGTTGTGAGTGATGGGGGACGTTTATTGCGGAAAAGGCCTTCAAGCTCAGACAGTATGGGTTAGGCAAGCAACGTAAATTTTTTGCGACACGGATAAATTTGAGGTTTTTATTGTAATATCAGATGCTTCTACGAAATTGGGTTCGTTCTGCCAAAATGGATTTTTGTATCTATTTTATGAAAATTTTCCTAAATTCTTAGTTGATCCCCTCAGAAGTCTGTTGCCGATCCAATTTTCGTTAGGCTCGTTGATCCAATATGGTTCACCTGCTCTACCGTAAACTTTCTATCGCCTAATTATAGTTCCATCTATTTTTCTCTTCCAAGGCGAGGACTTGCTACCGGGAATGGGCCGGTAAGCGGACGATCTTGCCCCCAGGTGCTTGGCCTTGAGGCGCTTTGTCTTGGCAATGCGTGGGATATCGGAGTGGTTCGTCTTCGAGCGGTGACAAAGCCGACAGAGGATTTGAAGATTATTGGGTTCGTTTGTCCCGCCGAGGGCAAGGGGGAGGATGTGGTCAATGTCCCACGGCTTTCCGGCTTGGATGGTTATGTTGCACGTTTGGCAGGTTCCTTTCCGATCGAGGAAAAGAGCGAGGCGGAAGGTTGTTGAGAAGGCCTGACGTTTCATC
>JAPJMW010000147.1 GCA_026461505.1 Beijerinckiaceae bacterium
CCCCCCACAGTATTTTATTCAAGAGACGAGGCTTAAAAGATTAGCCCCAGCACTTCGCGGTGCCTTCCTTCGAGTCGATCGAAGGAACGCCAGCAGCTGGCTTGTCGGTGATGAGGTTCACGCCTGTGTTGAAGAAGTCGAGGCCGTCAGAAGCCTTAGGCTTCGTGCCGTCTTTTGCGAACGCTGCAATCGCTTCGATGCCCTTCGAGGCCATCAAAAGCGGATACTGCTGCGACGTTGCGCCGATGACGCCCGAAGCAACGCTCTTCACACCTGGGCAGCCGCCGTCAACGGAGACGATCAAGACACCCTTTTCCTTACCAGCCTTCTTAAGCGCCTGATATGCACCTTCAGCAGCTGGTTCGTTGATCGTGTAAACCACGTTCATGTTTGGCTCTTTTGCGAGAAGGTTTTCAACGCTCTTCACGCCGCCTTCAGGATTTGCATCCGACGACTGATGGCCGATAACGCGTGCGTCCTTTTCAGAACCCATGACCTTCTTGTTAGGAACGTCGATGCCGAAGCCGACGAGGAAGCCCGTGTCACGTGCCACGTCAACCGAGATGTTATCCTTGTTGATGTCGAGCATGCCGATCTTGGCGTCCTTAGCCTTGTCGCCAAGCGTAGCCTTTGCCCACTTGCCGATGAGGATACCAGCTTCGAAGTTATCGGTTGCGAACGTCATGTCAGCCGCATCCTTGTCGCCGATTGGCGTGTCGAGTGCGATAACGAGAACGCCAGCAGCGCGGGCCTTCTTAAGAGCTGGGATAACCGAGTCGTTCGAAGCGGTGATCAAGATACCCTTGGCGCCCGAAGCTACGCAGTTTTCAATTGCGGTGATCTGTGGAGCAGCGTCGCCATCCTTTACGCCAGCAGCTGCCGTGAGCTTAATGCCCGCATCGGTTGCAGCCTTTGTAGCGCCTTCCTTCATCTTAACGAAGAAAGGGTTCGTGTTGTTCTTGGTGATCAGGCAAGCGCCCGTTTCTGCGTAGGCTGGAGCAGCGAAAACTGCGCCCATAGCAATGGCGCCGAGCAAAGAAGTAACTAGAGTCTTGTTCAAGAGAACCTCCCTAAAAGCCATATGAACCGGTTAATGACCGGTCTCGACGGAACGAGAATTCCGAGCGCCGGATTGAACCGCCACTCGTTCTCAAGCCGTAACGAACATGGAAATTCGGTGCTTGTCAATAAATAAATCAACTTGATTTATTTATTAAGATTTGTTTCGCTGGCGCAATGTCTGCTGTTCAAACGACAGCACGGGAGAGAACGCGCGGTGTCCATATTTACCGAGGGATCTGGCGGACAAATGCTTCGATTAAACGCGTCTGGGCGCGGATCGAAGCAAGGAGACGTGCGCGCTCACAATGAGCGCCTTCTCTTATCCCTTATTCGGCGACATGGCAGCTTAACTAAAGCAGAAATTTCAAGAATTACGGGCCTTTCGGCGCAAGCGATCTCGGTCATCATGCGGCGTTTGGAAGATGACGGGCTACTCCATCGCCGGAATGTATTGCGAGGAAAAATAGGCCAACCGTCGACGCCGATGGCATTAGCGGAAGATGGAGCTTTCTCGCTAGGCGTTAAAATTGGCCGCCGAAGTGTCGAACTGGTTCTGATCGATTTTGTCGGGAAGGTTCGAAATTCACAGCGCGAGGCGTATGCGTGGCCCATGCCGGATGCCATCATCAATTTTACGCGTCGTGGCGTCGAGAAAATGATGTCAGAAATGGCGCCTTCTCAGCGAGAGCGCATAGCCGGACTTGGCATAGCCTCACCCTTTGAGCTCTGGCAATGGGAAGGCGGGATTGGCTCGCCATCGGGAGCCATGGATGTCTGGCGGTCGGCCGATTTGGTTCACAGCCTTGATAGTGATTTTCCGTTTCCGGTTTATCTCCAAAACGATGCCACAGCAGCCTGCGGAGCCGAATTTGTGTTTGGTCGAGGGCATGAATTTTCGAATTACCTCTACCTTTTTATCGGCTTCTTTATTGGCGGTGGCGTTGTGTTAAACGGTGGCGTTTACACAGGCCCAACAGGAAATGCGGGAGCCATTGGCTCCTTTCCTGTCATCGGTCAGGATGGAAAAGCCGTTCAACTCATCGATGTCGCGTCCGCAGCCAACCTTGAAGCTCGCATTCGAGCCGCAGGGCTTGATCCTTCCCCTATGTGGAAACAGCCGGATGGCTGGGCGGGTTTTGATGCATTCATCGATGATTGGATCATCGATATTGCGCCCCATCTCGCCAATGCCATCGTTGGCTCATGTGCCGTCATTGATTTTTCTGCGGTCTTCATCGATGGCGGATTTCCCGCCAATGTAAGAACAAGGCTAATCGAGGCAACGCGCGCAGCATTAGCGAAACTCAATTTGCACGGTCTTAATCCTCCCGAGCTGATTGAGGGCACGGTTGGCAATCAGGCGCGCGCTATTGGGGGGGCTTGCCTACCTTTGTTTGACAAATATCTGCTGTCATCCATGCCTACACTCAATGAGGTTGGCTGATTAAGACGCCATTTCCATGTTCTGACGGAATGACTCATCAAGGCCATAAATCTCGGAAAATTGAGCTATTGCGTCTGGTATAGCCCCTAATTTGATCCGATCGGGGGCGTTGCGGGCACGCCTGAGAATTGAAATTAAGAGTGCGATGGCACTGGAGTCGACCTGCTCAATTCCGGAAAAATCGATATAAAGCGGCGCTTTGGCTGAGAGAATTGCTATATCACGATAAATTTTGCCCGCCGTGGCCATGGTGACCGGCCCCTTTATGGACAGAACTTGCTCGGCCATTCTAGCCGCCATTCTTCTTTTTTAGCGCGTCGATCAGGCCGGATGTGCCGCTTTGAGAAACGAGACCCGCGAACTCGTCGCGATAGGCAGCGACGAGGCTAATGCCCTCGACGGTGACGTCATATACTTTCCAGCCAGCCGGTCCGTTGATCAGGCTGTAATCGATCGAGACGGGCTGCGGACGTCCGATCATTTGGGTCTTAACGGTCACATCCGCATTTGGCGTCATAACGCGTGTGGATTTGACCTCGACGTCCAAATCTTTGAGCGTAGAAATCGCGTTCGAATAGGTACGCGTGAGCAGTTTACTAAATTCGGTGACGATCTGCTTCTGCTCAGCCGAATTTGCCTTCGCCCAATTTCTGCCCATCGCGATTTGCGTGATCCGCTCGAAATCGAAGCGCGGAACGATATTCTTTTGGACGAAATCGGATATTTTCAACGAGCCTGGATTTTGAAGTTCGGGATCGGACCGCACGGCCGATGTCATTTCGGCGGCCAATTTGCGCACTAATTCATCAGGAGCAGGCGCGTCAGCATATACGCTTGTTGAGATCACCGCGCTCAGCAAAACGCCTAGCAATGCACCTATTCGAGCTGCTCGCTCAACGAGACTCATCATATGATTACCGATTTCCTTGATCAATGCTGAGTTTGGCCCGATTTAACCATCAGCGATCGCTTCTGAAGATAAAGATTTCTGATGAAAACATAGCGGTCGAGGCTGGAGGCAGCAATTAATCCCTCATTCGCTTTCGCGTCCGCGCGGGTTTGTAGATATTCAAGCCCCATCAAGGAATAGGACGGCACCGCATCCAGATAAGTCCGCGGATCCGTCATGACGCGCACGGATCGCCCTGCCGATTCACGAACCGTGGACGGTCCGATCAATGGGAGGATCACATAAGGACCCGTTGGAAGGCCCCAAACGCCCAAGGTTTGCCCGAAATCACCATCGACCTTTTGCAGGCCCATCTTTGCGCCAACATCGATTAAACCGCCAATTCCAACGGTCGAGTTAACGGCCACACGCTCGAAATCCACCCCGGCACGCGATCCATTGCCTTGCAGGAGGTGATTGACCCCCACATAGACATCATCGAGATTGTTAAAGAAATTGCCGACGCCGGTGCGAACAAAAGAAGGCATCAGGCCGTTCCAAAGGGCGACCAGCGGATTGACAATAATCAGATCAATTCCGTCATTAACGGCAAAGGTAACGCGGTTAATCGGCTCAAACAGATCATTGGGCGGCGCGATTTCGGCGGGTTCCTCAAGCGGAATTGGCGCAACCGCTGGTTTAGCCTTTTTCGAAGGCGCAGCGGCGACGAGGCTTGGCGCAACCAACGCAAGCATGAAAACAATGGTAGCGATACGCTTCATTGGGCCTTTGCCGGCGTTTCCGCCGCCTTACTGAACAAAAATTGACTAATTAACTTTTCTAAGATCATGGCCGATTGCGTTTTGCCCAATCGGTCACCTGCAGCGAGATATACAGGATCTCCGCCAGACTCCAAGCCTACATATTGCTCACCGAGCAATCCGGACGTCAAAATTGACGCAATCGTGTCTTTGGAAAAGCGATAATTTGGATAGACCCGCAAAAGGACCCGCGCCTCATAGGTTTCGGCATCCAAACCGATCGACTCGACCCGCCCTACTACAACGCCCGCACTTTTAACCGGTGCGCGCACTTTAAGCCCTCCAATATTATCAAATCGGGCCTCGATCACATATCCCGTCCCACTATCGAATCCGGCGAGATTTCCGACCTTAAGAGCCATAAAAGCCATGGCCAACAGCCCAATCGCCACAAAGAGCCCGACGGCGAAATCAAATCTGGAGCGATTCATCAGCTAAGTCCTCGGAACATCATCACCGTTAAAAGAAGATCAAGCAAAAGCACTGAAAGGGATGAAATGACAACCGTCCGCGTCGTTGCGGTTGCAATACCTTCAGCCGTTGGTGCTGCGAAATAGCCCTCAAAAACCGAAATCAGCCCGACAGCCGTCCCAAACACGATGCTTTTCAAAAGGCCATTTAAGACATCGATGCGCACATCAACATTGGCCTGCATTTGCGACCAGAAGGCGCCATCGTCAATACCGATCAGTTTTACACCAATGATCCACGCACCGATCACACCGGTTGTCGAAAATATGGCGGCCAAAAACGGCATTGAAAAAATAGCAGCTAGAAATCGGGGTGCGACCACACGGGACATCGGGTCAACGGCCATCATATCCATGGCGGCCAATTGTTCGGTCGCGCGCATAAGACCGATTTCAGCCGTAACGGCTGAACTGGCACGGCCCGCAAACAATAGTGCGGTTACAACGGGGCCCAACTCCCGCACAAGGGAAAGAGCAACGATGACACCGAGTGACTCAGCGGAACCATAGCGCTGCAATACTTCATAGCCCTGAACGGCCAAAACCATACCCACAAACAATCCGGACACGGCAACGATCGACAAAGAACGGACACCAGAAAAATAAACTTCCCGGAACATTAATGGGAGGCGACCTAACGCAATGCTCAACGAAACAAGCAATGCTCCGGCAAAACGGGCAGCCAAACCCAAACGATCGATACGGCTCGTGAAAAAATGCCCTAATGCCGAAATAAGTTGAACGAAGCTTGCCCTCATTGGTCCATTAACTCCGACCAATAATCCCGCCCAGGATAATGGAAAGGCACCGGACCATCCGGTAATCCATCCGCAAATTGCCGAATAAATGGGTCATCTGTGGACCGGATTTCTTCCGGCGCCATATCCCGATGAATTTTACCTTGAGAAAGAACAACCACTCGATCAACAAGGCGGAGGGTTTCATTCAAATCATGCGTCACAATCACGGACGTCATGCCGAGCGCGCGATTGAGCCTTTTAATCAATCGACCAATAATACCAACGGAAATAGGATCGAGTCCCGTAAACGGCTCGTCATAGAGCATGACTGCAGGATCAAGAGCAACGGCTCTTGCAAGCGCAACACGACGTGCCATTCCACCTGAAAGCTCGGCAGGCATGAGATTTTTGGCGCTCCGCAAGCCTACAGCCTCAAGCTTGAGCAAAACCAAAGTGCGGATCATCTCTTCTGGCAAATTCGTTTGTTCACGATAGGGAAAAGCAACATTGTCGAATACATTAAGATCCGTGAACAGCGCGCCAAATTGAAAGAGCATGCCAATTTTACGCCGAAGCCCATAGAGCTCCGATTGGCGAAGGTTTGGAACCTCAAGCCCTTTAACCAAAACCGAACCTGTTTGAGGCTTGAGTCGTCCAGAAATTAGTCCAAGCAGGGTCGTTTTTCCCCCGCCCGAGCCGCCCATAATGGCGATGATTTCTCCACGTTTAATCGTGAGATCGATTCCGTTTAGAATAGGCCGATCCGCATAAGAAAAACAAACGTCTTTCAATGCGATCATCTCGGACTCATGAAAAGACGTCATTCAAACTCAATCCGGCGTGAGCGGTCAAAGTAAATTGCAGCTGTCCCTAAGCCCGTTAAATGAATTCGGCAATAAAAGACCATCATTTATTCAATTTTATTGCTAAATTCCGATTATCACATTCGATTGAAAGGCTAAAATACGCCCTTCAAAAGAAATCTACGATTAATTGCCTGTACTGGACGCGCATTCATCGAAAAAATAAGCTTGAAAACATCAATGTCAGCCTGTGCGACCTCAAGAGGCTCGGCAAAAACAACCCAATCCACATTTTCGGTGCATGGTGGCATCGTCAACGAACCGCGATAGCGAAACAGACTACGGGTTTTCGGAAGGAGAGCGTTAGGATCAGCAGGGGCTTGCAACGCTTGCGTCCCGAGTTTTCCCGGAGCCTTAGCCATCATTGAAAAAAACACGTCGTTCCGTTCGCCCGGACGAACCAGAATGGACACCATTAAGAGCTTTTTAGGCCCCTGAGTGTGCACAAATTGAATTTCCATGGCATGCCGTTTGCCATCAACCATATGTTCGCTGGGGAGATGGAACACGATCTGCTTTAGAGCAAAATCTTCGGTGCCGAGCTTCGTTGAGCTTCCTTTGGCAACATTGGCGTAAACGGAACGGCCACTATTAACCATGGAAAATGGCTGCGCTTGCCAATCAAACTTAATAGGCTCGACGGCTGCGACGTAATATTTACTTAGGTCAATAGGGGACTGCTCGAGACCCGCCGTGCAGGCCTGATTGGCCGGATCTATTTCCGCCCATTTTTCCGGTCCATCGGCGCCGTCATAACTCCATTGTTTACCTTCTTGAGAAGCCGATTGGGTCGATACCAGCGGCATCGCCATCAAACCTGCTAGAAATCCTCGTCGATCAAGCGCCACAATCTACTCCAATAAACACCTAAAACCGTCTTTGATCGTCAATCCTAGCTAGAACCGTGCCAAACGGACTAAAAATCGCTGGCAAGGCCTTTTACTTCCCAATCGCCAAATCGAACAGGCTCGGGACCGTCACGTCCATTAATCTCGCGCGGCAAATCTAATGCTTGGCTGGCAGCGACACGCCGAGCCTCGGCTTCAGCCAAGGCGCGCTGGGCCATGGGGGTCAAGGGCTTCCTCGGTTCCGCTTCTGAAACGGTCTCATTCTGCGGATTTTCATGATTCATGACACCAACCCCATCGTCAGTAAAAACTTGCAGCGCCCTACCTTCTGGCGGCATAGAGGGACATTGGTCAAGATCGTCGTATACGGGACCAAGCCACCTAAGACCCATTGGAAAGCACCTTAATGAGCGATAATTATGGCGATGCCGCCCCTCAAATAGAAGAAATTCCCGGATTGATCGCACGCCGCTGTGCGATGTTAGCTATTGATGATCTCCTTGTTCGCAGCCTTCCACTCGATGAATCGCTGGACCGAATTCTTTCAGAACCGGAGGGAAAAACCTTAAGCGAACGCGATCGGGGACTTGCTCGCGCCATCGCCATGTCGGCTACCCGCCGCTTAGGCACTATTGGCGATGCCTTAATGTCGCGATTGGAAAAAGGGCTTCCAAACCATTCTGGACGACTAGAATCGATCCTCGTCGCGGGTGTTGCGCAACTTCTTTATCTCGATGTGCCCGACCATGCCGCGGTCGATCTATCGGTTCGTCTCGTTCAAGCCGATCCTGAAGCGAGGCGTTTTATCAAATTAGCCAATGGGCTTTTGCGAACGATAGCGCGCGAACGTGAGACAATTCTGGTCAATGATGATCCGCTGCATCGCGATACACCGGAATGGCTCGCCCAAAAATGGGTTAAAGCCTATGGGGAGGATACGGCAAAGAAAATCGCCTCAGCCAATATGCAAGAAGCGAGTGTCGATATCACCGTGAAAGAAAACGCTGCCTTATGGGCCGAAAACCTCGACGGCATCGTTCTTCCAACCGGTTCTGTGCGTCTAAAGGGGCGCACCAATATTACAGCACTTCCCGGTTATACCGAGGGCGCTTGGTGGGTGCAGGATGCAGCAGCCGCTCTCCCCGCTATGCTGCTTGATGCAAAGCCGGGCGAGAGAATTGCTGATCTTTGTGCAGCACCGGGCGGTAAAACGGCTCAATTGGCCAATGCAGGTGCGAAAGTCGTAGCCATAGATCGATCGGCAAAGCGCCTGGAGCGGTTATCAGAAAACATGCGACGGCTAGGACTCTCGGTAGAAAGCGTTGCAATGGATGCGATGGCTTACCAATCCGAACCGTTTGACGCCATTTTGCTAGATGCACCCTGCACGGCGACAGGAACCATACGGCGCCATCCCGATGTGGCATGGACCAAAGAGTTCGAAGATTTACAAAAATTGGCTGCTCTACAGGCCCGTCTGCTGAAAAAAGCGATTGACCTGCTAAAGCCCGGCGGACGGTTGATCTACTGCACCTGCTCGCTTGAGCCCGAAGAGGGCGAAATGCAAATTGCAGAACTGTTAAAAGCCGATAACCGCGTCAAACGTTCACCTTTTAATCGTACGGATATGGCTCATTTGGGGCCTGAATTGGCGTGGGCCATTAATGGTCAAGGCGAATTACGAACCTTGCCGTTCATGCTCGCAAATGAAGATCCGCGCCTTCAAGGGATCGACGGATTTTTTGCTGCAAAACTTGTACGGTCATAAGATCCCCACATTTAGGACGGCAAATGCTTGGTGGTCGGTTGCCAATCAGGGTATGACACATAGATTGCGGTTAAAGTGAGTTGGAGCCACGATTGGCGCGTTACGCACTATCAGATTTCGGATTGTCCCTGCGCTTTGCGGCTAAACGCACAGCGTTGCGCGTAGGTGCGAGCCTTATCGAGTCCGTTCGATGGTTGAGACCAACGCCCTTCAACGGTCGAATTGAACGAATTTTAATCGCGCCACAGGATCTTAGAACAAGTGATCCAACGGCTGCTGGTGATATCTATTCTGGCTATTTCGCGTTCGCGGGTAAAATTGTTTCGACCGGCGGGCATTCACCCTTTTCTGCGCCTTCACCGTCCAATGCGTGGTCAGAAGCCCTTATGGGTTTTGGTTGGCTGCGGGATATCCGCGCTGCAGACACTGCGCTGGCGCGCGCCAATGCGCGAACCATGGTCGGAGACTGGATATCAAGCTGCAGTTCGCCCAGTAATGTTCCAGCTTGGGACACGTTGGTTGTTTCACGGCGGCTAATCGCATGGCTAAGCCATTCTCCGCTCATCTTGGACGGATCGGATCGAGCCTTTTATCGGCGGTTTATGAATTCTATTCGTCGACAATCGGCCTATCTTTGGCGGCGATCACGACGTATCGACCATTCTGCACACCGGCTACAGGCGGCAATCGCGCTTACCTATGTTGCCTTATGCACCGATCTCGGTCCGAGACGCACAAAGCGCGTGATCGATTATTTCATTCGCCAGTTGGATCGCGAAATTTTAAACGATGGGGGGCATATCAGCCGCAATCCACAGGTCATCGTGGACATATTGGCTGAGTTACTCCCCCTGCGACATTGCTTTTTATCACAGTCGGAAAATCCGCCGGCTGAATTATTGAATGCGATTGATCGTATGATGCCGATGATCAGACTGTTCCGTCATGGCGATGGAACCTTAGCACTCTTTAATGGCATGAGTGCAACGGCACCCGATCTGATAGCAACAATATTAGCCTATCAAGATACACGCTCTGGACCGACTGAAACAGCGGGACCATCGGGTTATCGTCGTATACAGAGTGACACAACGATCCTCATCATGGATGTTGGCAAATCGCCGCCAGAGGCTTTTTCAGGCTCTGCCCATGCGGGCTGTCTTTCATTTGAGCTTTCTGACAATGGCGAAAAGCTCATCATCAATTGTGGTGCGCCGGTAGCAGGGCATGAAATACGCAGGCCTTTGGCTAGGGCGACGGCTGCGCACTCCACTGTCATTGTCGATGATCGTTCCTCTTGTCGCTTCGCTGACGATAATGAACGACGCTATCCCTCAGGTGAGCCTATTATGAGTGGGCCACGCCATGTCGAAGTCCTGCGCGACAGCGATGATGATAGTGAGCGGATCACAGCCATGCATGATGGCTATAGTGGGCGTTTTGGACTTGTTCACAAGCGGAGCCTATCGCTTCATCGCGGTGGAGAATGGCTTATTGGGGAAGACGAACTCCAATCCATTCCGTCAAAAAGACAAGATCAGGATTGGCCCTACACGATCCGGTTTCATTTGCATCCCGGTGTCGAGGCCCTGGCAAGAGAAGCCGATGTCGTGAGTCTGACAATGCCGTCCGGCCAATTCTGGACTTTTACGGCCGATGCTCCCGTTCAAATCGAAGAAAGTGTGCTTTTTGCTGCGTCGGATGGCATGCGGCGCACGACGCAAATTGTTATCGAGGCCAAGGCCCTCACGCGACCAACGGTAAAATGGTCCTTCATCCGCGGCGATGTCACGCGGTTTCCACGATAAAATCGGGTGTGCATCCTCCTAATGGCCAATCTTACCGGCCCTATCGAGACGTGATATTGAGACGGTCCATTAAGTCCAAATCGAATAAGGTCGTACCCAATGCCTAGTAATTTGCGTCCCGTTTTACGCGCTCTTCTCTCCGTTTCGGACAAGACCGGATTACTGGATTTTGCAAAGGCATTGCACGCTCACAAGATTGAATTGATTTCAACAGGCGGCACTGCAAAGGCCATCGCCGATGCCGGTTTACCGGTACGCGACGTTTCTGATCTCACGGGCTTTCCAGAAATGATGGATGGTCGCGTCAAGACGCTCCATCCGAAAGTTCACGGTGGGCTTTTGGCAATCCGGGGCAATCCGGAACATGAGGCGGCAATGCTGGCGCACGGCATTGGACCGATAGATCTTCTCGTGGTCAATCTCTACCCGTTTGAAGAGACGATTGCGAAGACGAATGACTTCGACACCTGCATCGAAAATATCGACGTTGGCGGCCCTGCCATGATCCGTGGTGCAGCCAAGAACCATGCCGATGTTGCGGTTATTGTTGATACAGGCGATTATCGGCTTATTCTCGACGAGTTGAAATCCAACAACGGATCAACCACGTTAAAGACGCGCCGTTTATTAGCGGCGAAAGCATTCTCCCGCACCGCAGCCTATGATGCGGCGATTGCCAATTGGTTTGCTGTTCAAGAACATGAACCTACGCCTGATTGGAGAACACTCGGCGGGCATCGCATTGAAGTCATGCGCTATGGTGAAAATCCGCATCAAACAGCCGCATTTTATCGGTTACCCGAAAAGCGCGCGGGTGTAGCCACTGCGCGTCAGGTTCAAGGGAAGCAATTATCGTTCAACAATATCAATGATACCGATGCTGCATTCGAATGTGTGGCGGAATTTGATCCGCAAGCTCACGCAGCCGCTGTTATTGTCAAACACGCCAATCCCGCAGGGGCAGCAATTGGCGCCACACTCACTGAAGCCTATCGAAATGCATTGCGGTGCGATCCGGTATCGGCATTTGGCGGTATCGTTGCTCTCAATCGTCGCCTTGATGTCGAGGCTGCTCGTGCCATCGTTGAAATTTTTACCGAAGTCATTGTTGCACCCGATGCCGATGATGCAGCCATTGCCATTATTGCAGCAAAGAAAAATCTCCGATTATTACTCACCGGCGGACTGCCTGATCCGCGCAGTCCGGGTCTTCTGCTCCGCTCCGTGGCAGGAGGCTTCCTTGCCCAATCGCGCGACAATGCCGTGGTCGATGACATGAACTTGAGAGTGGTAACCAAGCGCGCGCCAACGCCCGCGGAATTTTCCGATTTGCGGTTTGCATTCCGTATTGCCAAACACGTCAAATCGAATGCCATTGTGTATGCCAAAGATGGCGCGACCGTTGGAATTGGTGCAGGGCAAATGAGCCGGATTGACTCATCGCGTATTGCGGCTTGGAAAGCGGCCGATGCGGCCAAGCTTGCGCATGAGCCCGAAAGTCTCGCTAAAGGATCCGTTGTCGCGTCTGATGCCTTCTTCCCGTTTGCTGACGGATTGTTAGCGGCCGCCGAAGCGGGTGCGACAGCAATCATTCAACCGGGCGGCTCGATGCGGGATGATGAAGTTATTGCAGCGGCAGATGCCCATGGCCTCGCAATGGTCTTTACGGATACCCGGCATTTCAGGCATTAGTACGGGATGAATTTAACTTTTGCGAATCCCGGACGTTTTCTCGCCTTTATACGGTATGCCATTCCATGGCTTGCCGCGTGCGGAGCCATTATTGCTGCAATAGGTTTTTACGCGGCCTTCGCTTATGCGCCCGCCGATTATCAGCAAGGTGAAACCGTTAGGATCATGTATATCCATGTTCCTTCCGCGTGGCTTTCGACGGCCTGTTACGGGATCATGGCACTCTCTTCAATTGGAACGCTGGTATGGCGGCACCCGCTCGCGGATGTATCGGCGAAAGCGATTGCACCCATTGGTGCTGCTTTTACCTTCCTATGCCTGCTTACAGGTTCCCTATGGGGTAAGCCAATGTGGGGGACATGGTGGGTATGGGATGCGCGGCTCACTTCAGTCTTGGTTTTATTTCTGATTTATTGCGGCATCCTTGCGCTGTGGAATGCCTATGAAGATCCGGCGCGCGCAGGACGCTCTGCTGCGGTGATGACCTTGGTCGGCGCGATTAATCTTCCCATCGTCAAATTTTCTGTTGATTGGTGGAACACATTGCATCAGCCAGCAAGCGTGTTTCGTATGGGTGGGCCGACCATTGATAAATCCATGTTATGGCCACTTCTATTGGTTGCCATCGGCATTACGCTTGTTGTGTTGGCGCTCCATTTTGCAGCGATGAGAAATGAAATCCTTCGGCGCCGTGTGAGAACGCTGAGCATTCTAGCCGCCAATCATGAAATGAAGGGGATCGTTGAATGATAGACGACCCACATTTTGGTTTTATCCTTGCAGCGTATTTAGCTGGTGTTGTTGTTTTCTCGAGCCTACTGCTCTGGATCATCCTTGATTACAAAAAACAAAAGCAATTACTGGCTACGCTAGAGGCTTCCGGAGCGCGTCGCCGCTCAGAGAGCAACAAACGATGAGTGTGTCTGCATCAAGCCGGAAGAGCATGTTTCTATTGCCTGCCGGTATCTTTGGCGTTCTCGCTATCTTGTTTCTCTACAGCCTCTGGCGCGGCCCCGTATCGGTGTTGCCTTCGACTTTAATCGGCCATCCAGCGCCGCAATTTTCCCTACCAGCCTTACCCGGCGCGACCCTTGGTGGCACTGCTGTTCCAGGCTTCTCCAATGACGACCTGAAGGGCGGGGTCACCATCGTCAATATTTTTGCGTCCTGGTGTGTTCCCTGCCGGGATGAACATCCCTTGCTCCTCAAGCTCTCAAAAGACGCACGCATTCGTTTGATGGGGATCAATTATAAAGATCAGCCGGATAATGCCCGACGCTTCCTCGGCGCTCTAGGCAATCCCTATGAAGGCATTGGAATGGATACCGAAGGACGGGCCGCCATTGATTGGGGCGTTTATGGGGTTCCAGAAAGCTTCGTCATCAACCGTAACGGCGAAATCATCTATAAGCATGTAGGGCCGCTTACCGAAGAAGCAATCAAGGGCCCTATTAATGCGGCCATCGAAAAGGCGCTTAAGAGCAGTTAACCTTAGTCGTTTTCGTCTTTCTTGCGCTCATACTTCATCATGACCGGTGTCTGAAGCATCGCAAAACCGATGGTTAATGCGGTTGCGCCGAACACTTTGAATTGAACCCAATAATCAGGAAAACCTAACCGAACGGCTTCATTCATCGCCGCTAAAACGAAAAAGAAGACGCCCCAACGCAGACTCAATATTTTCCATCCTTCTTCGGTAAGATCGACAGCCTCGCCTAAAACAGCAGCGATTAAGGGCTTACCTAACATGAGCCCACCTAATAAGAGGCTTCCAAACAGAGCATAGATAATGGTTGGCTTCATCCGGAAAAAGGTTTCATCGTGCAGAAACAAAGTTAGCCCGCCAAACACCGCAACGATGATTCCTGAGACAATCGACATCACGGGCAAATGTCGTGTCAAAAAATATGACAGCGCCATGGACACAAAAAGCGACACCATGAAGATGGCGGTCGCCACAAAAAAATCTCCAAAGGTGTAGCCTATGAAAAAAACGGCAAGAGGGCCGAGATCAAACGCCAAGCGAAGGAGCGGATTGAGCTTTTTCTTTTGATCGGTTTTGATCTCAGTCACATTTTTCTCCCATTATCACGCGCCCGGACTTGCTATCCTGCTTTTACTCAGTCAGTCTCGTATGACACTTAGCCTAAATGTGGGCCGATTGAGAAGATCATTGAAGAGTTCATCCGATGACCATTCCTTACGCGATTGATATTGAACCACGCGCGACGATCCCCGTTGCTGGCGGAAGCGCTGTTTTTCCAGTGCGCCGCATTTACTGCATCGGACGAAACTACGCCGCGCATGCGAGAGAAATGGGCGGAGACCCAACCCGCGAAGCACCCTTTTTCTTTCAAAAAGCCGCGGATGCCGTTCAATTTTGTCCGGAAAATGAAACTGTTCAACACCCCTATCCGACGATGACGTCTAACTACCATCATGAAGTAGAAATGGTTGTAGCGCTCAAATCGGGCGGACGTAACATCGAAGAGAAAGATGCATTAACGCATGTCTTTGGTTACGCCGTGGGTCTCGATATGACCCGTCGTGACTTGCAGGATGAAGCCAAAGCCGCCAAGCGGCCTTGGGAAGTTGGCAAAAGTGCAGATCATTCCGCTCCCGTCGGACCGCTTCATCCCGTGTCTTCGGTTGGCCATCCGTCGCGCGGAAAAATTAGCGTTTCAGTCGATAGTGAACCACGCCAGTCTTCAGATTTATCGGATATGATATGGTCAGTCCCGGAACAAATATCGATCCTTTCTCTCTATTTTGAACTGAAAGCTGGCGACATTATTTTTACCGGCACGCCTGAAGGGGTTGGCAAAGTCGAGCGTGGGCAAACGATGCGCGCCTATGTCGAAGGGCTTGGCGCCATTTCATTGGCTGTTGTTTAACAACCTTGGTGGTTTAGCGGCCTTGCGTCAGGACAAGCTTCAAGGCGAAGGCCGTAACAATCCCCGCAAACCCGTAATCGAAAGCGCGCATCGCGCGCGGAGACGATTGCATGAAGTTTGTAAATCGCTCGGCAATCAAAATAACGACCGCATTGGTTGGAATGCCGATCAGTAAGAAAAACAACCCTAAGAACAGCAATTGGCCGGATGCCGACGGATCGCCCGCATCAATAAATTGCGGAAGAAAGGTAACGAAAAAGACAATCACTTTGGGGTTAGTCAGATTGATACCCAAGCCCGTCAGAAAAGTCGCGGACCATGATTGTTTTTGGATAGCATTGCTATCGACTGAAAAGGCGGATCCGTGCCGAATGGTGCCATAGGCAAGCCACAGCAAATAAAGACCACCAATAATTTTTAGAATAAAAAACGCCGTTGCGGACGCAGCCAATAAGGCTGAAAGCCCGAGCCCCGCCAATAAAGCATGAACAATGAGACCCGTTGAAGCGCCAAACATGGCTGCAAATCCGGAACTCCGCCCACCCGTTACCGTGCGGGCAAGAAATAGGGCCATGTCGGGTCCTGGCGTCAGCGCGAGGATCAAAGATGCTAATGAAAACAGCGCTATCGTCTGTAACGACGGTATAAAATCCAAATTCAGCATCGTGGATTCCTTATTCGAAATGGTGACAAACCATATCTAAAGGATCCATATTCGAAAACCCGATTCCGATGATGTAGGATTAGCTAAATCGGGATGGTCTAATTTCAAATATGGATGGACCGTTTTTCAACGCCGAGTGCAGCTTCTTTCACCGCTTCGGACATAGTTGGATGGGCATGGCACGTCCGGGCAAGATCTTCCGACGATCCACCAAACTCCATCAACATGGCCACTTCGTGAATCAGGTCACCCGCACCTTTGCCAATGATATGGCACCCGAGGACGCGATCCGTTGCAGCATCAGCTAAGACCTTCACAAAGCCATCGGTGGAACGCATCGCTCTTGCGCGACCATTGGCTGTGAATGGGAATTTACCAACTTTGTAGGCGATATTGGCCGCCTTCAAATCTTCTTCTGTTCTACCAATCGTTGCGATTTCTGGCTGAGTATAAACAACGCCGGGAATAACGCCGTAATTCACATGGCCAGCTTGTCCGGCAATGATCTCGGCGACCGCTACACCTTCATCCTCCGCCTTATGCGCAAGCATTGGTCCGCGCACGACATCGCCAATAGCGTATATGCCTGCAACACTTGATTTAAAGTGATCATCAATCACCACACGACCGCGATCTAAGGTAACGCCTGCTGTCTCCAGCCCGAGACCTTCCGTATAGGGACGACGACCGATGGCGACCAAAACAATATCCGCATCAAGGATTTTGGCTTCACCACCAGAAGCCGGTTCAACCGTTACCTTCGCGCCTGACTTACCTGCATCAACCTTGGTTACTTTTGAGCCGAGGTGGAAGGTGAAACCTTGCTTGGTCAGGATACGTTGAAACTGTTTGGCAACCTCATCATCCATTCCCGGTAGAATACGATCAAGATATTCGACAACGGTTACTTCTGCGCCGAGGCGGCTCCAGACCGAGCCTAATTCAAGGCCAATGACGCCTGCACCGATAATCAAAAGTTTTCCGGGAACCTTACCAAGCTCTAAGGCGCCCGTTGATGTGACTACGGTCTTTTCATCAACCGTCACGCCGGGGAGAGGCGCTGACTCAGAGCCGGTCGCAATCACGATATTTTTTGTTTCAATGGTCTCGATTGATCCATCAGACTTCGTGATTTGAACTTTACCGGCTGATGGAATTGATCCTGCGCCAATAAAGCTATCGACTTTGTTTTTCTTGAGCAAAAAGGCGACGCCTTGAACATTCGCATCGACCGTATCTTGCTTGTGTTTCATCATCACGGGCAGATCGAGCTTAGGTGCTCCAACTTTGATGCCAAGCGCTTCCAACCCATGACCTGCTTCCTCAAACATTTCGGAAGCATGCAACAAAGCCTTAGAAGGAATGCAGCCAATATTGAGGCAAGTGCCGCCAAAGGTTGGGCGCTTTTCGACAATGGCCGTTTTCAATCCCAATTGCGCAGCGCGGATGGCGCAAACATAGCCACCAGGTCCAGAGCCAATAACCACGAGATCATAGGACATTATTTTTCTCCAACCCGCGCCAGAAGATTAAATTCAATCAAAGATCGAGAACGAGACGCGCTGGATCCTCAAGCGCTTCCTTCACACGAACAAGGAATGTCACGGCCTCTTTGCCGTCTACGATGCGATGATCATACGACAGCGCCAAATACATCATCGGACGAATTTCGATTTTACCGCCGATTGCCATTGGACGTTCCTGGATTTTATGCATGCCAAGAATGCCTGATTGTGGCGCATTCAGAATGGGGGTCGACATCAACGAGCCATAGATGCCGCCATTGGTGATGGTGAATGTACCACCCTGCATCTCATCAATTTTCAACTGACCATCGCGAGCACGTTTTCCGAAATCGGCGATCGTCTTTTCGATACCCGCGAGCGAAAGCGTATCAGCATCACGAACAACCGGAACAACAAGGCCCTTTTCCGTGCCGACCGCGATACCAACATGGTAATAGTTTTTATAAACAAGATCGATGCCGTCGATCTCCGCATTAACCGCTGGAATTTCTTTGAGAGCCTGTGTGCAGGCCTTAACGAAGAAGCTCATAAAGCCCAGCTTTGCGCCATGCTTCTTCTCGAAAACATCTTTGTAACGATTACGCAGCGCCATGACTTCCGTCATATCGACTTCGTTAAACGTCGTGAGCATCGCAGCGGTGTTTTGTGCGTCTTTCAAACGGCGCGCAATGGTTTGGCGTAGCTTCGTCATGCGAACGCGTTCTTCGCGAGAAGCATCATCTGCAGGAGATGGTGCGCGAACTGATACGGCAGGTGTTGGCGCAGGTGCCGCACCCGTTGCGATGGCGGCGAGCATATCACCCTTTGTGACGCGACCATCTTTGCCAGTCGCCGTAACGGAGGCTGGATTAACGCCGCTCTCGGAGGCGAGCTTCGCAACCGCTGGACCATTCTCAGCTGCCGCTGGGGCAGCGGCGGGAGCGGCTTTAGGAGCGGCAGCAGGCGCTTGGGGTGCAGGCGCAACGGCCGCAGCCGAACCGGCAGCAATCGAACCCAATAAGGCACCAACGCCAACCGTATCGCCATCCTTGGCGACGATCTCTGCTAGAACACCCGCAGCAGGTGCGTTGACTTCAAGCGTTACTTTATCGGTTTCAAGTTCAAGCACGGGCTCATCAGCCTTGACGGCATCGCCAACTTTTTTGAACCATTTTCCGATGGTTGCTTCACTAACCGATTCACCAAGGGTCGGAACGCGGATTTCAGTAGCCATGTGTATGATCCTTTAATCGTCTGACGATTAGGTTAAGCGGCAAAAGCCTCTTCGAGGAAAGCATTCAATTGAGCAAGATGGGTCGACATCAGGCCCGTTGCTGTTGCGGCAGAGGCTGGACGTCCTGCATAACGCGGGCGCTTTACCTTTGACGTCGCCTGTTCAAGTACCCAAGACAGATAGGGCTCAACGAAGGTCCATGAACCCATATTCTTAGGCTCTTCCTGGCACCATACGATATCAGCATTTTTAAACCGTGAGAGTTCTGTCACCAATGCCTTTAGCGGGAAAGGATAAAGCTGTTCGACGCGGAGCAAATAAACATCGTCGATGCCACGCTTCTCACGCTCCTCATAAAGATCATAATAGACCTTGCCACTGCAGAGAACGACACGCCTAATTTTATTATCTTTCACAAGCTTGATTTTCTCGCCCTTGAGATATTGCGCATCATCCCACAGCACACGGTGGAAGCTTGTTCCCTCAGCCATTTCATCAAGTCGTGAAATCGCTCTTTTATGACGCAACAAAGATTTCGGCGTCATCAAAATGAGAGGCTTACGGAAATCGCGATTAAGCTGACGCCGTAAAATGTGGAAGTAATTCGCAGGTGTCGTGCAATTGGCAACCTGCATATTATCCTCAGCACACATCTGCAGGAAGCG
>JAPJMW010000148.1 GCA_026461505.1 Beijerinckiaceae bacterium
GGGTCGCGACAACAAACACGGCGAGCACCCGCAAAGGATCCCCACTCAGTAGCCAAGCCAAGCTAGCTAAAGCGGCAGTAAACGCAAATAGCCCCAATGCGTAACGATCCGCCAACCGAGCCATAGGCGCCTTCTGCTGCTCCGCAGCGGATACCATTCGAATAATTGCGCTAAAAGTACTACCAGCCGCATCTGTTACAGCAACCATATCGAAGGCACCGCCGATATTGCTCACGCCGCTATAAAGACGATCGCCAATCTGATGTGTGACCGGTAAAGATTCACCTGTCATGACGGATTCATCCAAGAGAACAGCCCCGCGGGCCACAATTCCATCAACTGGCACAATATCGCCCGGACGGATCAGCAGATGATCACTGACGCGGATATCTTCAATTTGAACGGATACCAGGCTCTCGCCTTCATAGCGCGTGGCGATACGAGGCGAGCGTGCCAATAAAGCTGTCATTTCCTGTCGAGCGCGCGATTGAGCGATGGCCTCTAAGAGCTGCCCACCGGCAAACATCACCGCAATAATATTTCCGGTCAGAAGCTCGCCTAAAAAAATGGCGCCCATCATCGAAAACGCCGCAATTATATCAAGTCCAACAACCCCTTTGGTGATCGCCGTCAAAACAATGATAATGAGCCAGACAAGAACGGAGACCGTCCCGATCAGCCAAAAATAGGCAGCAAAGTGAGGATAATCCACCACGGCAAAAATGCCGCCTAACAAAAGGGCAGCAAGGGAAAAGGCGAATAAGAGTATTTCTACGCGCCGTGAATGTACCACCCACCAAGCTCCCCAACCCATCCGAACAGGCTATCAGAGCGCGTAAAACTGGATAGAACGTGGAAATAATTACCACACCTTCGGCGTTATCTTAAAAAGCAACAAGCCCGGCACAGGGTGCCGGGCTTGTTGAAACACGCTGTACCAGATCAGGGCATCGCGGTTTTCATACGAAAACCAAACAATCGCCGATAAGGAAAAGGTGGTGGGCGGTGACGGTCTCGAACCGCCGACATTCTCGGTGTAAGCGAGATGCTCTACCAACTGAGCTAACCGCCCCTTTCGCTGTCTTTATGTCAGAATGGCGTGCTCGCGCAAGCCATACCTGACGTAAATCTTCTTAGCCGTTAACGGAGGTCTTCAAAGCGGCGCCAGCCTTAAACTTTGGCGTAATCGAAGCCTTGGTTGCAATGGTTTCGCCCGTACGTGGGTTACGCGCCGTTCCGGCTGCACGCTTTGTAACGGCAAAGGTACCAAAACCAACGAGGCGAACTTCATCACCCTTCTTCAACGTAGCCGTGATGGCGTCAAGAACAGCATCAACCGCCGCGCCAGCCTGTGCCTTCTTCAAATTTGCTTCGTCCGCAACAGCGGAGACAAGATCGCCCTTGTTCATTGTAGTTCTCCATTTTTACTCATGCACCGAATCAACCGGCCATAGGCAGGGTTCTTCCAAGCCCCGACCATCGGCGCAAGAGGGAAACCCTTATTTTGACAGGGAAAATCGCAATTTTTCTATAAAAAAGGGCCGTCAAAACAAATTGACGACCCTTATCACAGCTTAATTACACTTAATGAGCGACAATACCGCTCATATCTTCTTCAGCTGCAGCAGGTGCCTTAGCCGGAGAAAGGTCCTCTTTCCACTCGATCGCCTGTGGCTGACGAACAAGAGCATGGCGGATCACCTCATCCATTCGCGAAACCGGAACAATCTCCATCCCGTTCTTTACGCTATCCGGAATATCGGCCAAATCCTTGGCGTTTTCTTCCGGAATAAGGACCTTTTTCACGCCACCGCGAAGGGCAGCGAGCAGCTTTTCTTTCAACCCGCCGATCGGCAAGACGCGGCCTCGCAACGTCACTTCGCCGGTCATCGCAACATCACGGCGAACCGGAATGCCCGTGAGCATCGAGACAATAGCGGTTGCCATGCCTATACCCGCCGAAGGGCCGTCCTTTGGGGTAGCGCCTTCTGGAACGTGAACATGGATATCACGACGCTCGAAAAGCGGCGGCTCAATTCCAAAATCGATTGCCCGCGAACGAACATAAGAGGCCGCCGCCGAAATCGATTCCTTCATCACGTCTTTCAGATTGCCGGTAACCGTCATCCGACCCTTACCGGGCATCATGACGCCTTCAATCGTTAGCAATTCGCCGCCAACCTCGGTCCAAGCCAATCCGGTCACCAATCCGACCTGATCCTCAGATTCCGTCTCGCTATACCGGTATTTTGGAACGCCAAGATAATCGGGAAGCTTTTCTTCGGTGACATGAACCTTCGTCACCTTGCCTGCCGCCATCAAGATTTCCTTCACCGCCTTACGTGCCAAATTGGCCAGTTCGCGGGAAAGGTTACGTACGCCAGCTTCTCGGGTGTAGCGACGAATGACGAACATCAAGGCTTCGTCCGAAACGGTCCATTCCTTCTCGGTCAAACCGTGCTTGGTCCGCGCCTCAGGGATGAGGTGCCGCTTGGCGATTTCAAGCTTTTCATCTTCCGTATAGCCGGCGATGCGGATCACTTCCATACGATCCAAAAGCGCGGGCGGAATATTCAGCGTATTCGCCGTCGTGATGAACATGATATTCGAGAGGTCATAATCAACCTCAAGATAATGATCGTTAAACGTCGAATTCTGCTCCGGATCGAGCACTTCTAACAATGCCGAAGACGGATCACCGCGGAAATCCATGCCCAATTTGTCGATTTCATCGAGCAAGAACAGCGGATTTTGTGTCTTTGTTTTCTTCAACGACTGAATAATCTTGCCGGGCATCGAACCGATATAGGTACGACGATGTCCCCGAATCTCCGCCTCATCACGCACGCCACCGAGTGACATGCGGACAAATTCACGCCCCGTAGCCTTAGCAATCGATTTGCCAAGCGATGTTTTACCAACACCGGGAGGTCCGACGAGGCAAACAATCGGTCCCGTTAGCTTATTGGCGCGTTGCTGAACGGCCAAATATTCAACGATGCGTTCCTTAACCTTCTCGAGTCCAAAATGATCGGAATCAAGCAAAGCCTTCGCACCTGGGAGATCCTTTTTGATCTTCGAACGCTTGCCCCATGGCAATGCGAGCATCCAATCCAGATAGTTACGGATGACCGTCGCCTCGGCAGACATCGGCGACATTTGGCGAAGCTTCTTCAATTCAGCGAGCGACTTTTCGCGGGCTTCCTTGGAAAGCTTAGTCTTATTGATCCGTTCTTCGAGCTCGCCGAGTTCGTCCTTGCCGTCCTCGTCGCCCAATTCCTTCTGGATCGCCTTCATTTGCTCATTGAGATAATATTCGCGCTGCGTCTTCTCCATTTGGCGCTTAACACGCGAGCGGATACGCTTTTCGACCTGAAGCACCGAAATCTCGCTCTCCATGAAGCCAAGCACCTTTTCAAGGCGCTTCACCACATCGGTGATTTCGAGCACATCCTGTTTATCGGTAATTTTAACGGCCAAATGGGATGCCACCGTATCAGCAAGCTTGGCATAATCTTCAATTTGCGTAACAGCAGTAACAACTTCTGGCGAAATCTTCTTGTTGAGCTTCACATAGCCTTCGAATTCATTGACGACAGAACGCGCAAGCGCCTCCGCTTCGATTTCGCTCGAGACTTCGTCCGGAACCGCCGTGGCCTCAGCCTGCATAAAAGATTCACCGGCAATAAAGGCCTCGGCCCGCGCCCGGCTCACGCCTTCAACCAGCACCTTCACCGTGCCATCGGGTAATTTCAGCAACTGCAACACGGTTGCCAACGTGCCCATGGAGAAAATCGCATCGGTCGAAGGATCATCATCGCCCGCGTTTTTCTGGGTTGCAAGAAGGATAAGCTTTTCGCTTTTGACCACATCTTCAAGCGCCCTGATTGATTTTTCACGGCCAACGAAGAGCGGAACAATCATGTGGGGGAAAACGACGATGTCGCGTAAAGGGAGAACCGAATAGGTCGCGCGCGAACCAGTTTCGACGGAGGGACGCTTCTTTGCCGTAGGCATTGCACTTTATCCTTCTCATTAATGGCCCCAGAATACCCTTATGGGCTATTCCGCGGCGGGCAGGAATGGCACCGACCAATCCCGCTCAGCGAAACTCCCTCAGGCACCGTGCCACTTATGAGCTGAACTCCGCCTATTATAAATGGCGAGAGGCCGATACGGTTTCAAGCCGTATCGACCTCAAATTTCAATAGACCGGTGGACAAATCAACGCATGCTTAAGCGCTAGTTGCCGTTTCGACCGATTTTTCCGAATAAATATAGAGTGGACGCGCCTTGCCATCGATTACTTCAGGCCCAATCACAACCTGTTCGCAACCGTCGAGACTTGGCAGATCATACATGGTTTCAAGCAAAATGCCTTCCATGATCGAACGTAGACCACGAGCCCCCGTCTTACGCTCAATCGCCTTCTTGGCAATCGCAGAAACCGCATCATCGGAGAAGGTCAACTCAACATCTTCCATCTCGAACAAACGCTGATATTGCTTAACAAGCGCATTTTTTGGCTCGGTCAGGATCTTCTTGAGTGCAGGCTCATCGAGATCCTCGAGCGTCGCGATCACCGGCAAACGTCCGACAAATTCAGGGATAAGACCGAATTTCAGCAAATCCTCTGGCTCGGTCTCCCGGAAAATAGCGCCCGTCCGACGGTCATCAGGCGCTTCAACACGCGCACCAAAGCCAATCGAAGTACCCTTACCGCGCGCCTTAATGATACGCTCTAACCCGGCAAAAGCACCGCCACAAATGAACAAGATGTTCGTTGTATCAACCTGCAGGAACTCCTGCTGCGGATGCTTGCGACCGCCCTGCGGAGGAACCGAAGCAACAGTGCCTTCCATAATCTTCAGAAGTGCCTGCTGGACACCTTCGCCCGAAACATCGCGGGTAATCGAAGGATTATCCGACTTGCGGCTGATTTTATCGATCTCGTCGATGTAGACGATGCCACGCTGAGCACGATCAACATTGTAATCGGATGCCTGAAGCAGCTTCAGAATGATATTTTCGACATCTTCACCAACATAACCAGCCTCGGTTAACGTCGTCGCATCGGCCATCGTGAACGGAACGTCCAAAATGCGAGCAAGCGTTTGAGCAAGCAAAGTTTTTCCTGAACCAGTCGGACCTACCAGCAAGATATTGGACTTCGCAAGTTCAACATCATTGTGCTTGGTGGCGTGATTTAGGCGCTTATAATGGTTATGTACCGCGACGGAGAGAACCTTTTTCGCATGCTCTTGGCCGATGACGTAATCATCGAGAACCTTACGAATTTCCTTAGGCGTTGGAACTCCATCCCGCGATTTAACCAGAGACGACTTGCTCTCTTCACGGATGATATCCATGCA
>JAPJMW010000149.1 GCA_026461505.1 Beijerinckiaceae bacterium
TGCTGATCCTCGGCAATGTTGGCGAGATGAGAAAAATGGCCGAAAGCGCGGACGATTTGGATCGTTTGAGCGGGCGTCAGACCATCGAGAATAGCCTCCAATTCATCCCGCGCCGGGGTATCGTTATCGCGATGAAAACGAATGGAAGTCTGCCGAATTTCCTCGACAATCTTATAAATTTCCTTGCCTTCCTGTTCTCGCACAGTATCTCCGAGAAGGCGGCCCAAGAGCCTGATGTCTTCCCGCAAAGGGCGGTCTTTCTCCGCCTCCGTCAAATGCGTGTGTGGCGCGGGATCATGAACATCATTCATATGAAAATACCTTTTTGAAAGCTTTTGAAGCCGCAAAACCGCTATTTCTTAAACCAAGAACTGTGCCAAGATGGCGCATGAGACTAAAGTCGATTACCGGATCACGTCTTTCTTAGCAAATTCATTGTCAGGCGATTGAAACTGTTTGGATATTTGCAACCTTACGATTTCGGTTAAGGCCTAGGTTGAACTCGGTTTTTTCTGGTAAAGTGTCAGATCTTATGCGGCGGGTTCAGGATCGATGATGGACAATAGCGGCGGATTTACTGAGCCACACCGACATGGAGCTTGCGGGCATCATGTACCCGGTGATGATTGCCGCTTTTGTAGCATCCGGCGCTTGAGCGTCTGCTCCGCGCTTGATCAGGATGAATTGTCGTTTCTCGAGGGCATGGCGGGTGACTCTGTTTTTGAAGAGAAATCCACCCTATTTCGGGAAGAAGACGAAAGTATCTCGGTTTACAATGTCACATCGGGCGTTATTCGGCTGGTGCGCTCTCTCCCTGATGGACGACGGCAAATCACGGGATTTGCCTTGCCGGGAGATTTTTTGGGCTTAGCCCTTCAAAAACAGTGGAAATTTTCAGCGGAAGCGGTGACGGACGTCAAAGCCTGCCGCTTTAAACGCTCGACATTTGATGATTTTAGTGAGCAAAAGCCGCATCTCATGAAGCGGATGCATGAATTCGCGACCCATGAATTGTCTCTGGCGCAAGACCACATGGTGCTGCTGGGCCGTTTGACGGCTGAAGAGAAAATTGCGTCTTTTTTGGTTCTCATGAAGCGCCGATGGACGCGGGTTGAGGGGCACGAGCTCGGTTTGATCCGGTTGCCGATGGGCCGGCAGGATATTGCCGATTACCTTGGGCTGACGATTGAAACCGTTAGCCGTGTGATCAATCAGATGCAGCGGGATCGGAAGCTGGTCATTGTGCCGGACGGGATCCGCTTTATCGACGCCGCCTATTTTGAGCAGCACGCCATCGCCTGATCCTGACGATCCGCTTTCATTATACGTTCGTCTTATAGCGCTTGAGCGCTACTTTGATTTGCATCAATGCCGTCGGTTTCCGCTTAGGCCACGCTTCTGGTTAAAATGGGACGATCATCGATTTTTGATTTGTGTCGTCAAATGGAGCGGGGTTGAGGCATTATGAACGGTATTACAGAAAAAAAGCTCTCCTTTGGTGAATTGGGGCTATCGTTTGTTCTGGCCTTGGTCGCGGTTGGCGCCATCTTTGTGGCGGCGAAGGCTTGGACGCCCGAATTTGCATTTCATGCTTATCTTTTCGCCGCCGCGGCGATTGCCGGTGTCTTTGCGATCGGCAATCGTTATTTTGCCAGACCCGCACAAACGCCTCAGGAGATTGACGGTAAGCCGAATTATAATTTTGGCCCTGTGAAATTCGCGACCCTTGCTGCACTGTTCTGGGGCATCGCCGGATTTACCGTTGGTCTCTATATCGCCCTTGAACTGTCTTGGCCTATTTTCAATCTGGATCTGCCTTGGACCAGCTTTGGCCGCTTGCGTCCCCTGCATACTTCTGCAGTTATCTTCGCGTTCGGCGGCAATGTGCTGCTGGCTACCTCTTTTTATGTTGTGCAACGGACTTGCCGTGCGCGCCTTGCGGGTGATCTCGCGCCTTGGTTCGTTGTGCTCGGATATAATTTCTTCATCGTCATTGCTGGAACGGGATATCTCCTCGGTATCACGCAGGGCAAAGAATATGCGGAGCCTGAATGGTATTCGGACTCGTGGCTGACGATTGTGTGGGTGACCTATTTACTCGTTTTCCTCGGCACGCTTTGGAAACGCAAAGAGCCCCATATTTATGTCGCCAATTGGTTCTATCTCGCCTTCATTGTAACGGTCGCCGTTCTGCATCTCGGCAATAACGCAGCCATTCCGGTTTCGATCTTCTCGTCGAAATCCTATATCGTTTGGTCTGGCGTCCAGGATGCCATGATCCAGTGGTGGTACGGGCATAACGCGGTAGGCTTCTTCTTGACCGCAGGCTTTTTGGCCATCGTCTATTATTTCATTCCGAAGCGTGCGGATCGGCCTGTCTATTCTTATCGCCTGTCGATCATCCATTTCTGGGCCCTGATCTTCATGTATATCTGGGCAGGTCCGCATCATCTCCATTACACGGCGTTACCTGATTGGGCGCAGACGCTTGGCATGACATTTTCCATCATGCTTTGGATGCCGTCATGGGGTGGCATGATCAATGGTTTGATGACGCTCTCAGGCGCGTGGGACAAGCTGCGTACCGATCCGGTGTTACGCATGATGGTGGTCTCCGTTGCCTTCTATGGAATGGCCACCTTTGAAGGCCCGATGATGTCGATCAAATCGGTTAACTCACTGAGCCATTATACCGATTGGGGCATTGGCCATGTGCATTCTGGTGCATTGGGTTGGGTTGCCTATGTCTCCTTCGGTGCGATTTATTGCCTCGTCCCATGGCTGTGGAACAAGCGCGAAGTGTACTCGCTGAAGCTCGTGAACTGGCACTTCTGGGTATCGACCATCGGCATTGTTTTCTACATCAGCGCGATGTGGGTTGCAGGCATCATGCAAGGCTTGATGTGGCGCGCTTATACGGCGCTGGGCTTCCTCGAATATTCCTTCGTTGAAACGAGCGAGGCGATGCATCCGATGTATATTATCCGCGCCCTTGGTGGAGGCATGTTCCTCATCGGTGCGATCATCATGGTCTATAATATCTACATGACCATCCGTTCGCCTGAACCGGCTGCTCTTGGCACCCGCGCGGCACTTGTTCCTGGCGAGTAAGGATTTAAGCACATGACACATCCCGCCTCACACTCACCATCTCTTTGGCAGCGGCATCAAATCTTTGAGAAGAATTCGATCATCCTTGTGATCGGCATTCTCATCGCTATTTCGATCGGTGGTCTCGTCGAAGTATTGCCGCTCTTTTATTTGAAAAGCACGATTGAGAAGGTTGACGGCATTCGTCCTTTGACGCCGCTCGAATTAACGGGCCGAAAAATTTATGTGCGTGAAGGATGCTATAATTGCCACTCACAAATGATCCGTCCTTTGCGTGACGAAGTGGAGCGCTATGGCCATTATTCGCTGGCCGCCGAGAGCATGTATGATCATCCCTTCCAATGGGGTTCAAAACGCACAGGGCCTGATCTTGCCCGTGTTGGTGGAAAATATTCGGACGATTGGCACCGCGACCATTTGCGTAATCCGCGTTCGGTCGTGCCAGCATCGATTATGCCTGGCTATCCATGGCTTGAACAAAACCTTGTCGACATTTCCCACATTGGCGAAAACATGGCGGTGTTGGCTGTCGAAGGCGTTCCCTACACAGCCGACATGATCAAATCGGCGGTGTCGGATGCCAAAACACAAGGCTCTGCCGACGATGCTTCAACAGCAGATTTCACCAAGCGTTATCCGAAAGCGATTAGCCGCGATCTTGGTGGCAATGTTGGTCGCCTAACGGAGGCTGACGCTTTGATCGCTTATCTGCAGCTTTTGGGCACGCAGGTTGATTTCAAACTCTATGACGACAAAGCGAATATTAGGTGAGGTGACACCATGGAAGGTAATCCAACGTTTGACATGCTGTCATCATTCGCTGCGTCTTGGGGAATGGCCTATTTCGCCCTGATCTTTTTGATGGTCATGGTCTATGCACTCTGGCCTTCAAAGCGAGATTTATTCGATCACGCTGCCCGTATTCCGCTTTCAGAGGATTAAGCCATGCAAGATAATCATGCAAAAAAAACCGATGAAAAAGGCGGCTACGGTACAACGGGTCATGAATGGGATGGCATTCAGGAATTAAACACGCCGTTGCCGCGCTGGTGGCTGTGGACGTGGTATGCGTGCATTATTTGGGCGTTTGGATACTGGATCGCCTATCCCGCTATTCCGCTTGTCTCATCCTTTACTAAAGGTGTTTTGGGTTGGTCGTCGCGTGAAGCGGTGGTAGCGGATGTTAAAGGCTTGCAAACGCTGCGTGGTCCAATGACGGCAAAGATTGAAGCTGTGTCTTTGGCCGATATTGAGAAAACGCCGGAATTGCTGTCCTTCGCTCGCGCCCAAGGCGCGGCTGCTTTTGCCGTTAATTGCTCACCCTGCCATGGCGCTGGTGCGCAAGGCTCAAAAGCCTATCCGAATTTGAACGATGATGATTGGCTTTGGGGCGGAAGTTTGGATGCCATCCACACCACGCTGCAACATGGCATTCGCTGGGACGCCGACAAGGATACACGCTCCAGCATGATGCCTGCCTTTGGTAAGGATGGCACCCTGAAGCCAAATGAAATCAGTGCCACCGCCGATTATGTTCGTTCGCTTTCCGGCCTTCCTACCGAAAAGGGCGCTGACTTAGCGCTTGGCCAATCGGTATTTGCGGCGAATTGCGCCGCTTGCCATGGTGACAATGGCGAAGGTAACCAAGAGGTTGGCGCACCAAAGTTGAATGATAAAGTGTGGCTCTACGGGCCGGACAAGGCATTGATCATGGAACGCATCACGGTGGGCGGCGGCGGTGTGATGCCTGCTTGGGCTACCCGTCTTGACGCACCAACGATTAAATCGCTTGCTGTCTATGTGCACACGCTCGGAGGCGGGCAGTAATCAAATCTTGCGATCGGCCAGAGAGAGCCGATCCAACCTAGATTAGGAACCAGAATGTCTCTCGCTCCTGCCTTTGATCCGCATTTAGACGAACCTGAAGCGCCGCTCTATACCGCTCGAAAGCAAATCTATCCTCAAGCGGTAAAGGGATTTTACCGCCGGATAAAATGGCTCATTCTGGCGGTGACACTCGGCATTTATTATTTGCTGCCGTTTGTTCGCTGGGATCGCGGTCCGAATGCACCATCGCAGGCGGTGCTCGTTGATTTGCCCCATCGTCGGGCCTATTTCTTCTTTATCGAAATTTGGCCGCAGGAAGTCTATTATCTAACCGGGCTGTTAATCCTTGCCGCACTCGTTCTCTTTTTGATGAATGCAATGGCGGGCCGCATTTGGTGTGGCTATCTTTGTCCGCAAACCGTTTGGATCGATCTGTTTATGGCGGTTGAACGCCTGATTGAAGGGGACCGGCGCGAGCGGATGCATCGTGATGCGCAGCCTGTTGATTTAGAAATCTTTTCGCTCAAGCTTTTAAAACATTCCATTTGGCTTTTAATCGCTTGGTGGACGGGTGGTGTATGGGTTTTGTATTTTGCGGATGCACCAACGCTTGTCTATGAATTAGCGACGTTTCGCGGTGAGCCCATTGCCTATATTTCCATTCTTGTATTGACCTTTACGACCTATACATTCGCCGGCCTGATGCGTGAGCAAGTATGCCTTTACATGTGTCCATGGCCGCGCATCCAAGCCGCGTTGACAGATGAACACGCGTTGAACGTCACCTATCGATATGATCGCGGTGAGCCGCGCATGTCGCTTAAAAAGGCAACACATGCTCGAAGCGTCAATGAACCTGCTGGTGATTGTATTGATTGCCAGCAATGCGTTGCAGTGTGTCCAACCGGTGTCGATATTCGTCAGGGCCCCAATCTTGGCTGTATCCAATGCGGATTATGCATTGATGCGTGCGATGATGTGATGGCGAAGATTGATCGTCCATTGCGTTTGATCGCGTATGATACAGACGTCAATATTAAACGGCGTCAAAGCGGGTTAAGCGAAGTCTTTAAGCCTGTCCGAGCAAGAACATTATTATATGCCGTTATGATTGCCGCCATTGGCGGTGTGATGGCGTATGCTTTAGCCAATCGCGCGCCTTTTACGGTGAATGTCATTCATGACAGGAATCCAATTTTTGTAAAATTATCGGATGGCCATATTCGAAACGGATATACCGTTCGGATTGCCAATATGCTTTCCGATCCGCAGAGCTTCACACTGAGAGTTGACGGCTTACATGAAGCTCATATTGAGATTATTGGTGGCGAAGCTGAAATAGAGGGCTTACCATCGATCACCGTTGGCGCGGATCAAACGCGCGAAATGCGGGTATTGGTTCGTGCTGGCGAAGAGGATGATCGCGAAGGCGAGCCTGCTGGTCTAGAGTTTCAAATTCAAGATATTCATGATGGGCGTACAGCTATTGCGCATGATTTCTTCCGTACACCACATAGTATCCATTGACCCCGAGCCGGTTTGAGGATGACAAAGGAGTTGGTTCAATGAGTGGGATTGCATTAGTGGAACACTCCAAATCTAATTTCCGGCTGACGGGTTGGAAGGTCTTTTTTATTATTTCCAGCTTCTTTGGCGTGATAATGGCTGTTAATTTTGTGATGGCTTATTATGCCATTCATACCTTCAGCGGCATGCAAACGGAAAAGCCTTATGAAAGCGGGCTCGCTTATAACCGTGCGATTTCGGAAGCCAAGGCGCAAGCTTCTCGTGGTTGGCATGTCGATCTTCGAATGGAGCGTGCGACCGACGGATCGATCGATATGAATGTAGTACTCAACGATGCGGCATCACAACCTTTAGAAAATTTAAGCGTTAAAGCCGCACTGCGTTCACCTATTGATTCAAAACGCGATCATCTTCTTTCACTTGTTGGCGCAGGGCATGGAACATATAATGGCGTAACAAGTGCTGAAGCCGGGCAATGGGACGTGGAGATCATGGCTGAAAGCGATGGTGCAATCGTGTATCGTTCGATCAATCGCGTCATCATTCACTAGCGAATTAAAAAGGATTAAATTGGGTGTCTACGACTGCCGATTATTCTGCCTTTTTAAGGCAAAGCAATAAAGGTAGGCCGACACTCGATCTGGCGATTGAAGGCATCGTCAGCGCAGATGCCATTGCAACGATTGAACACTCGCTCCGCTTAACGCCTGGTCTTGTCAGCGCGCGGCTCAATTTTACAACCCGACGACTCTCGACCGAGTGGACGGCCCCCGATTGCGATCCAACGCCTGCTATCGAAACGCTTGAACGCTTGGGATATCGCGTTGCGCCTTTTACCTCAGACCGCTCTGAGTCCGATGAGGACAGGCGCACCAAATGGCTTTTGCGCTGCTTGGCCGTTTCAGGCTTTGCAGCCATTAATGTGATGTTGCTTTCGATTTCCGTTTGGGCCGGAAATGTAACGGATATTACGCCGGAAACGCGTGATCTTTTCCATTGGCTCTCTGCTCTTATTGCATTGCCTGCGGCAGGGTTTTCGGGCCAGCCCTTTTTCTATAGTGCCGCCAATGCGCTTCGCGAGCGGCGAATGAATATGGATGTGCCGATTTCAATCGGAATCTCTTTGGCTTTGGGCATGTCAGTTTATGAGACGGCACATCATGCCGAACATGCCTATTTTGATTCGGCCTTAATGTTGATTTTCTTTTTGCTATCAGGCCGTGTGCTTGATCATGCCATGCGGAAACGTACACGCGCGGCTGCAGCTAATCTAGCGGCTTTAAGGGTTCCTATTGCGACGCGATTGAATCCCGACGGTACTTATTCAGAGCTTCCATCAGAAGCGCTCACTGAGGGTGATCTGATTCTTGTGAGACCAGGCGAACGCTTTGCCGCTGATGGCATTATCATCGACGGTTCATCCCATATCGATCAGAGTCTGGTCACGGGCGAAACGGCACGTATTAAACGAGTAGAAGGTGATCGTGTTTTTGCTGGAACGTTAAATGGTGAAACACTGCTTCAGGTCAAAGTCTCCGCTTCCGGCGAGGCTACGCTTCTCGCTGATATTGAGCGTTTAATTGACAATGCAGTTTTGGCCAAAAGTAGATATGTGCAATTCGCCGATCGTGTGGCGCAAATTTATGCGCCTGTTGTGCATGTTGCTGCCGCTTTAACCGCCATGGTGTGGATTGCCTTAGGTGTGAGTGTTCATGATTCTCTCATCATTGCGATTGCAGTGCTCATCATAACGTGTCCATGCGCTTTGGCCTTGGCAGCACCGACGGTGCAAGTGGTTGTGGCAGGCGCATTGTTTCGCCGTGGTATTTTAATGAAATCAGGTGATGTGATCGAGCGGATGGCGGCGGTCGATACCATCGTTTTCGATAAGACGGGCACTTTAACGTTGCCCGAACCCGGGCTTGATGATGCTGGCGAATTATCTGATGAGGCGCTCCGTTGGGCCGGGCAACTTGCGCAAGCAAGCCACCATCCGCTTGCACGCGCTGTGCGGGATTATGCCGTTCATCGCTTTGGTGCGATAGGCGTCTTAACCGGGGTTGAAGAAGTAACGGGCGAAGGCGTGCGTATTGTGCAGGACGGCGTGATGATCACATTGGGTAGCCCTGCCTTTTGTAAGCTTCCCTTGCCTTTATGGCGAGATCAGAACTCGATTATCGCATTCCGAAACGGTGATGAGGCAGGCTATATTTCAATAGGCCAAGTGTTAAGACAAGATGCGATGCAAACAGTTTCTGCCTTGAAGCGTGATGGTTATCGTTTGATCATTTTGTCAGGGGACCAAAAAGGGCCTGTTCAAACGCTTGCCGATGAGCTTGGTGTGGGTGAATGGATAGCCGCCGCAAAGCCACACGAAAAATTGGCCTATTTGGACGGGCTGAAATCCCAAGGTCGAACGGTATTAATGGTTGGGGACGGGTTGAATGATGCGCCCAGTCTTGCGGCCGCTTCTGTTTCGCTTTCCCCCGCCACGGGCGCGCATGTGACGCAAGCTGCAGCGGACGCTGTTTTTACGGGTGATAGACTTGCCGCCGTTCGTGATACACTCTTGTTGTGCAAACGGGGCCAACACATCATGCGTGACAATTTTTTATTGGCTTTGGTTTATAATCTCATCGCCGTACCGCTTGCTGTGGGTGGGCTTGTAACCCCTTTGATTGCAGCCGCGGCGATGTCGGGCTCATCCATCCTTGTAACGGTCAATGCGCTGCGCGCGCGAACGGTACGAGGTATTTAACGATGACGATCTTGCTCTATCTCGTTCCTGCCGCGCTCGGATTGGGTTTAATGGCACTTGTGGCCTTCATGTGGTCGCTCAAGTCCGGGCAATATGATGATCTGGATGGGGCAGCTTATCGCATCCTCAATGATGATGATGTGAAAGACAGTTAAGATGGCGCGGGTTGATCGCTTAAGAACACGCGCGGGGCAAATTTTTTGCAGCTGTGACAGCGATGGACTGCCGCTTGATCTTGATCGATTGCCGGTTGGTGCTGCCATTGGTCGGATGGCCTTTGCTTTTGGAGCATCGGTACTGTCGCAAGTCCTGACCTTATCGGTGCTTCCTTTAGCAAGCGCGCAGCTTGCCGAGCATTCTTCTTCTTTTCCGGTTCCGTATCTTGCTTTGCTTGTGGGTGCGGCATTGGCAGGATTTCCAGCATCGATCCTCATGGATGTGTTTGGCCGTCGGGCTGCTTTTTCATTAGGCGCCAGTCTTGGGATTGCAGGTGGTATTCTGGCCGCCTATGCGTTTATTGATTGGCAGTTTTTTCTTCTCGTCATTGCGGCGCTCTGGTTAGGCATGGCGCAAGGCTTTGCTCTGTTTTATCGACACGCAGGCGCCATGGCCGGACATGCGGGTGGTTTGGTCTTCGGCGCTGGGGTGATTGGCGCCTTGCTCGGTCCCTTTATCGTCGAGGGATTGACGCAAGCCATCGGGCCTCTGGCAATTGCCTATGTGCTCGGTGCCGCAGGCCTATCGAATTTGATTACGCTCGCTTTGGCCGTGGGATTACCCGCACGTCAGATCGAGATTGAGGCGGAGGCTGCGCCCCACTTACGACCACAGCTTCGTCATTTTTGGGCCGCAACCTTTATCGCGGCCTTGGCCTGGTTTGCCATGACAGGGTTGATGGCACGGGCACCTTTGATGATGGTTGGATGTGGGCTAGGCTTTGGCATGGTTGCCTCGGCAATGGCGCTGCATTTGGCGGCGATGTATGTGCCCGGCTTTGTCATCGGCCGATGGATCGCACATAGCGGCGGGATCACGGTCGGGCTTTGGGGCCTTGCTATGATCGTAGTGGGCGGAGCTGCAATGTCTTGGCAAGTTAGCAGCGGAGGTTTTGGCCTAGCGCTATCCATCGCCGGTTTTGGATGGGGTACGGCGACCTTGGGTGCTATGGCCTCTTTACATCGCGATGGCCGTCCGTCAGCGCTTTGGCTCGCGGCGCATGACGGAATGCTGTTTGTCGCAGCAATTGTCGGGGCCGCAGCTTTCGGAAGGTTTGGCTGATCTGCGCTAAGCGGGGATGCGTTTGGATGAAACCCATGTCAAACTAGGGGCCTATTCATATCGGAGAAGGCTTCATGGCGCTGCGTTTTGTAATCTTGCTTGTCTTGGCGGCGCTAGGCGGATCAGCGATCACGGTTCAGGCTGGACTCAACGCCCAAGTCGGTCGGATGCTTGGTCATCCGCTTTGGGCGACTTTGGTATCTTTGACCGTCAGTATTATCAGCATCGTGCCGCTCTTGGTCATTTTTCGGGTTACGCCACCTAATCTCTCAAGCCTCGATAGCGCACCGTGGTGGGTCTGGATTGGTGGCGCCTTGGGTGCTTTCTTTATCACGGTCGCCTTAATGACGGCGCCCGAGCTAGGGGCCGTGGTTTTTGTTTCCGCCGTAGTGATGGGGCAAACCATCGCGTCGATTCTGCTTGATCAGTTTGCAATCGCCGGATTTCCGTCGCGGCCGGTTACGATCTGGCGGGTTGTTGGTGCTTTGCTTGTCGTTATAGGCGTTTTGATCAGTGCCTGGGCAGCCCAAGCGGCCAGTAAATCGCCCGCCACCACCTCGATTTCCAGCGCTAAACTTTGATCTCTTGACAATTTTCCGAACCCGTGTGGAAATCTTGACCAATTGGTCAAGTTCTGCAGAAGCAGATATTCCGGGAGGGTCGGAACGATGGGATCGATACGGGCGGACGGCATTCAATCGGGTCGGTTAGCACATGCCGACTATGAGGCAAATTTTTCGGATATTCATGCGCCGCTTTCAAAGCATGAGGCTTTTGTAGAATCGGAGCGGTGCTATTTTTGCCATGACGCACCGTGCCAAACGGCGTGCCCAACATCGATTGATATTCCGCTGTTCATTCGCGAAATCTCGACCGGAAATGATATTGGTGCTGCCAAAACCATTTTAAACGCGAATATTATGGGAGGCATGTGCGCCCGCGTCTGCCCGACCGAGACGCTTTGCGAGGAGGCATGCGTTCGCGAGCATGCCGAAGGTAAACCCGTCAAGATCGGCTTACTCCAACGCCACGCTACGGACGCCTTAATGGCAAGTGGCAAGCAACCGTTCAAACGCGCGCCATCCACGGGCAAAAAGATTGCCGTTATTGGCGGCGGCCCGGCAGGTCTCGCCTGCGCGCACAAACTTGCTGAGCTTGGCAATGCCGTCACCGTATTCGAATCAAAAGACAAGCTCGGTGGCCTGAACGAATATGGCATCGCAGCTTATAAATCGACGCATGATTTTGCCCAACGCGAAGTCGATTTTATTCTCTCCCTTGGCGGGATCGAGGTAAAAACAAAGCACGCTCTTGGATGTAATCTCGATATTGCTTCGCTAAGAAAAGAATTTGATGCCGTCTTTGTCGGCGTCGGATTATCAGGCGTGAACAAATTAGGCCTTGAGGGCGAGGCAAACCTAGAAGGCGTTGTTGACGCTGTTAAATATATTGCCGAGTTACGCCAAGCCAAGGACCTTTCGGCATTACCTGTCGGACGCAATGTTGTGGTGATTGGCGGTGGTATGACGGCGATTGATGCTGCCGTGCAATCTAAAAAACTTGGTGCCGAAAATGTAACGGTTGTTTATCGCCGCGGTCAGTCGGAGATGAAGGCCAGCGCGTATGAGCAAGAGATTGCACAGACCAATGGTGTGACAATTAAAACATTCGCTCAGCCTGCAGCCCTTGTCAGCGAGAATGGTAAAGTTTCGGCAGTGCGCTTTGACGAAACAACGATAAGCGCAGGGCGCCTTACACCAACGGGCGGACACTATACTTTGCCTGCCGATATGGTGCTTACGGCTATCGGTCAGCTCTTTGTTCCCGATGGGCTTGGTGGCGCTGATGCCTTGGCGCTTGAAGCCGGCCGTATCAAGGTTGATGCCGAGCGCCGGACCAGTGTGAAGGGGATCTGGGCCGGTGGCGATTGCATCGCCGGAGGTCAGGATCTCACCGTTGCGGCTGTTGAAGATGGAAAACAAGCCGGTCTTTCCATTCATCACGCGTTAAACCGCTAATCAAGCGAAGGGAAAACACTCATGGCCGATCTTCGCAGTAATTTTTTAGGCATTAAATCTCCCAATCCTTTTTGGCTTGCGTCTGCACCACCGACGGATCGTGAAACCAATGTCGTGCGTGCTTTCAAGGCAGGATGGGGCGGCGTTGTTTGGAAAACGTTGGGGGATGGTGATCCCATCGTTAATGTTAGCGGCCCGCGTTATGGCGCAATCCATAGTTCAGATCGCCGTTTGATCGGTCTTAACAATGTCGAATTGATTACCGATCGTCCGCTCGAACTCAATTTGCAAGAAATCAAAAAAGTAAAACGCGAATGGTCCGATCGTGCCGTTGTCGTTTCGCTGATGGTGCCGTGCGAAGAAAAAAATTGGGCTGATATTTTAAAGCGCGTCGAAGAAACCGAATGCGATGGTGTTGAGCTGAATTTTGGATGTCCGCACGGTATGTCCGAGCGCGGAATGGGTGCAGCGGTTGGCCAAGTGCCAGAATATATCGAGATGGTCACACGCTGGTGCAAGAAGCACACGCGTATGCCTGTGATCGTAAAGCTTACCCCTAATATTACCGATATACGTTTTCCTGCGCGCGCCGCGAATAATGGCGGCGCCGATGCGGTGTCGTTGATCAATACGATTACATCGATCATGACCGTTGATCTCGACCAAATGTCGCCATGGCCTGTGATTGATGGTCAGGGAACCCATGGCGGATATTGTGGTCCTGCGGTTAAACCGATTGCGCTGAATATGGTCTCACAGATTGGACGTGATCCTGAAACGCGCAACCTTCCTATTTCTGCTATTGGCGGGGTTACAACATGGAAAGACGCGGCTGATTATATTGCCATGGGTGCCGGCAATGTTCAGGTCTGCACTGCTGCAATGACTTATGGCTTCAAGATTGTTGAAGAGATGATTTCGGGTCTCTCGAATTTCATGGATGAGAAAGGCTATCAAACTATCGATGATTTCCGTGGCTTAGCCCTGCCTAAATTTGCCGAGTGGCAGCATCTCAATCTGAATTACGTTGTGAAGGCATCGATTGATCAAGATCTCTGCATTTCATGCGGGCGCTGCCATCAAGTGTGCGAAGATACATCCCATCAGGCAATCACCAATATGGTCGATGGTAAACGCAAATTTGAAGTGAAAGACGAGGAATGCGTCGGATGTAATCTGTGCGCTATTGTCTGTCCGATTCAAGATTGTATTACGATGGTCCATCAGACCAAGGGTACAGATCCACGGACGGGCTTTGCGTATGACAGGCCTTATGCCAATTGGACGACGCATCCGAATAATCCGGGCGCCCATTCCGCCAAATAGAATGACGCTTTAGATCAGACTTGCGGTGATGTTGATCATTAGCGCAAGTATGGCTGAGTTAAAGGCAAAGGCCGTCACGCAATGGATTAATGTGACGCGCCGCATATCACTCGAAACCGTCGAGACATCGGCGGTTTGTGCGGCGCATGCGATAACAAAAGAATAATACACGAAGTCACGATAATCGGGCTCGCGTTGCCCAGGAAAAATCAGGCCGCCATGTTGGCCCGATGCATCAGCGCGATAATAAAGATTGGCGTAATGAAGGGCAAAAATCATATGGGTGAAGGCCCAAGAGAGCGCAACTGTTACCGCCGTTATGATAAAGGTAAGCAATAGCGACGCGCCCTCTGCTTTACCTGCCGCCAACTCCATTACAATTGTTGCAAAGCTGAAGGTTGCACCGAGGAGCGTAATGGCAAGAATGAGCCAATCACCTTCGTCATAGAGCGCCGCACGGCGGCGGCACGTTTCCGTTGTTGACCGGGCGATAAGTTGCGCCGTTGTCGCTAAATAGGTCAGCGTCAACACATCCCAGCTCAACACGAGACGCGTGGTGAGGCGCCAACCGCTTGGTAAAATGACAAACAACACGGCGCCTATGATCAGAGAATAAAATAGACGTTGTCGGGCATGGAGCACTCTCAGCCAAACATGTGCGTTCGTTTCTGGCATGCTCAGTGGCTCCGCTGCACGATGAAGCGTGCCGTAGCCCGCAACATATCGGCCTCAGCCCCAAATCCGGCGAGCGCTTCCAAAGCGGTTCTCGCCAGCCGATCCCGCTCAGCCTTGGCATTGTCCAGTCCCATTAGGGCAACGAGCGTTCCCTTGCCTTGCTCGCTATCTTTGCCTGCACTTTTGCCGAGTGTTGCCGTGTCGGCCTCAACGTCCAGAATATCATCGGCAATCTGAAAAGCCGCACCGATGGCGCGGCCGTAATCCGTTAGCGCCTTTCGGATTGGTGCGGAGGCCTGACCGAGAATACCGCCCGCCTCGACTGCGAAAAGCAGCAAGGCTCCTGTTTTCATGGCCTGTAATTGTCTGATCTCGTCGGCATTAAGGGAAAGCGGCGCCTTTGTTTCGGAATAGCGACCTTCGGCCTCGAGATCGAGGGCTTGGCCGCCCGCCATCCCTCCGATGCCGGATGCCCGCGCCAATCCCATCACGAGGTCCAGACGTACCGTTGCGTCCGGATGAATGGCATGGCGAGCCATGACATCAAATGCCAAGGTTAGCAGCGAGTCTCCTGCCAATATCGCCAAGGCGTCATCATATACCTTATGGACGGTGGGGCGCCCACGGCGGAGATCGTCATTGTCCATGGCGGGCAGGTCATCGTGAACAAGCGAATAGCAATGGACGAGTTCGAGCGCCGCGCCGGCCAACAGGGCGGCTTGGGCATCTGCCCCGCACAAGCGCGCGCTTTCGGACAGTAAAAAGGGTCTGAGGCGCTTTCCGCCCCCGAGGGCGCCATGCCGCATGGCGGCCAATAGGTTTTTTGGACGGGTGGTTTCCCCTGCCAAGGGAAATTCAGCTAGAATTCCATCGAGGAGCGTTTCAATGGCCTCACCAGTGGCCAATAAAGCTGTTTGAAATGATTTTTCTTCTAGGCTCATGGTCGATTTTGTCCGTTTTTATAGGATTGGACTTGCCTGATGCCGTAGCGTGGGTCAAGTTCCGTAGGCGACGGCGTTATTTTTAGACGATTAATCCGTGGTTTGGTCTAGCCATTCTCATTTAACCTCTGTATAAGCCGCCCTTCAGAATTCAATCTGGCGTGGACTTTCCGCGTCTAAATATTCGACACGGAGTTTCCGATGGCCGTTCCTAAACGCAAAACATCCCCTTCCAAGCGCGGTATGCGCCGTTCCGCTGACGCTCTTGCAGCCCCGACCTATGTCGAGGACAAGGACTCGGGCGAGTTGCGCCGTCCACATCACGTCGATCTCAAGACCGGCATGTATCGCGGTAAGCAGATTTTGAAGGTCAAGAAGGAAGCTTAATCGGCTTTCTGGCTTTGCAGCTTAAAAAAAATCCCAGCTTAACGGCTGGGATTTTTTTGTTTTATCATTGAAACGGCATTTTCTCGAAGGCGTCAGGCGAAGTATTCCGGAGCCCTAGCCCCCGTGCGAGGTTGAACCGTGTTGGATAGGCGGTAGGCAGCTGCCCCATATTCGGGTGCCGCACGGTTTTTAAGCCGCATTTCCGGGTCATTTGACCGGACAGCAATCAAATGCGCGAGGAAACGCGCATCCACCCGTGGGCCATAGGCCGTATTCTGGGCACGAGTTGTATCGAATTGGCCAAAGGGGACCAAGCTTCGGGAGCCGCGCATGTGATGTTTTCCGGTGTCTCGGGCCCAACTGCCCAAGCAACACGCGGGCCTTTAACATACCCTTTGATAATAGTTAACGTAAGGTTAACATATAATTTTTAGTCAGAGCTAGCGCTTTACTTAATAACGATGCTGATTATCGCCCGAGCTTTTCAAGGCGCTTTTGCATTTCTGCTAGTTCTTTCTTCAAAACATCAATGTCTTCATCGCCTGTTTTTGTTGGTGTGGCTTCAGAAGCCTTATCCGGAGCGCTTGGCATTTTGCTAAACGGTAAGAACATTGACATGGCGTTACGGAACATATCCATGTTTTTCTGACCGAAATCTTCCATAACCCCGAAATTTTGCGCGCCAAAGGCGTTTGTCATTTGATCACGGAATTTTTGCTGATTTTCGGTCAGCATCTGGATGGAGTGTTCCAGATAGCTCGGAACCATCGCCTGCATGCTATCGCCATAAAAGCCGATCAGCTGGCGCATAAAATTGATCGGCAAAAGGCTTTGACCCGTTTTCGCTTCTTGTTCGAAAATAATCTGGGTCAGTACCGGACGGGTGATATCCTCACCTGATTTAGCGTCGATAACGGCAAAATTATCGCCACGCTTTACCATCACCGCAAGATCGTCGAGCGTCACATAGGTGCTCGTACCCGTATGGTAGAGGCGACGATTTGCATATTTTTTGATAATGGTCGGCTGTTCTTTATCGGTCATCAATGCATCAACTCGTAAAAAGTATCTCGGATTTCAATGGATGAACGTCTATCCATTCGATCGACACTGCGAGTGGATAGTAAAATTCGATGGAATGCAAGCTATTCGCCTTATGGCGTAATCCTTAAGCGATCCAGCAAAAAAGCCAAATCGACTTGACGAGCGGCGTTCAACTCGCAATGAAGTGAAGATGATGAGGTTTAGCCGTTTCTTCTAATCAACCGCTCCGGCTTGATTGGGTACGGCCTCGAAGGAGGATAGAGCATGGCATCTCCCGATATTGTGATTGTTGGCGCAGCGCGTACCCCTGTCGGCTCCTTTAATGGAGCGCTTTCCACGCTTTCGGCTCACGAGCTTGGCGCCATTGCCATTCAGGCAGCCCTTCAACGCGCAGGCGTTAATGCAGCAGAGGTCGACGAAGTTATTTTAGGTCAAATTCTTGCCGCGGGTCAGGGCCAAAATCCTGCCCGGCAAGCTGCGATGAAAGCAGGCGTGCCTCAGGAAGCCACGTCGTGGGGTCTCAACCAGCTCTGCGGCTCGGGACTGCGTGCTGTAGCCATCGGCATGCAGCAAATTGCCAATGGCGATGCCAATGTCATCGTAGCGGGTGGTCAAGAATCGATGTCGCAAGCCCAGCACACCGCCCATCTTCGCAATGGCACCAAGATGGGCGATTTGAAATTTGTCGACACGATGTTGCGTGACGGCCTGCTCGATGCGTTCCAAGGCTATCACATGGGCATCACCGCCGAGAATGTTGCAACCAAGTGGCAAATCAGCCGTGACGAGCAAGATGCGTTCGCCGTTGCTTCGCAAAACAAAGCAGAAGCCGCGCAAAAAGCCGGAAAATTCAAGGACGAAATCACGCCTGTTACGATCTCGACTAAGAAGGGTGACATCGTCGTCAGTGACGATGAATACATCCGTCACGGCGCAACGCTTGATAGTCTCACCAAGCTCAAGCCCGCCTTTTCCAAAGAGGGAACGGTCACGGCTGGAAACGCCTCGGGGATCAATGACGGTGCGGCTGCCTTGGTATTGATGACAGCAGCTGAAGCCAATCGTCGTGGTTTGACGCCGCTTGCCCGTATTGCCTCTTGGGCGACGGCAGGCGTTGATCCTGCGATTATGGGTTCGGGACCGATCCCTGCAACGCGTAAGGCTTTGGAAAAGGCGGGTTGGAAGGCATCCGATCTTGATCTCGCCGAAGCCAATGAGGCTTTTGCTGCTCAAGCAATCGCTGTTAATCGCGATCTCGGTTGGGACACAGCTAAAGTGAACGTCAATGGTGGCGCTATTGCGATTGGCCATCCGATTGGCGCATCAGGAGCACGTGTTTTGGTGACATTGCTCCATGAAATGCAAAAGCGCGATGCCAAGAAGGGCTTGGCTACGTTATGCATTGGTGGCGGCATGGGCATCGCCCTCGCGGTTGAACGCTAAGTCAGTTTAAAAGGCCGGGAAAAAATCCCGGCCTATTCATTATAAAGGGAGAAGCTTGATGGCACGTGTAGCATTGGTAACGGGCGGGTCTCGTGGAATTGGCGCGGCGATTTCAATCGCGTTGAAGGCAGCCGGATATACCGTTGCCGCAAATTATGCCGGCAATGATGAAGCCGCCGCTGCTTTCTCAAAAGAAACGGGTATTCCCACCTATAAATGGGATGTTTCAAATTATGATGCATGCGTTGAAGGGATTGCCAAGGTGGAGGCAGCCCACGGTCCCGTTGATGTACTTGTCAACAATGCGGGGATCACGCGGGATTCGATGTTCCACAAAATGACGAAGGATCAGTGGGATCAGGTGATCAGCACCAATCTTTCGTCGCTCTTTAACATGACCCGTCCGGTATGGGAGGGTATGCGTGCTCGCAAATTTGGCCGTGTCGTGTGCATCTCGTCGGTGAATGGCCAGAAGGGTCAATTGGGTCAGGTCAATTACTCCGCTTCTAAAGCGGGCGATTTGGGCTTCGTTAAAGCGCTTGCGCAAGAAGGCGCACGTGCTGGCATCACCGTCAATGCGGTGTGCCCGGGCTATATCGCTACCGATATGGTAAAGGCTGTCGATCCTGCGGTCGTCGAGAAGAATATTTTGCCACACATCGCGATTGGCCGTTTGGGTGAGCCTGAGGAGATTGCGCGTGCGGTTGTCTTCCTCGTGGCCGATAATGCCGGCTTCATCACGGGTTCGACGATCTCCGCCAATGGCGGCCAATACATGATCTGAGGAAGCGTGAAGCGTTCAACGGCGACACTGACAGGCTTCGGGGCCATTCTTCTTTGGTCTTCGCTTGCTTTAATGACGGCGGCATCGGGTACGGTGCCGCCTTTTCAATTGACCGCGATGACATTTCTGGTGGGCGGATTGATTGGCCTGCCCTTTTTATACCGCCATCCGGATGGCTTTAAGCTTCTTTCACAACCCCTTCCGGTGTGGTTGCTCGGCGTTGGTGGGTTGTTTTTATATCATGCTGTTTATTTTGCAGCGCTGCGCTTAGCGCCTCCCGCAGAGGCGGGATTGATCTCGTATTTATGGCCCCTTCTGATCGTTCTGATGTCGGCCTTATTACCTGGTGAAAAACTCAGAGCCGGTCATGTTGTCGGCGCCATTTCCGGATTTCTGGGCGTTGCCCTTTTATTATCGGGCAAAGATGATGGGCTTGGCTTTAGTGGCCAGCATCTCAATGGTTATCTCTTGGCATTTTTATGTGCCTTTATTTGGTCGGGCTATTCCATTTTATCCCGTCGCTACAAAGACGCGCCAACCGAAATGGTCGCTGCCTATTGCTTGTTGACCTCATTCTTATCTCTCGTCGCGCATCTCTGTTTTGAGCAAACCGTTTGGCCCGATACGCACAGCCAATGGCTTGCCATTATTGCTCTGGGTATTGGTCCGGTGGGGGCTGCGTTTTACCTATGGGACAGAGGTGTTAAGCACGGCGATATCCGTCTGCTGGGCGTCTTGTCCTATGCCGCTCCGGTTTTATCTACGCTGTTGCTTGTCATCGTCGGTTTTACCGAGGCGAGCCTCTCCTTGGGAATTGCGACTTTGCTCATTGTAGGTGGTGCGCTTTTAGCCAGTCGGTCTAATTGCTAGAGCCGTAAGGCGTTGGATTGCACTTGTTTGATCGGGCGTAGCAGCGATTCAAGAATCGTCCGGCGACCCGTTAGAATATCAACCTCAGCCAACATCCCCGGCGTTACTGGTTTGCCCGGTCCAAAATCTTTTGCGGATGCCTCTAGCCGAACGCGAAAATAAGGTTGGCCTTTTTCGTCTTGTAACGCATCGGCTGAGATATCGATCACTTTTGCATTCAATCCGCCATAGGTTGAAAAATCATAGGCGCTGACCTTGATGACCGCTTTTTGACCCGGCCAGATTTCAGCGCGATCATTGGGCTGAACGCGCGCTTCAATCGCGAGGCCAGCATCGCCGGGAACAATTTCAACCAAAGGCTCGCCCGATTTAACCACACCACCAATGGTTGATACGTGGAGCTTGTTAATGATCCCTGTCATGGGTGCCACAACATCAGAACGCGCACTTCTATCCTTAAGTGCGGCAATCGTCTCTTCCAGTTTTGCGATTTGCAATTCGGTTTCAGAACGCTCTTTATCAGAGCCAGAGCGGAAGCGTGATTTTGCTTCCTCCATGCGGCGCGATATTTCACTCATAATTGCTTCATCGCGTGGGATCTCATGCACCAAGTCGGATAGTCTTTGTTCAATCTGTTGCAGAGAGCGTTCATTATCCAAGAGATCATTCGTCGAAAACGCGCCGACGGCATTTAGCTTTCTTAAATTACTGACTCTCTTATCCACCAATTCTCGCTCCCGAATTGTATTGGCCCAACGTGAGCGTGCCTCGGATAGATCGAGCGATTTTTGCTTATATTGGTCCTCCAATATGCCGACCTGCGCCAGCAAGGTCGCGCGCTTGCCGTTGAAAAACTCCCGTTCGCGTTCAACAATTTTCGGAATATCATTTTCCAATTCGTCCGGAAAAACGAGCGTTTCGACATCGCGTACTTCAGTCGTTAGCCGGACCATGCGGGCCTGCTTGGCTTTCATATCGATGGTGGCTTGTGCCAATTCTGATCGAGAAAAACTATTATCAATCCGCAACAGTGGCGCGCCTTGATTAACGCTATCTCCCTCCCTGACAAGAATTTCTGTCAAGATGCCGCCTTCAAAATGCTGAACCGTTTGAACTTGCGATTGCGGAACAATTTTTCCGAAGCCTCGAATAACGCGATCGATTTCGGTGGTTGAAGCCCAAGCGAGCAAGGCGATAACAGATATAGCCGTTAGAATGACGAAGCTTCGCGAGGCTCCCAGAATAATTTTATGGGATTGGCGCGGATAGGGGATTGGACCGGGTGTGCCCATTTTTAGGGCAGGCGGTGCACTCTTATCTTTAGGAAGTTCAACCATAGCGTTTAAAAACCTAGAACTACACTTTCGAGAGAAGTGTTCATATTTAATAAAATAGAACCGACTATTCCAAAAATCGTTAAATTTATTCGATAATTTTTCAATTTATTTAATAATTTATATATATTACGCTACGGCATTATCTGTTGTTGTTAGTCCCTAAAGTATTATCGTTGCGGAATTAAGGCAGAATATGTCTGTTTCACCATCAAATGATGACCCCGATAATGCCCATCCTTCTAACGAGGGCGCATCGGTCATCGCGATCGCCACACCGCCATCCCGCGTGCTTCGGCTCGCCCCGACCGATGAAGCACGGCAGTCGAGCGGCTCCGAAGCGATAATCGATGCTGAAATCGACGATGGCTCTGCTTCACCTTCCGACGAAGCACCGCAGCCGAGCAATGAAGCGCCCGGCAAGATGTCGATTATTCGGGCGCTCGATTATCTAGCAGGCCAATGGTTTGACCAACCTATCGATCTTACCCGTCCGGACACGACGACGGAGGCGCTTTCGCCAGAGACGGCGATCGCCTATGCGTCGGAGCTTGGGCTGGAACTTGTTCCCCGAAATGGCCGTCTCACTCAATTACATGAGACCGATTTTCCTTGCCTTGTTATTGACCGGGACGGCCAATGCCGGATCCTCATTCTAAAAATTAATCGCTGGGCCTTTCTTTGCCGCACGGTGGATCGCGATCTGCCGATTGATCGCAAACATGTTGAATCCACCTATTCTGGGTCGCTATTTTTGATCCGCCCCATCCACGAATTCACTAAGCGCCCTTCCGATGGGGGTGTCGATGAGGATGCGGATCATGCGGATGATCGCCCGGTTCAATCCGTTATCGGTTTTCTGATTTCGACAATGTTGCGCAAACGGCCTGGCGCGCTCACGCAACTTGCTGTGGCGGGTGCTCTAAGCAATTTCTTGCTGGTGCTTGTCCCTATTTTTTCGATGGCAGTTTATGACCGTGTGATTCCCCATCTGGCCTATGAAACGCTCTGGGCATTGACGATTGGCATTGTTATAGCACTCGCCGCCGATCTCGCCCTTCGACACGTGAAAGTCAGACTGATCGACTCCATTGCGGCAGACATTAGCCATGTTGTTCAAGTGCGGTTCTACCGTCGATTGGTTCATGGGAGAATGGTTGCGATGCCCCGCACCGGCGGCGCGTTGGCTCAAACGATTCGGGATTTAGAAAGTTATAGCCAATTAATTCCAATGGCTTTTCTGTCTCTTTTTGTGGACGTGCCCTTTATCTTTATCACGTCGATTATCTTAGCTGCGGTTGCGGGTACTGTGGCGCTGGTTCCTTTGGCAGGAGCGCTCATCGTCGGTGCCATTTTTGCCGTAGCGCATTTTGCCAGTCGCTCGCGTCTGGCTCCGTTTTTGGTGCTGATGCGGCTTCAATCGAATTCCGTGATCGAGACGATTGAAGGCTTGGAGACGGTTAAGACGACGACGGTTGAATCAGCGCTGCTTAACAAATGGGAACGCCTTGCCGATGCGACCGCTTATGGCAGCCATATGTCCCGACTTGCCCATGCGTTCGCCCAGCAATGGACGATGTCAATCAGCCAGGCCATGACGGTTGCTACCCTTGTCTTAGGGGTTTACGAGATTAGCCAGAATGCCATGAGCGTTGGCGCGTTATCAGCCGCTACGATGCTTGTTGGTCGGCTCATTGGCCCAATTACGCAATTTGTTGGACAATCCCAAAGGGTTATTCAGGCCCGCAAAACCCTCGAACCCATTCGAATGGTTTTAAACGCTCCTATCGAACTTGCCGGCGATAGCGGTCTTGCGGCGCATAAAAAAATTCTTGGAAAAATTGATTTCATCAATGTGCGTTTCACCTATCCAGGTTCCCCGTCACCGAGCCTGCACAGCATCAATTTATCCATACGGCCTGGCGAACGCATTGGTATTATTGGCCGTGTTGGCTCTGGAAAGAGCACGCTACTGCGTTTAATTGTTCGCCTGCTTGACGCAGAAGATGGCGCCATTCAACTTGATGACAGTGACATCCGGCAATTTTCACCGAGAGATATTCGTCGCCAAATTGCCTATATGAGGCAGGATTCAAACTTATTCGATGATACATTACGCGCTAACCTTTTCTTTGGGCTCGAACGACCCGATCAGGGTCTGGTTGAGCATGCTTTAGCGATATCCGGTGTAGCGAATTTTGCCGCAAAAAATGCCGAGGGCTTCAGCTTCAGAGTTGGGCCAAGGGGCGAAAGACTATCAGGTGGCGAGCGACAAGCGGTCGGCCTTGCACGCGCAATGATAGGCGACCCAAAAATGCTACTTTTAGATGAGCCAACCGCTGCCATGGACAATACGATCGAACGCCAAATCATTAATGGCTTAACACCCTGGCTTAATGGCAGAACGCTGATTGTTGCTACCCACCGTGCCGCCCTTCTTGATTTGGTGGATCGCGTTATTTTGATGCAGGACGGCCGAATAATAGCGGATGGCCCCAAGGATCAGATCCTTCGTAATCTTAAAGCAGGGTAAATCCAATCCATCAGAAGCTCGGTTTTAAACACATTGTAAATTGACGTAAGGTAACTTAATATATCCGTGCGTGATTTTGGTTAGGTGTGAATTCCACGATGGCAGGTTCATCAGACGGTGAAGAAGTAAATTATTGGCCAGGCTTCGTAGATGCATTGTCGACGATGACGATGATGCTTATCTTTTTGATGATGATTTTGAGCTTAGTTGTCGTCAACATTTCTCAGTCATCCTCTAAAAGCCAGATTTTGGCGATTGCTAAAGCGGCGAAGGTTGACAGTTCTGGCGCGCCTATGTCGATCGACAAAATGACCGCGCAAATTTTAGAGGCGCTTTCCCGCAAAAGCGATCCGCCAAATGCAAATTTGCCTGTTACAGAGGCAAAGCCCCAGAAAGAGACGATTATCGCTGAGCCAAGTACGCTTATAAAAATTCAAGAGGATAAAAATTTTTCGATTGAAGAGGGGCAAAAGGTTGCCTCTCACGGAGTGAATGATTCCCTGATATCGAATGGTAAATCAGCAACGGCGGGAACAGCTGATAATATTGGCGATTCTAAAATTATTCCTAGTAATCCGCCAACAAGCTCTCAAACGGCAGAGCTCGATCCCGAAGCAGGAAAATATTATTTTGCGTCTCCGACACAAAACCCCGACAATAAAAGGATTGTGTCGCGGCGCCCAGCCGACATTCGCCCATTTGGCGGGTCTACTGATGTTAAGACAAATAAAGCTCTCATCACTATAGAATACCAACCACGTGCTGTTCGGGTTGATGAAGCGAGTGCGTCTAAACTAACAGAATTGGTTTCATCTCGAAAAAATCAGCTGGCTGACCGGACGCTTCAGGTGCGTGCATTTGCCAATGTACAGAACGGTAACGTAACCGAAGCACGTCGATATGGTTACTATCGAGCGATGGCCCTTCGTCAATTTTTAGTTGATGCAGGATTTCCTGCCGATCAAATTAGAGTGGGTATCGAAGATATAACTAATCAAGATTTATCAGACATTGTTGAGCTTTTTGCCCTTTAATCATAATGGATTTATTGAGCTATGAAATCATCTTCCATGACGCGTGATGCTAATTCATTAAGAACAATACAAGTTGAACTCTTTAAATCATGCGTCGTGATCTTTGCCATTCTCGCATTGGCCTTTTGGCAATCTGAATTTGCCCTAAACGGCATCCGCCCCCAACCCGCGTTAAACTTGGCCATTATCAGTGTATTTGCCTTTGGTACGGTAAAAGCATTGATATCGAACTATCATCTGTTTGGTGAATATCATGCTTTGCAAGCAATGAAGGAAACATGGGCTGATTTCGACGAAATGGAACGATCAGGCGATCATGGGGGCGTGCTTCGGCTGATGCGAGCGGCAGAGCCGGCAAAAGTGTTTAGCCTGCCTACGATCCTCGGACCCATTTATGAAGATGTGATGGGCGAGATGTTAAAGACCCGCGCCTTGCGGGCATCGCTTACCCAGCGCAACACATTGATTGCGACGATCAGCGAGGGGATTAAGAGTGAGAGGTCGCTCGTCAATTATATCACGGGTACTTTGATTTTAATGGGTCTTATAGGGACCTTTATCGGCCTTATGGAAATGGTTGCTTCCGTCGGTGGAATTATCGGCGGATTGAATGAGGCGGGTACGGGATCGGAGGACGCAATTAAAAATGTGTTGCGCGATCTTCAAGCTCCATTGACCGGTATGGCAACGGGCTTCTCGGCTTCGCTGTTTGGGTTGTTCGGATCATTAAGCCTTGGCTTGATTGCACGTTTTGGTACAACGGCTGCTAATTCGATTAAGCGTGAATTTGAGACATGGCTGTCGCGTATTAGTAATCTAGAGGCGCAGGGTACGGGCAGCGCAGGCGCCGTGGGAACAGTTGATGGCACCACGGTGGCTATCGCCGGATCTCTCCTTGGTGCTTTTAGAACAACACAAGGTCTTATCACCCGAAGCGCTGAGGTTATGAAGCGATTGGGTGAGCGCCAAGAAACGCAAACGGAAGTGTTGGCAAAACTTGTTGAGCAAGTGGAAGGCCTTTCCATTCGGCAAGGCCAAACACTCACGCAATTAAAGCGTGTCGATATGATTGGTGACGCTCTTGATAGCATGCGCGAGGAGGCCATTCTGCGCGACCGTGCAGCTTCAAATCGACTAGCAGAAGGTATTGGTCGGGTATCGCAAGTCATCGAGAATAGTCGCATCGATTTGTTTGATGCCGTTCAAAATGTAGCGGAGCAGGTTCGCGGTACAGAGCGTTTGGGGCATGTTCTCGAGTTGCAGCAAAATCGAGGCTTTGAGGCTATTGCTCTTGAGCTGTCGACAATTGCTGCCGCAGGCAATGAACGCGGCCGAATCTATTCGGAACATCATAGCGAAGTTGAAAAATTAATCCGCACATCGCTCCGCCCATTAGACGTCGGCACCGTATCGGATCAATTAGCAGCGTCGGTTGATGAGCGTTTAGCCGCAGGCTTTGGAGCTGTTGCGGCGTCCTTTGATGAATCGCTCAACCGGTTGGTCTCAGGGTTGGACCGTTTGGGACAAACCCAAGCCGAATTAGCTGATCGCCTACTTGCTGTTGATGCAGCGATAACGCCCGTCGAAGAAATGCGCGCCTTCGGTAAAAATATCGAACAAGGCGTCGCAAGCGGCTTGGCAGAAATCGCCAAGGTCCTTGAAGGCGTCTTGAGCGATCGCGCAAGGCAAGTGAATGAACAGGTTGATGCCGCCTCAAAGGCCAACACGACCGATGATGCGATCGCCGATTCATTCGAGCTTAATAAAATCGTCGTTGAAGCGGTCTTGGATCGGTTCAGAAAAAAATCAAAAAATATTCGGTCAGCATCTTAACCATGTGAATTGCCGATGTTTTGACTGATAGGAGCCCGTAATGCTGGACCGTCCAAATAATTCCTCCCCCCAGAATATCGCGAAGCGTCCGTGCTGCATCATTGCCGAGCTTGGTCTCGATGAACATGACGTTGTTCTTGATGGCGTCGTTCGCTGGCTGGTACTGGATCGCGCTTTGTTTCGTGAAGCCACCCGCTATATCTTGAAACGAAAAGGTGACTCGGTGCGGCTTCGGCTCTTGGGCGACGATTATCCCGCTACCATTTTAGGCACCACGTCGGACGGCTATGAGCTTCAGTTCGATAATCCGATGGATCCGGATGTGGTCGATGATCTCGTCTCCCAGCATTTAACCGACGAATAAGAACCCTTGGTGGGCCGAGCCGAAGCCCGCACGGGCGAAGGCTGGGCGGAGCGAAAGGATTTGAATTTTCGAATCCCTCGTCCCGCACGAGCTGCGCTACCAGGTTGCGCTACGCTTCGATGATCCCGAATGCGGCGCTATATAATGACGCAGTTTTGGCTCAGTAAGCGTGAATCTGGCCAAATTTGTCCTACAATTGGAAGTTTAGCGGTGTTGCTGGCTTGCGTCCGCGCGATAGCCGAATTAAGGATCGCCTGCTGCTCCTATGGGCAAGCGAATCGCGATGGGGCGTCGCCAAGCGGTAAGGCAGTGGATTTTGATTCCACCATGCGGAGGTTCGAATCCTCCCGCCCCAGCCATATCCAACACAATTCAAGTGCCGCGCGGCTTGGCTCGAGCTGTAGGCATCGCGTTGGCCGGATCGTCTGGCCAAGGGTGTTTGGGGTATCGTCCCTTCATTTCCGATTTCACTGCCGCCCAAGACCCGCGCCAAAAGCCGGGTAGATCTTTTGTGATCTGGATGGGGCGATGGGCCGGCGACGTCAAATGGAGCACAAGCGGTAGCTTGCCACGCGCCACAGAGGGGTGTTCTTTGAGCCCGAATAATTCTTGGACGCGGATCGTGAGCACTGGCCCCTCGACCGCATCATAATCAATCGGATGTCGGTTACCCGTCGGGGCCAGAAAATGCGTTGGCGCTTCTTCCTCTAGCCGCTTGGCGCCTTGCCAATCGAGAAGCGATTCCAGCGCCTCGCGAAGTCGATCGGCGCCTAGATCAGCGAGGCTTACCTTGCCAGTGAGATAGGGCGACAGCCAGTCGGCTGCGCTCGTCTCAAGCGACTCATCCGATAGATCGGGCCACGCAGGATCCGCCCGATGCAAAAACCGGATCCGGTCAAGCCATTGCCGGGCAGACGCCGTCAGCGGCCAGCGCGCGATACCGAGGCTCGCGATACCTTTGGCCAAGGCATTTGCAGCCTCGTCCGTCGCCGGAACCGGCCGAACCTGCTCATTGAGCACCAAAGCTCCAAGCCGTTTAACCCGCCGCGCCCTAAGCGCTGCTGCGGCTTTGTCAAAGCTCAGCTCATCGGTCTCTTTGATGGCCTCGGCAAATTCCGCTTCAAGATCTGCCAAGGTCAAAGGGGCGGCTAAAAGAATACGGGCAGAGGCGGCCTGCCCGGTGACTTCGGCAATCGCGAGATAGGCTTCACGGGCGAGGCTGTCATGGGCTTCAACCGATGCCGCCCGCCCATTGGCCATCACGAAAGCACCCGTCGCGCCGCGCGCTTTGGCGACACGATCGGGATAGGCCAGCGCTAAAACGCCACCGGGCGAGAGTTCTGCCCGTGTGGCCGAGTTGGAAACCGTAGTGGCCCAGCCTTTGGCCAAACGCCGCATTTCTTCCGCGCGCGGCGAGCGATCCCGACGGAACTGATCAAGCTGGTGTTCTAGATTGACGGAAAGACCTCCCAATCCCCGCTCGGTCAGAAGCGCTGCAATATTTGCGGCAAGCTGCGCTTCGCCGCGTCGTCCGGCCTCGATGATCATGCGCGAAAGGCGCGGCGGCAAAGGCAGCGCGCGGATCGCCTTTCCGTCCTCGCTAATCCGGCCCGCCTCATCCAACGCTCCAATCGCTTGGAGGTGGCGGACGGCCTCATTAAGCGCAGGCGCAGGCGGCGGATCCAGAAATCCCAATTGCGCTATGTCGGTGACGCCCCAGACGGCGCAATCGAGCACCAAGCCAGACAGATCGGCCGAGAGGATTTCAGGCTTGGAGAACGGCTCCAGCGCACCGTTAGCGGCCTCGTCCCAGAGTCGATAGGCAATGCCGGGCTCCGTGCGGCCCGCACGGCCACGGCGCTGGTCAGCGGAAGCGCGCGAGACGCGAACGGTTTCAAGCCGCGTGAGCCCGATCCCCGGCTCGTAACGGGGCACGCGCGATTGACCGGAATCGATGACGATCCGGACCCCTTCAATCGTTAACGAGGTCTCCGCAATCGATGTGGCCAACACGATTTTGCGGCGGCCTGATGCGGCGGGTTGAACCGCCAAATCCTGTGCGCGTTGGTCCATAGCGCCATAGAGCGGGGCGATGTCGATGGTGGGATCCGTCACACGCTCGTTTAGCAGGCGTTCGACGCGGCGGATTTCGCCTTGCCCCGGTAGAAAGACGAGCATCGAGCCAAGATCTGCGCGCAGTGCTTTAAGGACGGTGTCGGTAACATCGTCCTCCATCCGGCGGTTCGGATCACGCCCGACATAGCGGGTCTCAACCGGAAAAGCGCGGCCTTCGCTGGTGATGACGGGTGCATCTTGAATGAGGTTCGCCACCCGTGCGCCATCTAGCGTTGCCGACATCACCAGCACGCGTAAATCATCCCGCAGCGCGCTTTGCGCATCAAGCACGAGGGCCAAGCCAAGATCGGCATCAAGTGAGCGTTCGTGGAATTCGTCGAACAGAACGGCGGCGACCCCCTTTAATTCGGGATCATCCAAAATCATGCGGGTGAACACGCCTTCGGTTATCACTTCGATGCGCGTTTCTTTCGAGATTTTAGAGCCCATGCGAACGCGCAAGCCAACGCGTTTCCCAACTTCTTCCCCAAGCGTTGCCGCCATGCGGGCAGAAGCACCCCGCGCGGCCAAACGACGAGGTTCGAGCACAAGGATTTTGCTGCCCTTGGTCCACGCTTCATCCATCAGCGCCAAAGGAACCCGCGTCGTCTTACCCGCACCCGGCGGTGCCACGAGTACAGATTTGGTGTGCGTGCTTAAAGCGGAGAGAAGCTCGGGGAGGGCTTCATCAATGGGAAGCGGCGTATCGAAAGTGATCATTTTTTAATGAGGCACAATGTGCACTAGTGCAGAAAATTCGTCCTTGCGAGCGACGAGCGAAGCAATCCAGCTAACAAAATTTTCTAACGTGTTACGGATCCGTAGCGCCTCTTCTTGCATCTTCAACTGGGTTGCTTCGCGTTCGCTCGCAATGACGGAAAAAGGGAGAGAGTGTTTTAACGACACAATTGTCACGCGATGCCGCGCGGTTTAGGGCCACCGGTTGCCCAGTCGATCAACTCAACCGTATGCACAACAGGAACGGCCTTACCGCGATCCGCCAATCCTTTACCGATCTGGCTCATGCAACCAAGATTGCCTGTGGCGATGATATCGGGATTAAGCTTTTCGATGTTGCTAACTTTTCTTTCACGAAGTTGACCGGAAATTTCCGGTTGCAGCATGTTATAGGTTCCCGCCGAGCCGCAGCAAATATGGCCTTCAGGAACATCCTTCACGTTAAAGCCAGCGGCTTTGAGAAGCTTTTTTGGTTCATCGCGCAATTGCTGGCCATGCTGCATCGAACAAGCGGAATGATACGCAATTGTTTGTCCTGTTTGAATGGCAGGTTCAGGCAAAGTGAAACGGGTCAGCACTTCGGTAATGTCTTTGGCAAGGCTTGAAACCTTTGCCGCTTTTTCTGCCCATTCCGGATCATTGCGGAACATATGGCCGTAATCTTTAATCGTAGTACCGCAGCCCGATGCTGTAATAACAATAGCGTCCAAACCTTCGCCATCAATCTCGGCCGTCCACGCATTGATCATCTGTTTGGCAAAGGCATGGCTCGCATCATCCTTGCCCATGTGGTGAACAAGCGCACCGCAGCAGCCCTGATTTTTGGGAACCACCACTTCAAGACCCATGCGGGTGAGAAGACGGATGGCGGCTTCATTGATGTCGGGATTCAATACCGGTTGAGCGCATCCGGTTAAAATCGCAACACGACCGCGCTTTTCGCTTTGCGGAGCGATGGATTGCGGCGCTTCATAAGGCGATTTTCCAGGCAAAAACCAAGGCGCTAAAGCCAGCATGGCTGAAAGTCTGGAACCTATGCCCGGCAGCAAACGGATCAACGGGACGAAAGGCTTGCCTAATGCTGCTAAGGTTAAGGCCACACGAAACCGGTTCGGGTAGGGTAAGATAGCAGCAAGCACCGCCCTAATCGCGCGGTCAGAAAAAGGACGCTCATAGGTCGCTTCAATATGCGCACGCGCATGATCGACAAGATGCATGTAATGCACGCCGGAAGGACACGTCGTCATGCACGACAGACAGGACAGGCAACGGTCGACATGTTTAACAACATCGGAGGAAGCTGGTTTGCCGCGCTCCAACATATCTTTGATCATGTAGATGCGACCGCGCGGACTATCGAGTTCGTCACCAAGCAACACATAGGTCGGGCAAGTCGCGGTGCAGAAACCGCAATGCACGCAGGTGCGGAGAATTTTCTCCGATGCCTGCATAGCGGGTTCTTGGAGCGCTTCTGGCAGAAAACTGGTTTGCATGGATAACGCCTATAGACTTGCCGCCATGCGGCCCGGATTGAGAATGCGTTCAGGATCAAAGCTTGCTTTGATGTTGCTTGAGAGCGACTGCAAGGCAGGGCTCAACGGTTCAAACACATCAATATTCGCACGAAGATTTTCCGGTCCGCGAATGAGCGTTGCATGTCCACCCGTGTCCGATAAAGCGGCACGTATTAATGCAGCACCTGCATCGCCCAAGGCTGATGTTTGGAGCCAGATCAGACCACCGCCCCAATCAAACAGATGGCGGAAATTGAGGGGCGGTTTCAGTTTCGCAAGCAAAGCGGGTGCCTTTGATGCCGCGATCGAAATTTTCCAAATCGCATGATCGCGTGGTTCGGCAAGCCAAGTGACATCCCGCACTTTTTTCCAAAGGGAGGTTGATGCCTCGTTCTCTAATCGATCGCAGGTACCAAATCCTTTCAAGAGATCTTTCAAACGATTGAAGCGATAATCGACGGAAGGAACAAATCCTTCGAGGCGTAAGACGGTCGCCGAAACACGTTCAACTCCGTTGGGCAAATGAGCGGCGGCGGTGATATCGAAAGGTGATCCTAAAGCCATCGACATGGCTTCAATGGCACGCGCATCATCAAGCCCGTGCAGGGCGAGTGTAACAGTGGTTTCAGGGCGCGGCAGAACCTTGAAGGTTACTTCGGTTAATAGCCCCAATGTCCCATGCGAACCACAAAGCAATTTGACGAGATCAAGACCTGTGACATTCTTCATCACACGGCCACCCGATTTCACCATTTCGCCTTTGCCATTGATGAAGCGAACACCGATCAAACTATCGCGGCAGGCACCTGCTACAACACGGCGCGGACCTGACAGATTAGTGGCGGTTAGCCCGCCCATGGTTGGCTCGCCTTGGGTGCCGAGGAGTGTACGATAATCCGCAGGTTCAAAGGGAAGCATTTGACCTTTTTCAGCCAGTCGTCGCTCCACTTCTTTAAGCGGTGTTCCAGCCAGAGCCGAGATCACCATCTCTGATGGCTCATATAAGGTCACGCCGTTTAGCGCGCGTGTCGAGATCGATGTTGCTGCTTGTACCGGTCTACCAATAACAGCTTTCGTGCCGCCGCCTTCAATGACAATCGGCGTCTTGGCCGCATAGGCTTGGCGAACGCTGGCAATAATTTCATCTTCGGCAAAAAGAGAGGTCGCCTCACTCATACCGAAGGCCTTCCGTCGAGCGGGAATACCTTTGCAGGGTTAAGCAACCACGCCGGATCAAAAACCGCACGCACGCGCATTTGCTGGTTCAAATCAATCTCGGTGAATTGCTTGCGCATCAAATCGCGCTTTTCAATGCCCACACCATGTTCGCCGGTTAAGCAACCACCGACTTCAACGCAGAGTTTGAGAATATCATTACCTGCTTCTTCGGCTTTATGCGCTTCTTCTGCATCGTTGCAATTATAGAGGATGAGCGGATGCAAATTACCATCGCCCGCGTGAAACACATTGGCAACGCGCAAGCTGTAGCTTTTCACAATTTCATCAATGCGGCGCAGTACCAATGGCAATTGACCCGTGGGGATTGTGCCATCCATGCAGATATAATCGGCAATACGACCTGTTGCACCGAAGGCCGATTTACGGCCTTTCCAAATGGCGGCCGTCTCCATTGCTGATTTTGATTCCTTTACCGTTTGCACACCGTGCTCTTTTGCGATTTTCACTATTTTTGCGAGCGTCGCATCCATTTCGACATCGGAGCCTTCAACTTCGATGATGAGAAGGGCTTCGGCGTCTAACGGATAGCCTGCATGAGCAAAGGCCTCGCAGATTTCAATTGCGGGTTTGTCCATAAATTCCATCGCAACGGGAATAATCCCCGCACCAATAATGGCAGCTACCGCGCGGCCTGCGGCTTCGCTTGAATCAAAACCAAACAACACAGGACGCGCGCCCTCAGCCAAAGGCAAAATGCGAACAGTGGCTTCGGTGACAACACCAAGCTGGCCTTCCGAGCCGATCACGAGGCCGAGTAAATCAAGCCCTGCTGCATCCATTGCATCCGAGCCGATATCGACAATCGTGCCGTCAATCAGCACCATGCGGACGCCCAAAATATTGTTGGTGGTGACGCCATAACGCAAGCAATGCGCGCCGCCGGAATTCATCGCGATATTACCCGCAATCGTGCACGCCAATTGCGAGGACGGATCGGGCGCGTAGAAGAAACCCTTATGTGCAACCTCACCTGAAATCGCGAGATTGGTAATGCCCGATTGCACGCGCATCGTGCGGTCGGCGAAATTGACGTCGAGGACGCGGTTCATTTTGCCGACGCCGACAACGATGGCATCTTCTTGCGGAATAGCCCCGCCTGCGAGCGAGGTTCCTGCACCGCGAGGGATCACTTTCACGCCCTGCTCGTTACAAAACTTCAGCACAGCCGCAACTTCTTCCGTTGTGGTTGGCAAAACAACGGCGAGCGGCATTCGGCGATAGGCCGTCAGCGCATCGGTTTCAAAGGCGCGTCGCTCATCTTCCGTTGTGATCAGCGAGGATTCGGGCACAAGCGGGGCAAGGCCAGCGATGATCGCATCGCGGCGTGCCAGAATGGCTTCGTCCGGCATTGGAAATTGAATGCTCATCGGATTACTCCCGCAGGGTGAGACATGCCTACCATGTCAGAGTTTTCCTGACATTTTGCAAGAGCGTCGTGTGCGGCAGATTAGCGGTCGGCCAGAACGCGGGTTGGCGGAAAGGTAATTTCGACCACGGTTCCGGAGTGACGAGCGCTTCGTATCGCCATGGAGGCGCGGTTGGCTTCAATCAGCGCCTTTGTGAGCGGCAAACCAAGTCCGGTGCCACCCGCGCGGCGGGTTGTTGTCACCTGCCGAAACGGCTCTAGAGCCGTTGCAATATCCGTTTCCGTCATGCCGACGCCCGTATCTTTGACGCGGATAATCACTTCGCCATCGGGCGATCGCGTGGTCGAAACGATCACCTGACCGCCTGCGGGCGTGAATTTGATGGCGTTGGAGAGAATGTTCAGCATGATTTGGGTCAGCGACCGCTCATCGGCGACAATCGCGGGCATATGCGATGCCAAGCTCGTTCGCAAAATCACCCGCGCTTTATTGGCTGATTCTTGAACCGTATTAGCGGCCTCAAGCAGCAAAGTGTTCACGTCCACTTCGACGAAAGTGAGATCCGCGCGTCCGGCCTCAATCTTCGACAGATCCAGCAAATCATTCACAAGATCGAGCACATGCGCGCCGGATTTGAGGATATCATGGACATAATCGCGATATTTCGTGTTCCCTAGAACACCAAACCGCTCATCATGCATAATCTCGGCAAAGCCGATAATCGCCGATAGAGGCGTGCGGATTTCATGGCTGATCCGTGCGAGAAAATCTGATTTTCGGGCGCTGGCGGTTTCGGCGGCTCGGCGCGCTTCGATAAAGTCGCGCTCGGCCCGCTTGAAGGCGGTAATGTCACGCAGCACGGCGCAGAATTTCGGCTCGGACGAGGTGCCAATGCGGCCCATCGTCATGAAAAGCGGGATGTTTCCGCCATCCTGCGTCTGGCCGGTTACTTCGCGGCCGTCATTCAGCACGCTGGCAACGCCATTGTCTTTGAGGCCTTCAAGGTAATCCAGGGCCCGGTTACGGCTGTTCTCAGAAAGCAGCGTGGTGAAATGCTCGCCCGAAATCTCGATCGTATCGATGCCAAACAAAGCTTCCGCCGAACGGTTCATGGAGAGAACCCGTCCATTGTTGTCGAGAACAACCACCCCGTCGGTGGCCGTGTCGAGAATAGCCGATAGCTCGCTGGCAGAAACGCCCGTGCCTGCGCTTACTGGTTCATCGTCAAACGGGACGAACTCATCCTTGGGTGATGTGACCTTCTCAAAAATCATCATGCTGGCGGGCAAATCATCCCATTGCACGGTTTGCAGTTTAACGCCCAAAGCCACCATATCGCCATCGCGACGGCGCAATAGCATGGCACCATCATCTTCAACGGCACGACGAGACGGATCGCGTCCGCCAAACATCGTATCAATCCCACCGATTTCGAAAAACGCGTCCGCGCTTTCATAGCCAAGCCAATCGAGGAGCGGCTGGTTCATGAGGATGGGAACGCCACCACGGCTGATGAGAATACCAATAGGGAGGCGATTGATCACCTCCATCAGCCGATCCGAACCGCCTGATTGTTCCGGTGTAGGCTCAACCTCATCGATCCTTGGCCGGTGAGGCGCTTCCGCGACCATCGGGGGCTCGGGCTCAAGATCCGGTTGACGGGCGCCCAAGGCTTTTGCGATTTCGCGAAAGGCATTCCGTTCGCTCTCGCTCAGACCATTCGAGGTTGACCAAGGTGCATCGACGGGTTTTGACGGAGCGGGCTCGGATATTGGTTCGGGCTCGGGTTTTGCCGCAACCTTTGCCAAAGCCTTGATAAATCCAAAGCCGCGATAGCCGTTAAAGCGATGATCAGCATCGAAAAGCGGCGTTCCGGACAAGATAATGTCAGCCGATGCAATGCCATCCAAGGAGAGGGTCGTTTCGAGGCTGACAAAGGTTTCGCGGGAGTGGAGCGCGTCGCTAACCCTATCGTTATGCGGCCAAACCTTGCCCGAAAGCGTACGATAGAGCCCAGTAATGGCTTCGTGAACGTCAGGAAAATGGAACTGGCCGGCAGAATTGGTCTGCCAAACAAACCGAATCCGCCCTTTTGGCGATGCCGAATTGTCGCTGGATCGACCGGAATGGGGGCTTCTGCCGTCGCTCATTCGATAGGGAACCCTTTGGCTTCTCACAAATTTCATAAAATGATCGGATAAATATTTATCGTTTGGTCATCACCGCGTCGAATCGAATCTCACCCGAAGGTCGAACAACCATCAAACACCGTTAACGGGACCCGACCATTGACGATTGTGCAGTGCAGCATTATATTGCACTGCAGTATTACTGATACAGGGCCAGTTGCCCTATTACCCTCAAAAAGGACTGCATCATGGCAAAGTCACCATCTGGTTATGAAATTCCTGCAGAAATGCGCGATTTAGCGGAAAAAAGCGTCGAACAGGCCAAGACGGCGTTTGACGGCTTCATCGGCGCGGCCAATAAGGCTGTAGCGGCTGCAGACACTCAGGCAACGACCGCGCAGCACCAATCGCGTGACTTGGCCAAGCGCGCCATGGGCTATGCCGAGCAAAATGTTACGGCAGCGTTTGATCTGGCCCAGCGCCTTTTACACGCCAAGGACGTGCAGGAAGTCGTCCATATCCAGACCGAATTTGTAAAAACGCAGGTTTCATCCTTGCAGGCTCAAATGACCGAATTTGGCTCAACCGTTCAGGCTTCGGCCAAAAAGGTCGCAGAAACCGCGCAAGCAACGGTTGAAGGTGCCGCCGCCGAAATTCGCAAGGCTGCTTCCACCGTAAAGTCGAAGTAAGACCGGGCTAGATTTTTTATCACCAATAGGAGGGGCAAATGGCATCCGATGTTGGAGTTCCAAGTAAATCAAGCGTAACGCCTGCAAAGTTCGCGAAGGAAGCGAAAGCACCTTCAAAGCCAATGGCGGTAACGGCTGCGCCTGTCGCCACTGAAAAACTTTCAACCTCTGCTCCTTTAAGCAATGGCTTGATCGTCGAAGCAGCGCCAATTCAGGCCAAGAAGACGGTTTCTAAAACGCCTTTGAGCAAATGGGCCAAAGCTAAGGCTAAAGCCGCACCAAAGGTTGAAAAGCCCGTCAAGGCTGCTTTACCATCGTCCACACGTGCGGTGCCGCCTGTTGACGCGATCCGTGGCGTGGCCGAACAATCTCTCGCACAAGCCCGAACAGCCTTTGCAAAATCCCAAGAAGCAACCAACCAGCTGGCCCAAGGCTTTGAGGCAAGCAGTGCGGTGGTTCAGTCGGGGCTTAAGGAGCTGCAACTTCGTATGGCCGAGGCTGTCGAGGCGCAAACCCATGCGGCTTTCAATTATTTCCGCGCGGTGACGAAAGCTCACACTTTGTCGGATTTGATTGATTTGCAGTCGACTGAATTGCGTCTTGGCGTCCAAAGAACCTTAGGCGAGGCCAAGGAAATGTCTTCGCTCGCTCAAGCCATTGCGGCCAAAGCGACCGAGCCGGTTCGCAAGGCAATTGATCATGCGGTTGAGACAACACGGCAAAGCCGTTAATCTCTGCGGTTAAAGGGTCTTGAAAAAGCGGGCGGGCCGGCGTAGGGTCCGCCCGCTTTTCACTTATGCAGCTATAGCTCAGTTGGTTAGAGCGCTAGATTGTGGATCTAGAGGTCCCCCGTTCGAGCCGGGGTAGCTGTACCACCCTTATTTCTGATGGGGTCGATCAAACCGGATCGATCAGCCCAAGGCGATCAGAACAGCCGCAATGGCCAAGATACTTCCCGTGATGCGATTGATCCGTCGGCGCGCAGATACGCTGGAAAACAATTGCCGTGCCTTTGCTGCAGCCGTCGCATAGGCCGTTAACGTACCCGCAATGATGAAGGCGATCAGCACGGCAACGGTTACAAAATCGGCGAGTGTTAAATTCTCAAGATCAATGATCGAGGGTAGAAGCGCCACGAAAAAGAGAATTGGCTTTGGATTTCCGAGCGTCAGCGAA